>JAGLBF010000005.1 GCA_018260375.1 Deinococcus sp.
CCGCAGGCGGCGCTTTTCCGACTGTGGTGGAATTTAGCGGCAGTCCGTATGAAAGAAGGGCCAGCAGGCATAGGTACGCATCTCGCGGTAGGGCGGTGCAGCCACCTTTGGGACTGTGCTGGAAGTAAACGCAGTCCGTATCTCTCACACTAGGCATCTCTGACACTGGGCCTCTCCTCCACCGGGCATCACCCTGCGCCTCTGTCATTCCTCCATCAGCTTTATGCACTACCATAAGCGGTGTTGAACATTGCGGCGAGGCACAATCTCCGCAAAGAGTGCTCTACATTCATTCTGCTTCACTATACATTAAGCCTTCCGTGTGCCTCTGTTGAGTAAACTATACATATGATGAAATATTTTGCCTGTCTTTTAATCTTGCTTAGCCTGAACACTCAGGCTTTGCAAGTGATTGTTTGGGACAGGGATTTGCAGACCAAACTCGGCTACGGCGTGGTGAGCGCCAACAAGCTGAATGTGCAACTGGTCAGCGACTACAGCGGGCCCGTGGTTACTCTTTTTGCCCGTGAGAGCAGCGAAAAAAACCTGTACAGCGACCTGCAAGACCGCTATGACGGCGTGCTTAAAGCTGGCCAGCTGAGCCTAAAAGATGATAAGGGTCAAAATGTGAACCTGGCCAAACTACTCTCAGGCTACAAAATTGCTCTGGTCACGCAGGCCAACGCCCAAAGTGTGAGCCTGCCTGGTCTCAAATCTGCTTCCGATACCAAACCCAAAACGCCCTAAACCCGCCTTCTACCCATCCCCCAAAGGAGCTTACGATGCTTGCACAGCTACTGGTTGTTGAAGATGACCCGCACTTGGGGCCGCTACTGCGCGACTACCTCAGCGCCGATTATCAGGTGTACTACGCCGCTACGCTCAAGGAGGCGCAGGCCTGGCTTGGTACCCACAGCGCCCAACTGATTTTGCTCGACCTCAACTTACCTGACGGCGACGGCCTAGACCTGGTGCAGGCGCTGCGGCAATACAGCTCTACGCCTGTGCTGGTGCTTTCGGCGCGCAGTGACGTGCAAGATCGTGTAGCGGGCCTCAACGCGGGGGCTGACGATTACCTGACCAAGCCCTTTGCCATGCCCGAACTTGATGCACGCATCAGCGCCCTGCTGCGCCGCACTGCGTCAGGGGGCAGCGTGAACCTGGGCAACACCAGCTTGTCGACCAGCAGCCTAACCCTGAGCGCCGAAGACCAACATGTCAACCTGACCGAGCATGAATCGCGCATCCTTGAGCTGATGATGCGTACCCCCGAACGGGTTTTTTCGCGCACGGACATAGAATCTCACCTTTACGGCTGGGAAACACCCAACAGCAACAGCGTAGAGGTACGTATTTCACAGCTGCGTAAAAAGCTGGAATCAGTGGGCAGCGATTTGCGTGTGCGCACTATCCGCAATGTGGGGTATGTCCTTCAAAGCTGATGCGGCGCATAGCGGATAGAAACACCATTGAGGCCATAAGGTGGGGACGAGAACCTTCCAGCAGGTGTGCTGCCTACCCTGCCCGCGTGCTTTCATTTCCTCATGGCTATCCGTTAGGCTGTAATCTATGATGTTGCCTTTTCGCCGCTCGGTGCGCTTGTGTTGGCTGATGCTTACTGCTATGGCCCAGGCGCAGACTTTGGTGCCCCTTGATTCGCGCCCAGCCACCTCTACGCTGCCCGCTGCTATTGCCAGTCTGGGTATGCAGGCGGTGCATGTGCCGCCCCGCGCCCTCCTAGGTACGGCCCGGCAGGGTGCTGATTACAATCAGTTGCTTGCCTGGCTACAAGCCCAGCCCACGACCGGGCCACTGATTGTCTCGCTTGATGCGCTGGCTTACGGCGGCTTGGTGCAGTCGCGCACCAGCACCCTCAGTGCCAGCGAAGTCCTGGCGCGCTTAGCTCCCCTGCGCGAGCGGGCCAAGCAACAGCCCATCTACGCTTTTATCACCCTGCCCCGCTCACCCGACGCCACCGACAGAGCGCGTAACCTTGCCATAGCGCGTCAGATGATGCACTGGGCCGCTGACGGCACCTTTACCGAGCTGCATGTCACCTGGGACGACGCTTTGCCCGCTTCTCCTGCACCACAAGAAGGTGCCGAGCTCGCCAAAGATGCCCCGCCCAATGTGCAGATTTACCCAGGAACCGACGAAGTGCTGAGCAGTCTCGTGGCCCGCGCCCTTGCACCCAAGCCGAGCAGCGTACAGGTAGAGTACAGCGACCCCGTCAGCCAGGACAAAATCACCAAGTACGACGGCATTGCGCTGAGTGAAAGTGTGAGGCTGCACGCCCAAGCTGCGGGCTACGAGGTGAGAAGTGAGCAGAGTTCACCTCTTATTCTGTACATTTACAACGGCGGCGAACCGCGCAAGTCGGCGCTGCGTATTTCGGCCCTGCTGCGCCAAGCTGCCAAACAGGGACGCTGGGTAGCGGTAGCGGATGTCAATACGGTCAATATGGGCAACAGCCGCCTGTGGGCTGACCTGACCACGCTGCGGCGCACCCCCGCTCTGGCAGCGCTCGCCGCCTGGGGCACGCCTGGCAACAACATCGGTACAGCACTGGCGCATAGCAAAGTGGTGCTGGCAGGCGCCGACCCCCTGCGCCAAGACGCACTTTTGGCCCGTGAATACACCAATGACGTGCTGTATAGCGGCCTCTTGCGCGCCGAACTACGCAAAGCCGTACCCGATGCCCAACTCAGCCAGCCAGGTGGCCTGCAAAAGGCCGAGCAGGTGCTTTACGGCTTGGCCCAACAGCACTTTCCGCTAGAGATGGAACAGAACTATACCTTGCAAGACGTAACGTTGCCCTGGCAGCGCTCCTTTGAGTGGGATTTTAGGGTGCAACAGCACCAAAACCAGTAATACGGAGACTGTACTGAAATGGAGCGGCTGTCCGTATCAAGTACCTAACGCTGCAGGCGGGCTCCCTTGTATCAGAATTACCCGTCACCCCGCAATTACTCTTCACCCCACACTGCGCGGTCACGGCCCTGGGCTTTTGCTTGGTAAAGCCGCTGGTCGGCCAGGCTTAGCAGGGCCGTGATGGTCAAGGCTTCATTGGCCATCACCCCGCCGCAACTGAGGGTCAACGGCGGAAACCCTTCAAGCGGCGCGGCACGCACAGCCGATAGCAGTTGCTCGCTGCGCTCCCTCGCTTTTTTGGTGCTGATGCCGTAGCACAGCAGTAAAAACTCCTCGCCACCCCAGCGGGCCAGAAGGTCATCTGACCGCATAAAGGATTGCAACACCTGGGTGATATGCACCAGGGCCTGGTCACCAGCGGGGTGGCCTAGCGAGTCATTCACGTGCTTAAAGTGGTCTATGTCAAATAAAATCAGGGCGATATGCTGAGGCTCTGGGCGCTTGCTCAACTGTTTCAGCGCTTCATCTGCCATATGGCGGTTGGCAAGCTGCGTCAGCGGATCGCGGTAAGCCAGCTTACCCAGCATGTCTCTTTGGGTTTCGACCACACTCACCTGCCGCCCGTACACCGCCATAAACCCCGTAAAAAAGACATTCATGATTACCAGCAGCACCGTGTCAATGGCCTTACCGCTCGAACTACCCACCAGTATCAGCAAGCCCACTAAGATAACGCCCATCAGCGCCGCCGCCGCCCAGGCAGGCCAGAAGGTAAACGCCAGCAGCGCCAAAAGGGTGGTTTCTAGCAGCCCGTTGGCACTCAGGGTATGCTCAACATACCAGGGATGAAGGGTATCGAATATCACCCAACCAGCACAGATCAGCAGGCCCAGGCTGTGTATCAGCCACGCACGGAAATCCCATATCACCAAGGCCAACATGATGAGATAAATCGCAATCACCATCACCCGCATGATGTTGAGCCACGTTGGACTGCCCGGCCCATACAGGGCAAAACTAAAGAGTTGCACCCCGAGAGCCAGAGTAATAACAACTAAATATGCCCGTTGTCGCGGCGTTATTTTGGCAAAAAAATCCTGAACATTCGGCATATCAACCCCACACTAGCAATCAGACACTATCTCAAATCTTAGAGTGAGCTAACATGAAGATAAAAAATCGTATAGATGTTTAGGCAACACTTTTCTTATGCCGCTGAGGTTTGCACCCAGCAAGTTTTGCCGAACCCGAATGCCCAAAAGTAGAGGTTGCTGATACAAGCATAGCCAAACTAGCGTTTTGGCACATGCTCCTTCTTTGTTTTACAGAGATTTGTTTATATGCCCTGGCTTTTCTTTGGCCCAAGGAGTAATTAACAGCGCAACTTCTATCACCTATTACAAACAGTACGTGTTTGGCCCTCCATTGACGTACAACATTTTACTAAACCCTTTTTTATAAGTATATCGAATGTCTTTATTGAATCACTGGTTAATAAAAGGACAGGCTAGCTCCAGCGCTTAAAGACCAGCACTGCATTTTGTCCACCAAAAGCAAATGAATTGCTCATAGCGTACTCCACTTGCTGCTCTCTGGCTCCTTCAGGAATATAGTCAAGGTTCAGTTCGGGGTCGGGGTCAGCGCCAACATTAAGGGTGGGCGGCAAAATACCATCACTGAGGGCCTGAGCTACCGCTATGGCCTCTACTGCGCCCGCGGCGCCGAGCAGATGCCCTGTCATAGACTTGGTACTTGACACCGCCAAGTGGGCCGCGTGGCTGCCGTATATGTGCTTGAGGGCCAGGGTTTCATTAAGGTCATTGGCGGGGGTTGAGGTGCCGTGTGCGTTGACATACCCCACCGCTGAGGGGTCAATGCGGGCAGCATTAAGGGCCTGACGCATGGCCACCTGTGCGCCACGCCCTTCAGGAGCAGGCAAGGTGATATGGTGCGCGTCGGCCGAGGTGCCGTAGCCGACCACCTCAGCGTAGATGCGTGCGCCGCGTTTTTGGGCGTGTTCCCGTTCTTCGAGTATCAGCACACCGGCACCTTCACCCAGCACAAAGCCGTCGCGAGTTTTGGCAAAGGGGCGACTGGCAGCCTGGGGGTCGTCATTGTGGCTGGCGCTCAGGGCGTGCATGTTGCCAAAGCCGCCGATAGCCAGACCCGTAATCGCTGCCTCCGTGCCACCTGCAATCATGATGTCAGCCAGGCCCAGTTGAATAATACGCGCCGCGTCACCAATAGCCCCTGTACCCGTAGCGCAGGCCGTAACCACCGTGCTGCTGGGGCCTGTAGCACCGTACCGCATGGCAACATTGCCTGTGCTCATATTGGCAATCATCATGGGAATAAACATGGGGCTGACTCGCCCCGCCCCACGCTCAACCAGCACGCGGGTTTGGGTTTCAAAAGTGGAAATGCCACCAATGCCGCTGCCCACCAGCGTACCTGTGCGCTCGCCCGCCAGTTCTTCAGGGCTCAGGCCGCTGTCTGCTACCGCTAAGTCAGCTGCCGCCAGTGCCAGTTGCACTACGCGGTCAAGGCGCTTGGCTTCGCGCGCATCAACAAACTGGCTTAGGTCGGTCTTAACCTCGCCCGCAATACGCACCTTGAGGTCGCTGGCATCAAAGTGGGTAATGGGGCCAATACCGCTTTTGCCCTCGCGCTGCGCCTGGGCAAACTCTGCCGCGCCTGTACCGATAGGGGTAATAGGGCCAAGTCCGGTAATAACAACGCGTTTTAAATCCATGAAGTACTCCTTGCTGGGGCTGTGAGATACGGGTGATGCGTCGGGGTAAAGAGTGTGAGGGTTAAAGCTCAGAGAAAAAGCGGTAAGACAGTCAATCTGTTAGACGATTTGACAAGTATAGGGTCTAACAAGCACCGGGGTTTAATAACTATAGGATTTACCCAACTGAATCTGAGGTACACAGATTGACCTCAGACGCACTGCGCTCCATTCCAGCCCAGTCGGGCTAATACAGTCGGGCCAGCACCGACTGTACTTCCATACCGGGGAACCCGTATCTTTTGCCACTCATAGCCGCCCAGGTTAAATCAGCAACGACCTGATTTAATCGCAGTTTGTATCAGATTCAGGTTAGCCGCAGACGCGCCCATATCCCCACACAATAAACCAGGCGGGGGAATATGCCAGATGTCAACGCCTTGGCCACTTCTATAGTCAATGACGCTTATCTTCAGTCACGCGCTGCTTATACGGGGGTTGCGACTTGAACCGTGTTCAACACGCGGTGGCAGAAAGCCAGCAAGCGTAGCAAACAGTACGGACTTCGCGGTAGCGCAAAGCGGCGCCTCTGAAGCGGTGCTGAAATGAAAAGGCTGCGACCCAGCCCGTTATATTTCCAGACTCGCTGCCAGTATATTTCTGGCGGCATTTAATACAGGCTACGCTCCATTCCAGCACAGTCGGGCTAACACTGACTGTGCTTCTATAACAGGGAACCCGTATCTTTTCCCACTCGCGGCCGCCCTCATTCAATCAGAAGCGACCTGGCTTAATCGCAATGCGTATAAGTGGCCTGGTTATAGAAGTTGCAATGTACTATACTACTCTGAATGCACGTCACTTCATCTTTCAAGTGATAGTCATGACTCAGGGTTTTGGTAGCATCACCGGACTTTTAACATGTACAGAATCATACGGGTTCTGACTTGAACCGTATCAAAAACATGTTTAATCCGATCAATGAGACCCACAATGAATGGCTGGACTACCCCCCATAACCAAAGTCACAGGTAGTTCGTCCAGACCTCTATACTGCCCGGCCTATACAACCCAGTCGCTGACCGGCTAACTTTTATTTCTTCTGGCTCTCAATGTAATCTATGGCGGCCTGCACGGTGCTGATCTTCTCGGCAGCTTCGTCAGGAATGGTGATGCCAAACTGGTCTTCCAGGCCCATAATCAGCTCTACAGTTTGCAGACTGTCGGCGCCTAGGTCTTCTACAAAGCGGGCCTCTGGGGTGACTTTATCGGCATCTACACCCAGTTTCTCAACAATAACTTCTTTGACTTGTTCAAACATAATGGTTCCTCCAAAAATAGGTGGGCTGAAAAGAAAAGCTTTTCGCTGCTCTGTAGTCTACACTGCTGCGCCCGCCAGAGGGCCAAAGTCTGTACAGCGTACAAAAACCGCCGCCAACACACCAAAAAGTACACACGGCCACGCACAAAGGTTCGAAATATAGACCCTCTCCTCCCTCCCCCTCAGCACGTTGGGGGCATCTTGGTGCACATGACGTTTAGTGCGGGTACAGGCCCCCGTCTACCCCGATGGCCTGTGCGGTGATATAGCCCGCTGCCTCAGAAGCCAGGAACGCCACCAACGCCGCTACATCTTCAGGCGTACCCAAGCGGCCCAGGGGAATGGCCTGTTCGTAGGCTCTTTTTTGCTCGTCGGTCAGCTTGTCGGTCATATCAGAGGCGATAAAGCCAGGGGCTACCGCGTTGACGGTGATGCCGCGGGCGCCGTACTCTTTGGCAAGCGCTTTGCTCAGGCCAATAAGCCCCGCTTTACTGGCAACGTAGTTGGCCTGCCCAGGGTTACCCATCAGCGCCACCACGCTTGAAATGTTGATGATGCGCCCGTAGCGCGCCCGCATCATGTGTTTGATGGCGCTGCGACTCGCGGCAAAAGCGCTCGACAGATTGGTTTGAATAACCGCGTCCCAGTCTTCATCTCTCATACGAACAGCGAGGGTGTCGCGGGTAATGCCGGCGTTGTTCACCAGCACATGTAAACCGCCCATGTCTTTGATCACCTGCTCAACCAGTTCGCTGGCCCGCGCTGGCTGCGACAAATCAGCACCAAACACCTGCGCCTGCCCGCCCGCTGCTAGGATTTCGGCGGCGACTTTTTGGGCTTCGGCCTGGCTCTTTCCGTAATGAATAGCAAGGGCAAAGCCGTCTTGGGCAAGCTTGAGGGCCATAGCGCGGCCTAGGCCTCTGCTTGAGCCAGTGACAAGGGCAATCTGGGGGGTTGAGGGCTGAGTCATGGGCAAGGCTCCTTTGAAAAAAGGCAAAAGGCGAAGGGTCAAACAGGCGGAAGGAACAGAGGTCATGATGCTTCACAGCGGCTTACCACAGCGTTGGGACGGTTGACTGCTTATCACTGTCGACTGCTCATCACTGTCGACTATCAGCCGCACCATTGCTCAGACGGATTCCGATTGAATCAGGGCGGATGCGAGAAAGAAACATACGGGTTCCCTGGTACGGAGGTAGAGGCGGTGCTTTCCTGAGTGTGTGGGCCTGAGTGTGCTGGCCCGGCTGTATTAACCTAGCTGTACCAGAATGCAGCGAAATCTATACTAGACCTCCCAGTTGCCAAACTCTGCCACTTGTTGCGCTGTGCCCACATTAACCACGCGCACTTCGGGGGCAATTTTTTTGACCAGGCCCGCCAGTACAGTGCCTGGGCCAAACTCTACAAAAAGTTCGGTGCCCATTTCGCGCAGGTGCTCCACTGACTTTACCCACTGCACACTGGCGGTGATTTGCTGAGTGAGTAGATCAGGTACTTGGGCGCTGTCTGATACAGGCTGGGCGGTGACATTGGCGATGACGGGAAACTGCATTGGCTCTAAGGGTACGGCCTGCAAATCGGGAGCGAGACCCTCAGCGGCGGGCTGCATCAGCGGGCAGTGAAAGGGAGCCGACACCTTGAGGGGCACGGCTTTGAGGCCGCGCGCCTTGAGTTCGGTGACGGCCTGCTCTACGGCTGCCTTTTGACCCGAAATCACCGTTTGGCTGGGCGTGTTGTAGTTAGCGGGCTGCACACCCTCAATGCCGCTACAAACCTCCTGCACGGCCCCAGCGTCGCCCATTATCGCCACCATAGCGCCCTCACCTACAGCGACGGCCTGCTGCATCAGCTTGCCGCGTTTGTGGGTGAGGCGCAGCGCGTCTGCCAGGCTCAGCGCACCCGAAGCCACCAGCGCCGAGTATTCACCCAGGCTGTGGCCCGCCGCCGCAAAGGGGATCAGGCCCGTGCGGGCGTACCACGCGCGGTAGGCCGCCACCGACGCCAGCACCAACGCAGGCTGCTGGTTGGCAGTGAGGGTCAGTTCTTGCAGCGGGCCGTGCTCTATGACCTCGCCTAGCGCGGGCAACACCTGTTGGCCCTGAGCAAAAACCTCGGCTGCCGCGCCGTATTGGGCGGCAATATCAAGCCCCATACCGAGCGCGTGTGAACCTTGCCCGGGAAAGAGGGCGGCGATTTTGGAAAAAGGTGAGGTCATGGGACGCTCCTTATCAGGGTGCAAGATGTGAATTACAGCCTGTGGGTTATACGGACGTGGGGTTAAATCGTGTTAACAACGCGGTGACAGAAGGCCAGCGCGAGTAAGAAAAGGTACGCATTTCACGTTACGGAAGCGCAGGCCGTACTTCTGAGACTGTTCGGTAGTTCTAAAACTGTTCTGGCATAAAGCAAAATCTATATGACAACAATCCGTATGACAACAAAAGGCGTGTGGCTTGTCAGGGTACAAATGAAAAGGTGCAACTTAAAGGGCAGCAAAAGCATGCGGACATGTAGACCGTCTTTGGTGAAGCGGCCGAGACACCAGTACACTCAGCATCCACGGACATTGATTCGGTGAGATGGTGAGGCTTTTACAGATCCTGGACACCATTTCCTGCATACCATTTCATCGTACACGCCGCCCAGCTCAGTCCGCCGCCAAAGGCCACCATCAGCAGTTGCTGACCGTCTTGGATGCGCCCGTCGGCTACGGCTTCGCTCAGCGCCAGCGGTACGGTGGCTGCCGAGGTATTGCCGTAGCGGTCTAAGTTGACGATGGTGCGCTCTAGCGGCAACCTAAAGCGCTCGCAGGCCGATTCAATGATGCGGATATTGGCCTGGTGGGGGATAAACCAGTCTATGTCGCTGACCTTCAGGCCCGACTTATCCATCACCTGCTGCCCGCTTTCGGGGATGATACGCACCGCGAACTTAAAGACTTCACGCCCGTTCATGACGGTATAGCGGCTGTCAATAACTGTGCCGTCAGGCAGTTTCGGGGCCAGACACGGCGCGTACAGGCTCGCCGCTCCTGCTCCATCAGACCCCAGCACAAAGCCCTGAAAGCCGTAACCTTGTGGCACCTGCTCTATCACGGCGGCGCCTGCACCGTCACCAAACAAAATGGCGGTGGCGCGGTCGGTTTGGTCAACAATTTTGGTAAACACCTCAGCCCCAATCACCAGTACCCTGCGGTTTATTCCCGCAGCCACCAGGCCCTGAGCCGCCGCACAAGCGTACAAAAAGCCGCTGCACGCCGCCGATAGGTCAAAGCCCCCCACACCGTGAAGGCCTATCTGGGCAGCAATCAATGTGGCCGTGGCTGGAAAACTGGCATCGGGCGTGGCGGTAGCGCAAATCACCATATCTACGCCCTCAAGCGCCTGAGGATAGCGGCCCAGCAAGTCTTGCACAGCGCGTACGCCCATATCAGAGGTGAATTCGTCGTCAGCGGCGTAGCGCCGTTCGCGGATACCGGTGCGCGACTCTATCCACTCGGCGCTCGTCTCTAGGTGCTGCTCGTAATCGGCGTTGGTCACCACCTTGGGCGGCGCGTACGCCCCAATAGCCGTTATGCCAATGCCAGAAGGTTGTTGCATGACTAACACGCTAACACCGCAGGGTGAGGGGTGCAATACGGATACTGGATGGTGGTTGATGCTCGCCCTACAAAGCTGCAACATTGTGAACTATAGGTAGAGTACAGATTCTGACTTGCACCTTGTGACAACCAGGGTAGAAGAACGATAGCGCCAGTACAAAAAGGTAGGCATTTCACGATATGAAAATGCAGTGGTACCTTTCTGACGGCGCTGGAATGAAGCGCAGTCCGCCTTTCACTGTATCTGCCCTTCACGGTATCTGCTCAGCTTCTTCGCGCAGGCGGCGCAGCAACTGGTCTTGTTCGCGCAGGCGGCTGGTGGGGAGACTCAGACCCAACGTACCAAGCACCGCCCCGTCCGCATCGACAAACGGCACAGCAAGGCTGCTGGTGCCTATGGCCCACTCGTCACAGGTCACAGCGGCGCGTGTGCGGCGGATTTCGGCGGCTTCTTGCGCCCAGGGTTGCCGCAGCGTGTAGGGAGTAAAGCGCGGCGCTGACTCAGCAAAGTCTAGCCCAGCCAGCGCGTAAAGCAGTTTGCCGCTGGCGGTGGCGTGGGGCGGCAGCTCAAAACTGGTCTCACCCACCACCTCGGCTCCGCCGCGCCCCTGCACGCTGCGGGCCACACAGATAACCTGCTCGCCTTGCCGCACGGCGATAAAGGCCAGCAGGTGTGTGCTGCGCGCTACCTTGTCCATTGCCGTGTGGGCGGGCGAGTACCAGGGCCGCGAGCCGTACAGCGCACTGGCGAGCTTGAGCAGTCGCAGCCCCAACTGATAGCGCCCCCGCCCTACCTGAGTAAGTAAGCCGCACATGCTCAGTGTCACCAACTGCTGATGCACCGTAGACGTGGGCTGCCCGCACTGCCGCGCTAGGTCACTGAGCGTCCACTCGGTATGGTCAGCGTCAAAGTATTCCAGGAGTCTGACCGCCTGCTCCACCGTAGAAAGTCGCCGCGCCATACGCAGATGATAACGGGTCACCGGGCGCTTTTGCGCAATACGCGCAAAGTAGCCTTGTGTCGGCCTGTCTTTTGGCAAATGATGATAGAACACAAATCCGGCAACACCACAAGGCCAGGCCCCGCGCCAGCCGAGGAGACTTCATGACCAACGCTGACCATCAACCCCGCACCATTCGCGCCCCGCACGGCCCCAACCGCACCGCTAAAGGCTGGATACAGGAAGCGGCCAAACGCATGCTGATGAACAACCTTGACCCCGAAGTCGCTGAGCACCCCGAAACGCTGGTCGTCTACGGCGGACGCGGCAAGGCCGCTCGCAACTGGGAAGCCTTTGACAAGATCGTAGAAACGCTCGACAGGCTTGAAAATGACGAAACCCTGCTGATTCAGTCGGGCAAGCCGGTAGCGGTGCTCAAGACCAACGCGTGGTCACCCCGCGTCATCCTCGCCAACAGCAACCTAGTACCGCACTGGGCCAACTGGGAAACCTTTGACAAGCTTGATCAGTTGGGCTTAATGATGTACGGGCAGATGACAGCCGGAAGCTGGATTTATATCGGCTCACAGGGCATCGTACAAGGTACATACGAAACCTTTGCCTCGGCGGGCAAAAAGCACTTTGGCGGCAGCCTCAAGCATACCATCACGGTTACGGCGGGCTTGGGTGGCATGGGCGGCGCGCAGCCCCTCGCCTGCAAACTAGCGGGCGGCGTGAGCATCAACATTGAAATTGACCCCACCCGCATCCAAAAACGCCTGGAAACCCGTTATCTGGACGAGGTTGCTGACAGCCTAGAAGACGCGATTAAACGGGCCGAAGCGTACAAAGAGAGCGGTGTGGCCCGTTCCATTGGCGTGCAGGGCAACGCCGCCGAACTGGTGCCGAGGCTCGTGGAGATGAACTGGACACCCGACCTGGTGACCGACCAGACCAGTGCCCACGACCCGATGTGGGGCTACATTCCGCCTGTGAGTGCCGACGAGGACGCCAGCAAACTCCGCGCCGACCACCCCGACGAGTACAAAAGGCGGGCGTATGAGGCGATGGCTCATCATGTCCGTGCCATTCTGGAGTTGCAAAAGCGCGGCGCGATTGCCTTTGACTACGGCAATAACCTGCGCCAGCGGGCCTTTGAAGCGGGCGTGGAGCATGCCTTTGACTACCCCGGCTTTGTACCCGCCTTTATCCGCGACAGCTTTTGTGAAGGGCGTGGGCCGTTTCGCTGGGTGGCGCTGTCGGGCGACCCCGAGGATATCCGCGCCACCGACAAGGCGCTGCTGGAACTGTTCCCCGATGATGAAAGGCTGCAAAGCTGGCTAACCTACGCCGCCGACCAAATCGCCTTTCAGGGCCTGCCCGCCCGCATCTGCTGGCTGGGCTATAAAGAGCGCGACCAGGCTGCCAAACTGTTTAACGACATGGTCAAAGACGGGCGTGTCAAGGCCCCGATTGTGATTGGACGCGACCACCTAGACGCGGGTAGCGTCGCCAGCCCCTACCGCGAAACCGAGGCCATGAAAGACGGCTCAGATGCGGTGAGTGACTGGGCGCTGCTGAATTTTGGCCTGGGCATCGCTTCGGGCGCGTCGTGGATGAGCTTTCACCACGGCGGCGGCGTGGGCATGGGCTTTAGCCAGCACAGCGGCCTGGTGATTGTGGCAGACGGCAGCGACGAGGCCGCCCAGAAAATCAGCCGTGCTTTGGTGAATGACCCTGGCATGGGCGTTATCCGCCACGCCGATGCGGGCTATGACTTAGCGGTTGACGTGGCAAAAGAGCGCGGGATTGATTTGCCGAGCCTGGATATCAAGGGCTAAATGAGGTCAGGTCAGCTTGTGGATTTCGTGATGTAGAAGCGCAGGCGGGCGCCTCTAGGCCTGTGCTGAACTGAAGCGCCGTGTGCATCATACAAAACCGTTTGCTGACATCTGCCGGATTTCTTCGTTACCATTTTTAATCTGTGGGAGCAAAAATAATGCCTAGTTTTACCTCTGTGTTTATCAGCAACCAGCAACCATCCGCGCTACTAAGCCATACCGCAGGCCCAACATGACCCTGCCCGCCCACCTCACCTACTCAGGCATTCCCACCTTTGCCCGCGCCCCGCAGGTTGACCCCTTTGGCGAGTGGCATGCAGACATAGCCGTGCTGGGTGTGCCGTTTGACATTGCGCTTGGCTTTCGCCCCGGCGCACGCTTTGCGCCGCGTGCGCTGCGCGAGGCCAGCTTGCGGAGTGTGCCGCCCTTTACAGGGCTGGACGGCAACACGCGCTTGCAAGGCGTGACATTTGCCGATGCCAGTGACGTGATTTTGCCCAGCCTGGAGCCCGAACTGGCCCGCCAGCGCACCACCGAGGCCGCCAAAGCTGTGCGGAGCCGCTGCAAGGTTCCAGTGTTCCTGGGCGGCGACCACTCTGTGAGTTATCCGCTGCTGCGGGCCTTTGATGACGTGAATGATCTGCATATCGTACAGCTAGACGCGCACCTAGACTTTACGGACGTGCGGAATGACACCAAGTGGAGCAATTCCAGCCCTTTCCGCCGCGCGGCTGAGGCCATGCCCAACCTGAAACACATCACCACCGTCGGCCTGCGCGGGCTACGCTTTGACCCCGAAGCGGTGGCGGCGGCGCGGGCGCGGGGCCACCGCCTGATTCCCATGACAGACGTGACAGCTGACCTGGCGGGCGTGCTTACGCAGTTGCCGCAGGGCCAGAATGTCTACTTTTCCATTGACGTAGACGGCTTTGACCCCGCCGTGATTCCCGGTACATCCAGCCCCGAACCCGGCGGCCTGACCTACGCGCAGGGCATAGCGGTGCTGGCAGCAGCGGCGAAGCAAAACAACGTGGTGGGCCTTGATATGGTAGAACTTGCCCCCAACCTTGACCCGTCGGGCCGCAGCGAACTGTTTATGGCGCGGCTGATTATGGAAACCCTATGCGAAGTGTTTGACTCAATAGATCAGTGATAATAAGACATGAATACAACAGTGCGAGAACGTTCAGCAGATGTTTTGGTGGTAGGCGCGGGCCTGGCAGGGTTGGTTGCCGCCTGTGAGGCTGCTGACGCGGGCGCTCAGGTGTTGGTGCTTGACCAAGAAGGAGAGCAAAACCTGGGCGGGCAAGCCTTTTGGTCGCTAGGAGGGCTCTTTTTGGTCAATTCATCTGAGCAGCGCCGCCTGGGTATCCGCGACAGCCTAGAGCTGGCCCGCGAAGACTGGCACCGCGCCGCCAACTTTGACCGCCCCGAAGACGAGTGGGGCAAGCGCTGGGCCGAAGCGTACCTGGAATGGGCCGCAGGACGCAAACGCGAGTGGCTGGCCCAGCAGGGCGTGAGCTGGTTTCCGGTGGTGGGCTGGGCTGAGCGCGGCCTCAACAGCGTGCCGCGCTTTCACCTGACGATGGGCTCAGGCCCAGGCATCTTGGCTCCCTTTATTCGCCGCATTCAGGTGCACCAGCGGGCGAGGCGGGTCACGTTTGCTTTTCGCCGCCGCGTAAGCCAGCTGCTGATAGAAGGCGGCGCGGTGATCGGCGTGTCGGGCGAAGTGCTGGAAGAATCTACCGTCCAGCGCGGTGAAAGGAGTTCGCGGGTGGTGGTGGGCGACTTTGAGGCGCGGGCTAGCAGCACCATTTTGGCAGGCGGCGGCATCGGCGGCAACCTGGAGCTGGTGCGCCGCGCCTGGCCCACCGAGCGGCTAGGGCCAGTGCCTGAGGATATGATTGTGGGTGTGCCGCACCACGTTGACGGCCTGCTGGGGCAAGTGGCGGCGCAATCGGGCGCGCGCAGTATCAACCCCGACCGCATGTGGCACTACACTGAGGGCATACGCAACTACGCGCCGATTTGGCCTATGCACGGCATCCGCGTTTTGCCTGGGCCCAGCAGTTTGTGGCTGGCACCTGGAGGCGAACGCCTGCCCGCACCGCATTATCCTGGGGTAGACACACTGGGTACACTGCAGTATCTGGGCCAACACCAGTACCCCTATAGCTGGTTTGTGCTCAACCGCGCCATCATCCGCAAAGAGTTTGCACTGTCGGGCAGCGAGCAAAACCCCGACCTGACGGGCGGTTCACTGCTGAACACCATTTTGACCCGTCTGGGCAACCGCGTGCAGGCCCCCGTGCAAGCATTTATGGACAAGGGCGCGGATTTTGTGGTGTCAGACGACCTCGGCAAGCTGCTAGACGGCATGGAGCGCCTCAACACCGAGGCGGGCGTGCCGCTTGACCGCGCCGCCGTAGAGCAAGCCGTGCGGGGCCGCGACCAAGCCCTGCTCACGGGCCGCCCCGACGCGCAACTGGCCCTGATTGACAAAGCGCGGCGCTTTACCTCCGAGAAAATCCTGCGGGTCACGCCCCCCGCGCCGTTGCTGTCGCCCAAAAATGGCCCGCTGATTGCGGTCAAACTCAATATCCTGACCCGCAAAAGCTTGGGCGGGCTGCAAACCAACCTGAACGGGCAGGTGCTGCGCCCAGATGGTGAAGTCTTTGCGGGGCTGTACGCCGCTGGCGAAATTGCGGGCTTTGGCGGCGGCGGCTACCACGGCTACCGCGCCCTAGAAGGCACTTTTCTGGGCGGCTGCTTGTTCAGTGGGTTGCGGGCAGGGCAAGCCGCCGCAGGCAAAGAAGTGAAGTTGTGAATTTGAAGGGACGATGCTGAAGTATTCGGAAGTCATTAAAGTTGTTTATTTTGACCCGATTGAAATAGAAACGCCAGATGAGGTTTTTTCTTTGACTTTTAAGGCGGAAGTGCTCAAAACTTCTAATGATTCTTACCGAATTCAACTTTACGAGCGAGAATATTATACCGTTCAGCCCGCCTTTTTTCCTGAACATGCCACAGAAGCGGCTTGGATAGAATCTAATTTTCCTATTGAATGTGAAACGATTGCCGAGGCATCACCCGAACGCGCCTTAGAAGTGCTGATAGAGCGTTTGCAAAATACATTAAAGACTGCTCTGGAGGATAAAAAATGACCACCCTCTTTACCAACATCTCCCAACTCGCCACGCCCGCCGCTGGCCCCCAACGCGGCGCGGGCATGGGCCAGTTGCACATCACCGAAAACGCCGCGCTGCTGGTGCGTGACGGCCTGATTGACTGGGTTGGCCCCGCCGCTGAAGCTCCTGCTGCCGCCAACACGGTTGACCTCAGGGGCCGCGCTGTCGTCCCCGCGCTGGTTGACCCGCACACCCACGCGGTCTGGGCGGGCGACAGGCTGGCTGACTGGGAAGCCAAACTGAGCGGCGCGACCTACGAGGAAATCCTTGCACGCGGCGGCGGCATTCGCTCGACCATGCGGGCGACGGCGGCGGCAACGGTAGCCGAACTGGTGGCGCTGGCCCGTCCTCGACTGCAAGCCCTGCGTGATTCGGGCGCGGGAACCACCGAGGTCAAAAGCGGCTACGGGCTGGAATTTGACGCAGAAATCAGGATGCTGGAGGCCGTGCGCGAGTTGCAGGCCGAGTTTGAACTGCGCCCCACGCTGCTGATTCACGTCCCCCCCGAAACGGGCCGCGCCGAGTATGTGCAGGGCGTCTGCAAGGAGCTGATTCCCCGTGTGGCCCGCGAAGGGCTGGCAGCGGCAGTGGACGTGTTTACCGAAAAAGAAGCCTTTGACGTGCCTGAAACCCGCGCCATTTTCGAGGCCGCCAAAGCCAACGGCCTAAAAATCAAGCTGCACGCCGACCAGTTTCATGCGATTGGCGGCACAGAACTCGCGTGTGAGCTGGGGGCCTTGTCGGTTGACCACCTCGAAGCCAGCGGCCCCGCGCAGATTGCTGCTCTCGCCGCGTCGGACACGATAGCCACCATTTTGCCAGGGGTCACGCTGCACCTCGGTCTGCCCGCCGCGCCGGGGCGCAAGCTGATTGACGCGGGCGCCATCGTGGCGGTGGGCACCGACCTGAATCCGGGTTCCTCGCCCGTGTTCAGCACGCAACTGGCGCTGGCGCTGGCTATTCGCCTCAACAAACTCACCCCCGCCGAAGCCCTCACCGCCTGCACCGTCAACGCCGCCCACGCGCTGGGCCTGAAAGATAGGGGCAGCCTCAGCGTGGGCCAGCGGGCTGATTTTGCTGTGCTGCACGGCGCAGACTGGCGCGAAGTGGCGTACACGCTGGGACATAGCCCCGTGACCGAGGTGTGGGTGCAGGGCGAGAAAATATGAGCACCGTTCTGTTGGCAGCCCATTTCCCAACGGCTCCTCTCATACGGATTCCGATTGATTTGGCGTACTTCCGAATCAATCAGGGCGCATGCGAGTGGGAACAGCATACGGACTGTGCGGTATGGAGCCGCAGGCGGCGCTTTTCCGACTGTGGTGGAATGGAGCAGCAGTCCGTATCAGTCATCACATCAGAACCTTGACTGGTTTATAAGCAACATGATTTCACAAAGAGAACTAGACGCAAAGGAACAACCATGATCATTAACCGTAACCTCACCCTGCCGCAGTTTATCGCCGTTGTACGCGGCGGCGAAACAGTCCAACTCTCTGAAGCGGCCCGAAGCCGCATCCAAACCGCCCGTGAAGTGATCGAAAAAATTGTGGAAGGCGACGCGGCTCTTTACGGCGTGAACACGGGCTTTGGCAAGTTTGAAAATGTGCAGGTTAGCCGGAGCGAGCTTGAGCAGCTTCAGCACAACCTGATTGTGTCGCACTCTATCGGACTGGGCAAACCGCTGCCCCGCGAGGTGGTGCGCGGGATGCTGCTGCTGCGGGCGCAGTCGCTTGCGCTCGGCCATAGCGGCGCACGGGTAGAAGTAGTGGAATTGCTGCTTGCCCTGCTCAATGCCGACGCTTGCCCTGTCATCCCCGAGCAGGGCAGCGTAGGCGCGTCAGGTGACCTTGCGCCGCTGGCGCACCTGGCCCTGTCGCTGATTGGGCTGGGCGAACTTGACTACGGCGGCCAAGTGCGTCCCAGTGCCGAAGTTCTGACTGAACTGGGGCTTCAACCTGTCACCTTGCAAGCCAAAGAGGGCCTTGCCCTGATCAACGGCACGCAGCAGATGGGCAGCTTGTTGGCGCTGGCCCTGCACGACGCCAAAGTGCTGCTGTCCACCGCTAACCTCGCCGCCGCCATGACTGTAGAGGCCAAATACGGCTCTCACCGGCCCTTTGGTGAGGACGTGGTCGGCCTGCGCCCGCACCCCGGCGCTTTGGCTGTCGCTGCCGAGTTACGCGAGTTTCTGCAAGGCTCTGAAATCGCCCCCAGCCACCTTGTCGGTGACGGCAAAGTGCAAGACGCCTACAGCCTGCGTGCCGTGCCGCAAGTTCACGGCGCCACCGCCGACGCTATTGCACAGGCCGAGCGCGTGCTGGAAGTAGAGTTTGCGTCGGTGACCGACAACCCACTCATCTTCCCAGAGACGGGCGAAGTGGTGTCGGGCGGCAACTTTCACGGGCAGCCTCTGGCAGTAACCATTGACGCGCTCAAGGTGGCCATCGCCGAGCTGGGCAGCATCAGCGAGCGCCGCACCGAGCAACTGCTCAACCCCGCCCTCAGCGGTCTGCCCGCCTTTCTTACGCCCAAGGGTGGCCTCAACAGCGGCTTTATGATTGCCCAGTACACCAGCGCTGCGCTGGCCAGCGAGAACAAGGTATTGGCCCACCCTGCTAGCGTGGACAGCATTCCCACCAGCGCCAACCAAGAAGACCACGTGTCTATGGGCGCACACGGGGCGCGGCAACTGCGCTCCATCGTAGAAAATGTGCAGAATATTCTGGCTATAGAGCTGATGTGCGCCGCACAGGGGCTAGACTTTCAGAAACTCAAGGCAGGGCGGGGCGTGCAGGCCGCGTACGAGTACCTCCGCACCTTTGTAGCGCACCTGGAAGATGACCGCTATTTCCGCCCCGATGTGCTGAGGATTCGGGATGAACTTGCAACAGGCAAGCTGCTCAGGATTGCAAAGGCCGAGCACTCCGGCGCAGCAGCCCCTGCCAAAGTGCAGCAGAGCGAGAGCGACAAGGGCACGACTTCGTGGCACTAATACGGATTCCGATTGATTTGGCGTACTTCCGAATCAATTAGGGCGGATGCGAGTAGGAACAGCATACGGACTGCGCGGTATGGAGCCGCAGGCGGTGTCTTCCCGACTGTGGTGGAATGGAGCGGCAGTCCATATAAGCATGGCAACAGGTCATCCTCCAAGTGCCTGAATGTCTATGGTGTAGGCGACTTTTATCAGGATAGGCAACCCAGTCATCAATTATTTATACAGATTCCGTTTGAACTGTGTTACAACACGATGAACTAAGGCCAGTAGGAATAGAAAAACATATGTGTTTAGCAGCGTGAAAGCAAAGGCGGTATTCTCTCGGTTGTGGTGCCACGTGTATTAAAGACACATAGCCTACAGGGTCATTTAACGCAAACTGTTCTACTTTTATAAACTTTATACCTAATGATAAACACGGCAAAGCGAAAAGGAAATAGTATAGTCTTGCTTTAATGCAGCGTCCATGAACCCTCATCAGCATCAGCACGGTCTGTCGTATTGTCTTTTGCTGCTCCATCGGTTACTCTGTAACGCAGCATACAAGATGTGCCTTGCAATACGGGTTGCGTGGTATGGAAGTACAGGCGCAGCCCGTATCTTTTCCCTAATGCACCCGCTCAGATTGAACCCAGAACAACTGGATTCAACCGGAATCTCTATAAGGAGGTTATGGCTATGGCACAGACAGTCGCACCACGCCTAGAAACCCGCTCTATTGATATGATTCCTGATCATGAGCGGCACGGCACTCCGTTTAGCCAGTTTACCTTGTGGTTTGGGGCCAATATGCAAATCACCTCGGTGGTTGACGGCGCGCTGGCGGTGATATTCGGGGCCACGCCGATGTGGGCGGTGCTGGGCTTGCTGTTGGGCAACATCCTGGGCGGGGCGGTTATGGCGCTGCACTCGGCGCAGGGACCGCGTATGGGCTTGCCGCAGATGATTTCTAGCCGCGCTCAGTTTGGGGCCTACGGCGCAGTATTACCGCTGATACTCGCCATCATCATGTACATCGGCTTTTCAGCAACAGGGACGGTGCTAGCGGGCCAAGCCGTCAACGCCCTTTTGGGTGTTAGTGCTCCAGCGGTGGGCATCCTCATCTTCGGGGCGCTTACCGCGTTGCTGGCCCTTTTGGGTTACCGCTACATTCACCGCCTGGGCCGCCTCGCGACCATCACGGGGATCTTGGGATTTACTTACCTCACTGTTATGGCCTTTGGTCGGTTTGATATCGCGGCCCTTTTTGCCCCCAAGCCCTTTGACCTTACTTCCTTTTTGCTGGCAGTGTCGCTCTCAGCGGGCTGGCAGCTGACCTACGGCCCGTACGTTGCTGACTACAGCCGTTACTTGCCGCGCAGTACCCCCTCGGGCGCCACCTTCTGGAACACCTTTTTGGGCAGCGTGCTGGGTACCCAGTGGGCCATGACCCTGGGTGTCATCATCGCGGCGGGCAGTGCCGTGATTGGCGGCGACTTTCTTAAAACACAAGTCAGCTTTCTGGGCGAATTAGCGGGCGGCAACCTGATGGCACTGCTTATCTATGTGGTGATCATCATCGGCAAGTTGACCGTTAACACCCTCAACGCCTACGGCTCTTTTATGTCTATGCTTACCATTTCCACAGCCTTTAGTGGCAAACGCACCATCGCACCTGCACAGCGTACCTTGTTTATTTTATTTATGCTGAGTATTGCGGTACTTATAGCCCTTTTTGCCAGTCAGAACTTTCTGAATGCCTTCAAAAACTTCGTTTTGTTATTGCTGATGGTCTTTACTCCCTGGAGCGCTATCAATCTTATAGACTTTTACGCCATTTCCAAAGAAAACGTGGATATTCCAGCGCTTTACAACCCCAATGGGCGCTACGGGCACTGGAATACTCCTGCTTTGGTGTCTTACGGTATAGGTATTTTGATACAAATCCCTTTTTTGGCCCAGGCACTGTACACTGGCCCTCTTACCAAGATGCTGGGCGGCGTTGACATTTCATGGATTGTGGGTTTAGTGGTCACGACATTGATCTATTATCCCTGGGCCAAACGCACCTCAGTCGCCCCGCTCACCATGATTTATCCTGAACACACAGCCGATGAACAGAGCTAGGCATTAAAAGCTCCAATATTAAAGTCCTAATACGAATTCCAATGCATTTTAGCCAATCAGCAAATTACCGCCTATACTTCCATATCAGGAAATCCTTATCTTTTCCCACATTCCTACGTTTGGATTAAATTATAAGCATTACGGAAAATTAGTTATAGGTATATCTTCTTAGTTTACCATAGGGCGGGCAACTAGGGCAATCAGAGTACAACTAATTAAACGGAATCCGTATTAATTAAATCAGAATCCGCAGCACAAGACATAAGTCCAATCATTGCTTCCGTGTCATGCATATCTACCATTCATAGCAAAAAGGCCACCCATTTCTCAATAGGCGGCTTCTTTTTTTGGATTATTCAAGCATTTGGGCGTTAAAGCACGCCTCAATCAGCGGCTGAACCGTGCGAATCGCTAGCACCTTGTTGTTTTTTCTTCTGGGCATCAGCGTCAGCTTCTAACTTGGCCTTAATCTTTTTAAGGACAAAGGAATTTTCACGCTCGCGCTGGTCAAGCACACCACGAATAAAGCGGATGTCCTCTTGCACGCCAGGAATAACCACCTGTTCCAGCGCGTTCACACGGCGCGAGGTCTTCTTGATTTCCTCGCCGATGCGCCGCAGTTTGGTTTCGGTGGCTGCCACCTTCACCAGTGCGCTCATCACTGTTTGAAAGTCAGTAGAGGCCTGAATAGTGCGTGAACCAACATTAATAGGACTAAATGTCGCGACACTGCTGCGCTCAGGAATATCGATACGCGGCACTTTTACGCCGTAAATACTCTCAATTTTCATATTTACGTTGTATTCACTGCCCTGCGACAGCGACAGGCTTTCTACAGCTTCGGGGCTATCCCAAGCCTTGGCTGAAAAGAGCGATACATACGCGCCCTTAGACACGCTGCTCAGCTCTTCGCGGGCGGCAAGCGCGTCTTTGACAAGCGCAAAAAACTCGCCGATCAGGGCGTCACGCTTGCGCTTAAGCAGGTCAGCGCCGCTGTTGGCGGTTTTCAGGGCGGCTTTGCTGGCAAGCAGTGCCGACCGGGTAGGACTGATATCTGGCATAAATTAAATGTACACCTCCTTTGTCTGTGGGTTTGTGAGTTGCTGGCTGTGCATGAGGAAAAGTGACGCACTTCTACAACTTACAAGCTTGTTAGATGCGCTGGCCTTTCCACATTTCGTCAATCTTTTGACCGTAATACTTGTCAATAGCGTCTTTACCAATGCGTGTCAGTTGGCTTTGGGGCAGCTTGCTCAAAATGCCCCATGCGACTGTAAGTGAGTCGTCAATGCTACGGTCTTGGTCGCCCTGACCGATAAAGTACTGCTCAAAGTCTTCGGCGAAACGCAGGAACAGTTTGTCATTTTCGGTCAGCGCGTCTTCACCGGTAATCGCTACCAGTTTACGCAGGTCAAGGCCGTTGGCGTAGGCCGCAAACAACTGGTCAGACACGTTCTTGTGATCGGCACGGGTCTTGCCTTTACCAATGCCGTTGCCCATCAGGCGGCTGAGGCTCGGCAGGGGGTTGATAGGCGGAAATACACCCTTGGCATTGAGCGCGCGGTCAACCACAATCTGACCTTCGGTGATGTAGCCTGTCAGGTCGGGGATGGGGTGGGTGATATCGTCATCGGGCATCGACAAAATAGGAATCTGGGTTACAGAGCCGGGCTTGCCGTCAATCACTCCAGCACGTTCATACAAGCTCGCCAGGTCGGTGTACATGTAGCCTGGGAAGCCGCGCCGTCCGGGGATTTCTTCGCGCGCGCCGCCGATTTCGCGCAGCGCTTCACAGTAGTTGGTCAGGTCAGTAAGAATCACCAGCACGTGGTAGCCGTGCTCAAAGGCCAGGTACTCGGCAGTGGTCAGCGCCATGCGGGGGGTCAGCAAGCGCTCTACGGCGGGGTCATCGGCTTTGTTGAGAAACAGCACCGAGCGGGCCAGGGCGCCTGTGCGCTCAAATTCCTGGGTAAAAAAGCTCACTTCGCGCTGGGTCAGGCCCATTGCGGCAAAGACCACCGCAAAGTCGCCCTCGTGTCCAGGCACTTTGGCCTGACGGGCAATTTGGGCCGCCAGTTCGTTGTGGGGCAGGCCAGAGCCGCTGAAAATAGGCAGCTTTTGACCACGGATAAGGCTGGTGTTCACATCAATGGTGCTAATACCCGTTTGAATAAATTCTTCAGGCTTAGCGCGGCTTGCGGGGTTCATCGCCTGTCCGTTGATGCTCAGGCGCTCGGTGGCCACCACATTGGGCAGGCCGTCAATGGGGCGGCCCAGGCCGTCAAAGCGGCGACCAATCATGTCTTTGCTCACACCCAGGCGGGCCACGTCTTCAACCAGCGACACGCTGGCGGTAGCCAGATCAAGGCCACGTGTATCTTCAAAAATCTGAATAACGGCGTGTTGGTCACTGACTTCAATCACCTGTCCGCCACGAATACGGCCTGCGCCGTCTTTGATACTGACAATAGAGTTATACGCCAGGTCAGCAGCAGCTTTGACAAACAGCAGCGGACCTGAAATATAGGAAACGTCGTTATATTCCTTTTGCAGGAGGGTCATGCGTGTACTCCCTTGAAGGTATGAGAAATCTCGGCGAGCAGCGCGTCATTGTAGGCAGGGAATTCCGCTTCCGAGACGTAGCGCGCGCGGCTTAGCTTTTCAATGACAGGGCTTTGAAGAATTTCATCAATAGTCGCGCCGCCTTTCAGCGCCACATCAGCGTTGTCATAAAAGGCCAGCATGGATCTCATCAGGCCGTAGTTTTTGGGCATAGAAGCACTGGCATCTACTGGGTCAAAGCCGTTTTGTTGCAAGAAATCTTGCCTGAGCATACGGCCCGCTTCAATCACCAAGCGCTCGCTGTCTTGAAGCGCGTCGGGGCCGACCAGTTGCACCACTTCTTGCAAAGCAGCTTCCTGTTGCAGCACGTTTTGGATGCGCTGGCGCAGTTCGGGGAAGTCCTCGGCTACGTTTTGGCGGTACCACTTGTCTAGAATGGGGGTGAACAGCGAGTAAGAGCCGTTCCAGTTAATAGCGGGAAAGTGGCGGCGGCGCGCCAGACCCGCGTCTAGTCGCCAAAACGCACCCGTGATACGCAAAGTGGCCTGGGTCACTGGCTCCGACATGTCGCCGCCCGCAGGGGAAACCGCGCCGATAACCGACACCGCGCCGTCGTCGCCCGCCAGGGTACGCACCGCGCCCGCACGTTCATAAAAAGCGGCGAGTTTGGCGGCCAGATACGGCGGATAACCTTCCTCAGCGGGCATTTCTTCCAGGCGGCTGGAGATCTCGCGCAGCGCCTCGGCCCAGCGGCTCGTGGAGTCGGCCATCAGGGACACGCTGTAGCCCTGATCGCGGAAGTATTCTGCCAGAGTAACGCCCGTGTATACGCTGGCTTCGCGGGCCGCTACAGGCATGTTTGAGGTGTTAGCAATCAGAATGGTGCGGTGCATCAGCGGGCCGCCCGTCTTGGGGTCTTCCAGTTCGGGGAACTCAACCAGCACATCGGTCATCTCGTTGCCGCGCTCACCGCAGCCCACATACACCACGATATCTGCGTTGCCATACTTGGCGACACTCTGCTGGGTTACGGTTTTGCCCGACCCGAATGGCCCAGGAATCGCCGCCGCGCCGCCCATCACCAGAGGAAACAGCACGTCCAGAATACGCATGCCGGTGAGGAAAGGCAGGCTGGGGTCTTTTTTCAGCGCCACAGGGCGGGGAGCGCGCACAGGCCAGTAGTGAGCCAGGCGCAACTTGGTGCCGTCTTCCAGCTCGGCGATGGTGTCGTCAATGGTGTACTCGCCCGCAGGAACAATGCTGCGAATGCGCCCAGATTTGTCGGGGGGGGTGAGGATTTTGTGACTGAAGCTGAACTCAGGCACTGTACCCAGAATAGCACTGCCCGACACCTCGTCGCCGGCCTGCACAGTGGGGGTAAAGTTCCACTTTTTGGTACGGTCAAGGCTAGATACCTCAATGCCGCGCGCAATAAAGTCGCCCGACTGCTCACGGATTTTGTCGAGTGGGCGCTGAATGCCGTCGTAGATGCCGTTAAGCATGCCTGGGCCAAGCTCTACTGACAGCGGCAAACCGGTAGACACAATCGGCTCGCCTACGGTCAGGCCAGAGGTATCTTCGTATACCTGCACAAAGGCAGTGTCGCCGTCTAGGCGGATGATTTCGCCGACCAAGCGCTCTTTGCCCACGCGCACGATGTCAAACATCTTTGCGCCGTACATGCCCTCAGCAATCACTGCTGGGCCGGCAATGCGTTGTATCACGCCTTGTTTATGTTGGGTCATTTGTACTCCTTCAGGACATTAATAGTTGATTGGTGGTGGGTCAACAACGGCCCTTATCTAAAATTTAAGCTGTTTTATGACCATGCAACCACCATCTCCCATCAACGTTATAGTTTGATATCAAAACCAATGGTGTCGCGTACCAGTTTGCCCATGTAGGCTTTGGCATCAACCTGCTCGCTGCTAAACGCGTCGCTTAGACTGGGAATAGGCAGCAAGATAGGCAGGTCGCGGCCCCGCATCACGCGGGCAGAGCTGGTCGCGGGGTCAGCAATCAGGCTGGTGTCTATGGCAATCAGCCCGTAGCGGTCACTGGTGATCAGTTCGTCAAGTTGCTTGGCGGCGGTATCGGGGGTGGCTTCCACCACTTCGGCCCCTGCCAAGCGGTAGCCTGTAGCGGTTTCGCTGTCGGTAAGTACCACCACGCGGTGAGTGTTGCTGGACTGGGTCACGCTTCAGCCACCTCCTGGCGGATTTGCTCGGTGGGCACGTTGTAAAACTTACCGCGTGCCATCAGGCGTAGCTTGGCAATTTCTTGTTCCTTGCGGCGCAAAAAGTCAATGGCGACACCTACGCCTAATGGATCGCCTGCCGCAGCGTTGCGGGCCGCCACATCAAGCAGTTTGCGGGCAGTGCGCTCGGCTTCTTCCAACGTAGGGGCTTCCATAATAGCGGACATATCGCCCGCACCACTGGGATCGCCGCTTTGCAAGCGGGCAAAAGTCGCTGCGTCAATGTCGCGGCCACCCACCACAAAGAGCGCCGGAGCGGCCGTTAAGCCGCGCAGGGTGCGTGCGGTCAGCGCATTGGTAATGTCCACTTCACGTGACAAGTAGCGCTGGAGCGCCGTATCCTGCGCCACCTTGAGGGCGTTGCGGTAGTAGGCCTGGTCAAGCGCTACTTCAAGGTCAAGCAGATTGCCGGTGCTGTTGTAGCTGCTGACACCTTCACGAAAAGCCGCTACCAGGGGATGCCCCGTGAGCGACAAAGCGGTCGCCGCCGACGCGAGGTCACCGCCTTGCAGGGCCGCCGTGAGGGTGGTCATCGGCAACGTGCCGCCAGGAATGAGGCTCGCTTCAACCGCCTGCGCGCCGCGCCCAGCGGTCAGGCCACGCGCAAGCGACTTGAGGTTAACCAAGTCCCATTTTTGCAGCAGCACGCCAATTTCTTTTTTGGGCACACCGTCAGCAAAGCTGTAGACCTTGGCAGCGCTGTGAAAAAAGTTTTTAGACAGGCCCCTGTCTAATTCGGGCAAACCCGCACCCTGGGCTGTTGCCGCCGTGAGGTCGCTGGCGAGCGGCGACTCACTGAGCAGGCGCAAAAATTCAGGGTAGGTTTGTGCGCCCAGCAAACTGTCCAGCACGCGCCCGTCTAACAGGGCGGTGCGCATCATTTTTATGCGGGCATTGATATAGCCGTAGTCGTCGGCCATGGTTATCCTTCCGAAAGCAGGCGGCTAATCTGCGGGGCCAGTGTTTCACGCAGGCGGTTGAGGCGGCCCATAAGTGTGTTGGTCACGCTGCTCTTGCCGTCGGCAGAAATCAGGCGCACCCCCCCTTGCAGTTCACCGTTTTCACGCACTTCCATACCAGAAACAATGGTGCGGGCCACCAGTGCCTCGGCGGGGTTCACCTCTACGACGGCGGCATTGGGCACCACGGTACGCGCTTCGGCAATCAGCCGCGCCATGATGTCGTGATATTCGGGCACGCGGGTCACAGCGAGCAGTTCATTATGAGCCAGGTCAAAGGCACGCTGAATGCCTGTTTCACCGGCGTTCAAGCGAGCGGCGTTAAGTTGCAGGTCAGCAGCCGAGCGGGCACGCACCACCGCCGCCTGCGCCTGGGTTTCCAGGGCACGCTGACGGCTTTCAAGCAAATCCTGGGCCTGTTCTTCCGCCTGACGCACAATAAGTGCAGCGCGGTCACGGGCTTCGGCGCGGATGCGCTCTATCTCTGACTGGGCTTCGTTTTCAAGAAGTTTATCGAGGGCCATAGTTCAGATTTTGCCCGACAGGATAAAGAAGCCTACCAGACCGAAAATAACCAGGGTTTCAGGAATAGCGAACCACAGCAGCATCAGACCCAGGCGACCGGGGTTTTCGCCGGTAACACCAGCGGCAGCGGCACCGATGCGGCCCTGGGCCAGACCCGTGCCGATGGCGCCGAGGCCCAGTGCCAGGCCAGCGCCAATGGCAATCAGGCCACGGTCAGAGGCAGCGCCAGCAGTGGTCACAGCAGTGGTAGCCGCTTCTTGAGCAAGACCGGTGCTTGCGAGGGCGAAAATGAGGGCAGCCAGAACGGTTTTATTGTACTTGGTCATAATGTTCTCCTAAAGAATAGTGGTTTTTACAAAAGCGGGTGAGGGGTGGGGCGGGCGGGGATAAGCACGCTCCCCCGCCCGATCAGATCAGTCTTTGGTCAGCCCCACAGTGGGCTGGGCTACTGCTGCTTGAACTTGCTGAGGCGCTGATTGAACCGTCTGGCTCAAGCGGCGCAGCGGATTGTAGGGCGTGCCGGATTCGTTGTGGTAACCGGTAGGGGTCAAGAATTCGACGAAGTGCAAACGGATAGGCTGCAAAATGTGACCGATGATGGTAATAGCCAGTGCAAAAGCGTGTACCAGCACCGCCAAAATGATACCGATGATGATGCCCAGTACGCCCAACTTGGTGTACATACTCCAGCCCAGGTCAGTGGCAAGGTTAGCCAAGATAGCGCCTGCCACACCCACGGCAAAGAGACGGGCAAAGCTGATGATATTGCCGCCCTGCGACAAGATTTCAATAATCATCATTACAGCTTTGGAAAGAACCAGGCCAAGTAAGAACACCATAAAGCCCAGCACCATCACAATCATCAGTGGGTTGCTGAAGTTATAGGTGCTGGCATTCATCAGTTGGTTGCCGCCCTGGCTCAAAAAGGCCAGGCTGATCAGCCCAACCAGGCCGCCAATCATGCCGATGGCTTCCCACATGTGGTCTTTGTGACCGTGGCGGCTAGCAAGCTGCACACGGATGGCCCAGGCCCACAGCACCATGCACATACCCACCAAGAGCGTGGTGATCAGTGCGGTGTTGGTAAATTCGGGCAAGAGGCGCGGGAACAGGATGGGGATCAGACCGTGGTGTGCAGCGGCGGCGTTTTCGGCAATGTGAATACCCCAGATGTTTTGCAGCCAGCCAGCATTGTGGTAAAAGAGGCCCAGGTGCTCGCCGAGGTTGCCAAACAGTTCGCCTGTGAATACACCCCAGACGATTGACCACAAGCTCATGGTACGGATGATGACGCCCAGACGACTCAGCATGTCGGGGTTGAGGTAGGCGTTCATAAAGCCTATTTCTAGCCCTTCACCGCGCCTGGCCCTGCCGGTAAACCAGTTGCTGGCCATCAAAAACAGCAGGCCGTAACCGATATCCGCGATAATAAATCCGAAAAAAAGTGGGAAAAATACTGAAATAATACCCGTAGGGTCAAAATTACCGTAGCGGGGCAGGGGCAGCAAGCTGAGTACAGGTTCAAAGTTACGGCTGTAGCTGCTGTTTTTCAGCTCTACAGGCACTTCGGCAGCGTGGTGTGTATCTACGGGGTGCAGCTCGTAGCTTACTGCGTCGCCAAAGCGGTCTAGGGTTGCCGACAGCATCTTCAGGCGGTCTTCGGGGACATAGCCCTGCATCACCATGCTGTATTTACCACGCGCACTGAGGTTTTGTACGTCATGAAGCGCCACTTGGTCAGCGAGCGCGTCGCGCACAGCAAACAAAATGGGGCCGTGTTGGTCTGCCAGCGCCTGACGCTGCTGGTCCAGGGCATTCAGTCGCTGCGCACCCGTATCTCTGAGTGCGGTCAGTTCAGCATCTACGGCACTCAGCGGCATACCCTCAAAGCGCCCAGGCAAGCGAATTTCACCTACACGGGCTTTGCCCAGGGCAGCACGGGCAGCGTCACGGTCAATGGTCAGCACCGCTACGGCGCCTACAGTATTGCCCTCAGTAGTTTTGGCAGTGCCTAGCGGTTGGGTTGCCAGGTCAAAGCGGCCTTCCAGAGTTTCATGTAGGGCAGCTTGCAGCGCACTGAACTCTTCGGGTTTTTGGTAGATGAAGGGTATAAGCGCGACACGGCGGCTGCGGTCAAGCGTGCCGACCATGCTGCTCAGGGTGTTTACAGCTTCGCCATAAGTGCGCTGCACTTCTAGGTCAGCTTCCAGGGCCTGGCGCTGCTTGCTCAGTGCACTCGCGGGGCCAGCAACGTCATCAAGGCCGGTGGCCCAGCGGTCTTCAGGAGGCAAAGGAGCGGGCCCTTTGCGAAGAGCCCCTAGATCAGCGATGGTGGTTTCTACGCGCCCCAAAAGACGCTCGGCTTCACGGCGGTAATCACCGTCTTGAGCAGTAGCTTGGGCACCTGCAGGTTGCAGCACACCCTGAGCAACAGGCACCAGATGCAGCACACCCACATCCTGCAGCGCTTCAATCACGGCGCGGCTCTCACGCTTACGCAGTGCAATGACGATTTGCTGCATGGGGTTAATCACGGCAGCACCGCCCGCAAAATGGTTTCTACCGCCTGACCTAGCTTACCTTCTAAACGGTCATGGCTGGCGCGTACTTCTTGCTGAGCCTGTACATTGGCCTGCTCAAGAATACTTTCCGACTCGGCTTCCATCTCCTGTTCACGCTGGGCTGTCATGCTTTTGACATGCGCCTGTGCATCGCTCAGAATACGGGCCGCTTTAGTTTCTGCCGCTGCAATTTCGCGCTGGGCGTCCTGGCGAGCGGCTTCAATCTGCGCATCAAGCGCCTGCTCACGGCTGGCAAGTTCACTTAACACTCGGTTTGAGACGTCCAAATCGTTCCTCCTTTCTCATTTGTGGCACACGCCCACCTCACAAAATCTGCGGGGTGGACGATGTCCTTCTCTTCTGGCCCGACGGTCTATTTTTGTCAAGCTCGCTCAGCATAGTATCACAGCGACTTAAGTCACCCTTAAGGACAATCCGCCCAAAATGTCAGGAATAGAGGCGTACACCACAGAGCAGTTGCCAAAATAGACGAGCCTAGTCATCAGCTCGCCGTCACCAACCATCAGTCATTCAGTCACTCTGTGATCAGCACTCAGTCACCGGCACTCAGCGCCAGACATCCAGCCACAAGTGAGCAAGGTGAGAGCAGAGCAGCGTAGAAACGTGGCAAAGATGAACGCCATATAAGTTCTTAGCTGGTGACTGCCGGCTGTCTACTGAGGGGTGGTGACTGCTGGCTACTGACAGCAGGTGACGGGCGACCCGCTAGCGCACCGCCTGCAACAGCCGCGCGTAGGCCACACTTATCGCCTGCTCATTGAGCGCTGAAGGACTATTGACCGTGGCGCTGATACAGACCGTGCGCCCCTTTGAGGTGGTGACTTGGGTAGTGTAATTGAGCACGCCCACTTCCGAACCGCCTTTGTAACTGACTTGCTTAAAGGCTTTGGGGTCGGCCACGCCAGGGTTAATTTGGGTCAGCGGCAAATCGGCGACCTGAGCCATCAGCCCGCAGAGGGTGGTCACAGGAACAAACCACTCCACTTGTGGAACGATGGCCTGCTCAGAAGCGAACAGTGTGGGGGCAGGCAAAGGGGCGCGGGCGACGTCAGTCAGTACACTGGCTCGCTGCACCGGTGTGGTAGCGGCGAGGTAGCGGCTGAGCAGCGCCTTATTCTCCGGATTTTTAAGGGCAAACAGTTCACGGGTGCTGATGACACTGCTCAGGCCCAGGCGCTGGGTGACCCCCTCACGGCCTACCAAGTTGAGCAGGGTGTCGGTGGCCGTATTGTCACTCTGCGAGATCATCAGCGCGGCGAGCGACTGCACCGTCAGCAGCGACCCCGCAGGCCAGCTTTGCAAAAAGCCACTGGGCAGTGATTTATTGGCTTCTTGCAGCGGCACCACCTCATCCCAGCGGTGCTTACCTGCTTTTATTTGGGCCTGCAACTCTGCCAAAATGCCCAGCTTAAAGCTTGAGCCGACCGCCAGTGCCTGCTGTGGGGCGAGGGAGGCAATTGGTTTGCCGTCTTCTATCACCACCACGCTGCTTTGGCCCGCTTGGGCTTTAAAGTTCGCTAGGGCTGCTTCCAGCGTGGGTGGTTTGGTGGGGACGCCCATGCCCATGGCGAAGGTGGTCAGTCGGCCCTGAGCGTCTACAGCCGCCGCGTTGATAGGTAAGGTTCCACCGCTAAACTGCGCCGTGTAGGTGCCGTCTGGATTGGCCTTGACACTCTGAAAGGTGCCTAGCGGCGCTTTCAACTGAGACAATATTGCGCTGAACTGGGAGATAGAGATGTGCTCCAAGAAACTGGGCGCTAACCAGTCAGCGCTGGGCTGAGCGGCCCCGAACAAGCGGGTAATTGCAGCGGGAACGCTCAGCGTACCTGCTTGGCTTGATACAGCTACAGGCGCAGGTGCTGGCACAGGCGCGGGCGACGGGTTCGCTTGCTGTCCCTTGAGGAACAACCGGCTCAGCTGCCCCCTAGCGTTCACAGAAGCCTGCACGGTCACCGACCCGCCCGCGTAGCGCAGTGTGTACAGGCCGCTTCCCAAATCGTCCACGCCCACAAAGTTGCCGTATTCGCTCGCAAAGCTCTTAAATCCGCCCTGAATAGACGGTATGGCCCCGGCAAATTCGGGAGTAAACCAGCTACTTTGCACCCTGTCTGCCTGCTGCGCTACGCGGCTCAGTGCGGCAGAAACCGTAGTGACGGTTGTCGCCTCAGCAACAGCAGGTGAGGGGGGCTGAGCAGCGGCATAGGGATGAGTACACATCAGCACCAGCAAAGCCGTGAGCATAGCCAAGGAGCGCGGAGAAGTCGTAGCCATGTGGGCAGTTTAGGGTAAGGGCGCGGGGAAGACAAGCCAGCGCGCTCGCACCCATACACGAAAAAGGCTGAGCACGTAAGCCTCAGCCTTTTTACTTATTGGTCTTTAGAGCCTTGTTGGTCTTTAGAGTATGGACAAGGGTATGTGCATCAGTCTACTGCTACAAGGTGACTATTACAATATACCTATTCCCTCTTCCTTTGCTTTAAGATACAGGGTGTACTGTGTACGTTAATTTACAGGCTTGTGAGGACTGAGGACGTCAGAGTTCAGCATCTTTTCAAAACCATTCAAGGCAGAACCTGTATTACTTACGCAGGCTAGGATTCAATACTTTTTTGCGCAGGCGAATGCTCTGGGGGGTCAGTTCTACCAGTTCATCATCACTGATGTATTCCAGTGCGTCTTCCAGGCTCAGTTTCTTGGGTGGAATCAGCGTTAGTGCGTCATCTGCACCCGATGAACGCACGTTGGTCAGCTTTTTGTTCTTGCAGACGTTCACATTCATATCCTGCTCGCGTGAATTTTCACCCACAATCATACCGACATAGACTTCCTGACCGGCTTCAATAAAGAAGCTGCCACGGTCTTGAAGTTTCCAGATGGAGTAGGCAAAAGCCACGCCGTCTTCCATGCTGACCAGAGAACCGTTTTGGCGGGTCTTGAGCTCACCGGCCCAGGGCGCGTAGCCGTCAAAGACGTGGCTCATGATGCCTTCGCCCTGTGTCATGCTCAGAAACTGGGTGCGGAAGCCAAACAGCGCGCGCGAGGGAATCTTGAACTCTACACGCACACGGCTCCCCTGCGGCTCCATGTTGACCATTTGACCTTTGCGCGCACCCAGCACGCCGATAACGGTGCTGGAGTGGTGCTCAGGCACGTCGATCACCAGGTGCTCTACAGGCTCGCTCTTTACGCCGTCAATGTCGCGGATAATCACCTGGGGGCTGCCCACCTGAATTTCGTAACCTTCACGGCGCATGGTTTCAAGTAAAATAGACAGGTGCAACTCGCCGCGCCCCGACACGATAAATTCATCGGGACGAACTTCTTCTACGCGCAGTGAAACGTTGGTCATGATTTCGCGCTTTAGGCGGTCATTGAGGTGGCGGCTGGTGACGTATTTGCCTTCCTTGCCTGCAAAGGGACTGGTGTTGGGCTGAAACAGCATGCTAACGGTAGGTTCATCCACGGTGATGATGGGCAATGCCTCGGGGTCAGCAAGGTCGGCGATGGTTTCACCAATCTGCGCGTCTTCGATGCCAGCCAGCGCCACGATGTCGCCCGCGCTCACTTCATCAACCTCAATGCGCTTGAGGCCCATGTGGGTAAAAGGCTGCACCACGCGGTTTTTGGTCATGGTGCCGTCTTTGTGCATCAGTTGCACAAATTCACCCTTTTTGACCTTGCCGCGCTGCACCCGTCCCAGCACGATGCGGCCCAGGTACTCATTGTAATCCAGGTTCGTCACCACCATCTGAAAGGGCGCGTCCAGGTCAGTGGGGGGTGGGGGTATTTGCTCCAGCACCATTTCAAAGAGTTCGTGAAAGTCGTCCTGGGGGTTGCTGAGATCCTTAAACGCTTTACCTTCGCGTGCAATAGCGTACAGCACAGGAAAGTCAAGCTGGTCATCGTTGGCACCCAGTTCAGCCATCAGGTCAAAGGTGAGGTTCACCACTTCTTCGGGGCGGGCATCATTGCGGTCAATTTTATTGATAACCACAATAGGCTTAAGGCCCAGTTCCAGTGCCTTACGCAGCACAAAGCGGGTCTGTGGCATGGGGCCTTCGGCAGCGTCAACCAGCAGCAGACAGCCGTTCACCATGCCCAGCACGCGCTCCACTTCACCACCGAAATCAGCGTGGCCGGGGGTGTCTACGATGTTGATCTTAATGCCGTTATATTCGACAGCCGTGTTTTTGGCCAAAATGGTGATGCCGCGCTCTTTTTCAAGGTCGTTGCTGTCCATGGCGCGCTCGGTGATTTCCTCGCCGTGCTTCAGTACCAGTGTTTGCTTGAGCAGGCCGTCTACCAAGGTTGTTTTGCCGTGGTCAACGTGCGCGATAATAGCGATATTGCGGTATTCCATAAGTCTCCTTGCTGCGGCTTAGGCAGCGTATGTGGTGCATAAAAACGGCCCCCGCCATTTTTGAGCGGGGCTTTTCCAAGAAAAGAGTTTAGCAGATGGAAGCGCTCAGTACCGTCAACACAAAAGATGAGCGCCACAAAGGACGCCGCTCAGCAGGTGCAACACCCGCCAAAGATAAACACAGGCCCACCAAATAAAGCGGCCCCACCTGCACCAAAGGCGCTGCCTGCACTGCCCTAGCACAAGGCCCGGTAAGCCACACCGGCGCGAGGGCCCTACCGAGTTTAACCTTCTCACCAAAAACATATTTTACTGAGCTACACTTTTTTCGAACGTCAGTATCGTACTGACAACACTTTAAAGACCCCTGCGGAAACATCCTCAATACCCTTTTAGTCTGAATTGGCAGACCGAAAAAGCGTGAGGGCTTAGCGCCGCAGATACATTGCCGCCAAGCGGCAGGGGCAACAAACAATCCAGTACCAGGTGCGTATGTTTCATTGTGACGGCGTAACAGTACTTACTGGACGTTTTTGACCCCAGACAAGGACTGCATTATGCCTAACCACCAAGATATTCAGCAAGATACTGCCCCAACATCCGCACCTGCCGCTGACGTGGTCACTTTTCACGACCTGATTCGTGAAGATATCGCCGAGCGTTTGGCGTCACGCGGCATTACCGCCGCCTCGCCTATTCAAGTAGAAAGCTTGCCCCACACCCTGGCGGGCCGTGACCTAATCGGGCGTGCCCGCACTGGGACGGGTAAAACCCTGGCCTTTGCCCTGCCCATCATTCAGGCGCTTGAGCCTAGCCGCCAGCGCGGACGCTTTCCCCGCGCGCTGATTATGGCCCCTACCCGCGAACTTGCCAAGCAAGTGGCCGAAGAGTTTAAGAAAACGGGCGGCGAGCTGGAAGTGGTGACGATTTATGGCGGCGCGGCCTACGGCCCTCAGGAAAAGAGCTTGCAGCGCGGCGTAGATGTGGTTGTCGGTACCCCCGGACGCGTCATTGACCACATTGAGCGCGGCAACTTGCGCCTGGAAGATATCCGCTTTGTGGTGCTGGACGAAGCCGATGAGATGTTGAGCGTGGGCTTTGCAGACGCCATTGAAGAGATCCTTAAATCTACGCCCCCTGAGCGCCAGACGATGCTCTTTTCAGCTACCCTGACCAAAGACATCTTGCGTATTGCCAAGCAGTACCAACACGACCCCATTAAGGTTGACCTGGTGGGCGAAGGCAAGAGCCAGGCCGCACAGACGGTTGAGCACCTTAAGATTCGCGTGGGCCGTACCCGCACCCGCTTGCTGGCTGATTTACTGACCATTTACAATCCTGAACGCGCCATTATATTTACCCGTACCAAGCGCGAAGTGGACGAGCTGGCAATGGAGCTTATTCACCGTGGCCTGGAAGCTGAGGCGCTGCACGGCGACCTGGCGCAGAGCCAGCGTGAACGCGCCTTGGGTGCTTTCCGTGCGGGCCGCGTGCGCGTGCTGGTGGCAACTGACGTAGCCGCGCGCGGGCTAGATATTCCCGAAGTGGATTTGGTGGTGCAGTATCACCTGCCCCAAGACCACGAGAGCTATGTACACCGTTCGGGCCGTACGGGCCGCGCTGGGCGAACGGGTACAGCCATCGTGCTGTATGGTGACCGCGAACAGCGTGAGCTGCGCAACCTGGAACACGCCGCTGGAGTGCACTTTATTGAGCGCCCCCACCCCACCCCTAAAGAAGTGCGCGAAGCCAGTGCCCGCGCCGCTGCTGGCATGGTACGCAATGTCGGGGCCGAATTTGGCGAGCCTTTTCGTGCTGAGGCTGAGGCCCTCTTTGCAGACATGGGTGTTGACGCGCTAGCCCGCGCCCTGGCCCGCATTAGCGGCGCAGTACAACCTGAGCGAACAGTCAGCCTGCTGAGCGGCGAAGAAGGACAGGTAACGGTGTACCTGCAAGGCGAGCGCCTGAGCGTGGCCCGTAGCGTGGCCCTGATTGCCCGCACCACCGACATTGACAGCCGCGCCCTGGGCAAAGTGCGCCTCGCAGACGGCGGCGCTGTGGCAGACATCCCCAGCGAACTGGTGGCCAAGCTGCTGGCTGCCTCTCCCCTTGACGGGCAGGTCACAGTGACCGTACCTGACGAATTGCCCCGGGTGCAAGAAGCCCCCCAGCGTGACCGCTACAGCACCGAGCGCAGTGGCGGCGGCGGCTACCGCGGTGGACGCGGTGGTGGGAATGGCGGCGGACGCTACAGCAATGACCGTGGCAGCGATAGAGGCGGCGAGCGTGGTAGCGGCTCTCGCGGGCGCGGCAGCAACGACTTTAGCAACCGTGAATTTGTCCCCGAACGCCGTAGATAAGCAAGAGCTGAAGGGTGTGCGGTAAAGAGTAGAGCGTTAGAACCTCAGCGCCCCACCTCATACGGACTGCCGCTCCATTCCACCACAGTCGGGAAGACACCGCCTGCGGCTCCATACCGCGGAATCCGTATGCTGTTCCCACTCTCATCCGCTCCGATTGATTTGGAAGTACGCCAAATCAATCGGAATCCGTATCAGTGACAAGCGAAACACCAAATACTAAACAAAAGAAGCGAGAGGCCTTAGTGGGTTTCCTCGCTTCTTTTGTTTTCTCAAAATCTACAATAAGGAATTCGTACTTGTTGCTCTGTATTATCAATGGTTCGTGCAGTTTTTTGGCAAAAAGGTAAGGCCCGTTGAAAATGG
>JAGLBF010000084.1 GCA_018260375.1 Deinococcus sp.
TGGAGCCGCAGGCGGCGCTTTTCCGACTGTGGTGTAATGGAGCGGCAGTCCGTATAAGTAGGCTGGCTACTTTTGCTATATCTATCTGCCCAATGCTATCGGCACAGCGAAGCGTGATTTTCAAACGAAAAGTTTCACTTTACCTTTGAGGGACTTTGTGGTTGCCCTGCATGTGGGAGTATTTTTATAGGGCAACACCGCCACTTCGTGCTACTGTTTATGTCATGCGCGTACTTCATACGGCCGACTTTCACGCAGGTAAAACGCTGCGGGGTTATGACCGCACCCCAGAAATTCGTGAGGCGCTTCAAGAAATTGCGGGGCTGGCCCGCACCGAAAAGGCCGACGCCGTGTTGGTGGCGGGCGATCTCTTTGACGGTGTGAACCCTTCGGCTGAGGCCGAGGCCGCTGTATTTGAGTTCTTTTTGCGCCTCAAGGAACAGGGCATTCCAAGCGTGGTTATTGCCGGCAACCATGACAGCGCCAGCCGCCTTCACAGCATCTCAGGGCTGCTGACCTGGGTGGGAGCGGGCGTGGTGGCGCAGCCCAGCAGCGACCCAGGCCAGATGATGCGCCACGTGGACACGGCCAACGGGCGGCTGGTGGTGGGCGCTTTGCCGTACCTCTCCGAGCGCAGACTGATCAAGGCGGCTGAGTTGCAGCACATGGATGTGGGCGCGTGGCGGCAAAAGTACCGCGAGGGCATGGAGCAGTTTTTGCGCGTGCTAGGCAGTCAATTTGAAGCAGGCGCGGTCAACATGCTGATGCTGCACGCTACCTTTGATGGTGCGGTGGTCAGCGGCTCTGAGCGGGATGTGAGGTTTGACCTTGAGCACCACTACACCCTCAACACACAGCAGCTGTCGCCCGGTGCTCAGTATGTGGCGCTGGGACACATACACAAACCGCAGCAACTCAGCAGTGCGCCGCTAACAGCCTACAGCGGCAGCATCATTCAACTTGATTTTGGCGAGGGCGGCGAGAAAAAACAGGTGAACTTGGTCGAGGTAGTGGCGGGCCGCCCCGCGCAGCTTCACGTGCTGCCCCTGGTCAGCGGCAAAGAACTGCGTACCGTACAGGTAGATGCCGACAACTGGCAGGGCAAACTGGGCGAGCTGCAGGGCTTTACGGGGCTGGCCAAAGTGGTGGTGCGTGCCCAGATGGGAACGTCGGTGGTGGGCATCAAAGACCAGATTGTCGCGGCGTATTCCAGTGTGATCGCCGTGGAGTTGCAGGCCACAGCGGGCGACGCGCAGGCTATACTCCCGCCGGGACAAGACAGCGGCCTGAGCCTAGAAGAACAGTACCGCGCCTACTACCTCAGCAAGCGCGGCGAGGTGCCGCCCGAATTGCTAGAGGCGTTTCGCCGCACCGACTTGCACGTGCGCCAGGCACGCGGAGAAAACCTATGAAACCGCTGCGGCTAGAGCTGGAAGGCTTTATGCCTTTTAAAGGCAGGGCCGAGATAGACTTTGGTGGCCTGGAGCTGTTTGCCATTCAAGGGCCGACAGGCAGCGGCAAAAGCAGCCTGCTAGACGCCATGACCTATGTGCTCTACGGCAAGACAGACCGCCTGGGCAGCACGGGAGCCGACGCACTGATCTCTAGTGGAGAAGACCACTTTAGGGTAGAGCTGACCTTTGCGGCAGGCGAGCACATTTACCGCGTGACCCGCAGCAAAGGGCGCAAGACCGCACAAAACCAGGTGCGTCTCGAACAACAAGTGGGCAGCAAGTGGAAAAATCTGGCCTCTAGTTCTCAAGTCGCTACCACCCTGTTGGCCGAGCTTCTGGGACTGGATTTTCAGAGCTTTACCCGCGCGATTATGCTGCCGCAGGGCAAATTTAATGCGCTGCTACACGGCAGAAAATCTGAACGCCAGGCCCTTTTAGGCGAACTGACGGGCCTAGACCACGTCAGCGCGATGTACGACTATGCCTCTGACAAAAGCCGTACCCTCAGGCAGGAGCTCGACAGCAAGCAAACCCTGCTCAGCGCCGAGTACCAGGACGCTACAGACGAGGCACTGGTTCAACTGGTGGCCGAGAGCCAGCAGCTAGAGACGCGCCTACAGCAACTCGCTGATGACCGCGACAGTTTACAACTGAACCTCAACCGTCTGCGTGCGCAAGAAAGCCTGGAGCGTGAGTGGCAAGAACTGGAGACTCAGCTGGCCCGTTTGCAAGCTCAGGCGGGCGACATTGAGGCCGGAGCGAAACGGGCCGCGCAGGCCCGCACGGTGCTTCACGCCCTGCCCCTGTTGACAGCAGCTCAGGAAGCCCAGCACCACTTTCTCAGCGCCCAGCACAGTGAGCAGCAGGCCAGCGCCCAACTGACCAGCAAGCAACAGCGAGAGCAGCTAAGCCAAGAAGCCCTGGCACAGGTGCGCGGACGCCAGCAAGCGCAGCAGCAGGAGCAGGCCCGGCAGCAAGAGCACCTAGAGCAACTGGGCCAGGTGCTCCCGCTGCTACGTGCCAGTGAGCAGCGGGCCGAAGCGCAAGACCGCGCCCGTAGCGCCGTAGCGCAGCATGAAACAGCGTACCAGCGTGCTCAGGCGCAACACCTTCAGGCGCAGCAGCGCGCTGAGCAAGCCGATCAGCAGGCCCAAAACATTCCCGCGTTAGAGGCCCGCGCCACCGAGTTGCAGCAGGCCGAGCAGTGGGCGGCGACCCTCAAAGAACTGCGCGGCAGTGGCCCTGGGCTGCCAACAGCAGGCCCAGCACTGCCATGGAACGAAACCCAGTACCACAAGGCCAAAGACACCGCCCGCAAACTGGCAGACGCACGGCGTGCCTTAACGCAGGCCGAAACAGCACGCGTGCAGCTAGAGCACCAACAGCAAGAACATGACTTGGCTCAAAAGCTGCACGCCGCTGAGGAACAACGTCTGAACGATATAAAAAAGTCAGGCATCAGTATCACCACTCAGCTGGAAGCGGCCCAGCAGCAGCTTCACGCCAGCGGCCTGGCCCAGTATCACGCCGAACTGCATGTGGGTGAGCCTTGCCCACTGTGTCAGCAGACGGTACATGAAGTGCCCGCCGCTGACTTTGGCGTACAAGGTGAGTTGCAGCTTAAAGTCAGGTTGCTTGAAGAGCAGCGCGATGCCAAACGCACTGAATACTCTGAACTGCGCGGCAAACTCACCACCATTGCCAAGCAACTGGAAAAAGAAGCGGCCCGTTTGCAACAAGATAAAGCCGAAAATATCACCGACCTTCAGGCCCGCCGTGAAGAAGTGGCGCGCTATGACGAAGCGGCCCCCGAAACCGCCCAGCGCTATCTGGCAGGGTTGGCGCAGCAAGTGATCCAGGCGGGCGCTGACCCCACCGCTGAGCGCCGCAAAGCCCTGAGCCAGATCAAGACCCTGCGCGACCAGCAGCAGCAAGCCCAAAGCGCCCTGGCCCAAGCGGGAAGCGCCCTAGCCGCCGCCAAAGCCAGCCTAGAATCAGCCCAAAGCAGCCTGGGTGAGCGGCAGCAAGAAGCTGCCAAAGCCGCCCAGCAACTCGCTCAGCGTCTTGCTGAGTTGCAACTGAGTGCCTCCGAAGTCGCTGCCGCACCTGACCTCGCCGCTGAGCGCCGCAAGTTGCAGGCTCAGGCGAGCGCCATGCAAGCTCAGCTTGACCAAGCACTGGCCCAACATGCTCAGGCCACCAGCGCCGTAGCAGCGGCCCTCGCTACCCAAAAAGCTGCACTCGCTGCCCAGCAGCAGCGCCAGCAGGAGCAGGCACGTGCCCAGCAAGCCTGGCAAGCTGTCCAAACCCAGCTGGGCCTCAGCGAAGCGCAGGTGCAAGCAGCAGCCCTCCCCGAAGACCAGATTACCGCCCTAGAGCAGGCCCAGCGCCGCCATGAGGCCGAGATGGGGAGCCTCAATAAGCAGCGCCAGAGCCTACAAGACAAGCGCGGGCCAGCGCCGGTTGAAGTGGCACAGCTAGGCTTGCAACTCACCCAAACCCAGCGCGACCTGTTTGCTGCCGAAAGTGAACTCAGCAGCCAGCGCCAGCGCAGCGGCGAACTGAGCAGCCAGCGTCAGGTCATGCAAGAGCGCCTGGAGCGCAAGCAAGCCTACCAGCAGCAAACAGGCGCACTCGCCAAGCAGGTGGATTTGTGGAGCACCCTTAGCAGCTCGCTGAAGAAGGATGAATTTCAGCAGTTTTTGCTCGAAGACTTAGAAAGCCGCTTGCTGGGCGGCGCAGGGGCTTTGTTATACACCATCAGCGACGGGCGCTACCGCCTGAGCACGGCGCAGGGCGAGTACATGGTGCAAGACCTGTGGAATGCGGGCGAGCTGCGCGGAGTCAAAACGTTGTCGGGTGGCGAAACCTTTTTGGCAAGCCTAGCGCTCGCCATCACGCTTAGCGACTATCTGGCGGGCAACAAAGTGCTGGGCGCCCTCTTTTTAGACGAAGGCTTTGGCACCCTTGACCCCCAGGCCCTTGAGTCAGTGGCCGAAGCGCTGGAAAATTTGCGTACCCAGGGCCGTATGGTGGGCGTTATTACCCACGTAGAAAGCCTCTCGGAGCGCATGCCTAACCGCATAGTGGTCAGCAAAAGTGTAACGGGCAGCAGCATAACGCGCATAGATAATTAAAGCTTATACGGACTGCGCGATATACAAGCATAGTCCGTATAAAGCCAAGATCCGTATAAAGCCAAGAGCTGTGCCCATCAGCATTCCACGGCACAAGTTATGCGCCGGTAAATATCTCAAGAGTATTGGGGAATGTAGTTGAATTGAGTAGTTATGTAGAGCTTTTGTACGGCTGTGAGCTACCACTTTCTGGATAGGATCTTAAGCGCCATCCTTACTACACCTCTACCCGCATACATTTCCCGACATACAGTTTACTTAGGCGGCTCTAGGCTCAGCCCCCCGAAGACCTCATGCAACTGCGCCAGCTCTTTCTCGGCGGCTTGCTGACCCGCCTGTATGGCCTGTGGAGCGCGGCGAAAACTGGACAAGTCTATGCCGTGCAGGTGGGGGCGCAGCAGCACATTGGGACGGTACAAGCTCAGGCGGGCCGCCGTCAGCTGCGCCTGCATGATATCCACCGATCGCCGCAGCGCCTGCACCGTGCCGAGGCTAGCGGGAGTGCCGTGGGTGGCGCGGTGACTGTCACTGTGCTCTTTACCGCTAACGCTCACTTCATCCTTGTGGGTCAGATCACGCCACCACTGCGGCAGTGGCACGGGCAGGGTCGTAAAGCCTGGCAGCACTTTTTCGCTCAGCTCCAGCGGCTCTGGTGCAGTGACATCTACCGCCAGCGTGCGGCTGGCCCCCAGAAAAATGGCCGCGTCTACAGGTACTTGGTTTAAAATTCCGCCGTCAAGCAGCAGGGTGTCATTCATGGCGACGGGATCTATGGCCCCTGGGTAGGCAATGGTGGCGCGTATCGCTGAGTACAGGTCGCCCCGCGACAGGTAAACGGTGCGTCCGCTGATGATGTCGGTAGCGGTCACGACGAGTGGCAAGGCCAGTTCTTCAAAGGTGGGGGGCAGATGCTGCGCCATCCACGCCCGAAAGGCGCTATCACTCAACAGCCCCGTACCCACCCGCCAGTCTAAAAGGCGGCGCAGAGATACGCTACGGGCAATGGTATGCAGTTCCTGTGCACTGTAGCCCGCCGCCACAAAAGCCCCCACCAGTCCGCCCATGCTGGTGCCCGCCACCACGTTAGGCAGCAAGTTCTCACGCTCCAGCACCTCGATAACCCCCAAGTGTGCTAGTCCACGCGCTCCGCCTCCACCCAGTACCAATCCGTAGTTACGCCGCTGCATGGCTGATATCATACCCCCCCACCTTCTAAAGATATGAATTCTTTCTGAAAGCCCGTCTTTTCCTATACAGTACCTCTTAGTATGGCCATCGCTGGAACTCGCTTAGATGGGCGCTACACCCTGATTCGCCCCCTAGGACGGGGGGCTTCGAGTGTGGTGTACCTGGCGCTGGGTGACGACGGCAAGCCCTACACCGCTAAGATCTTTCACAAACACTTGCAAGAAAATGCCCACCGCGAAGCCAGAATGTATCTGAACCACCCTAACCTAGGGCGTACCTTTGCCCTCAGTGAAATAGACGGCCACCCCACCGTGATAGGCCTCCTGATTATGGGTCAGCCACTGTTTCAGTTTTATAAAGAGCGCCCCACCCTGCTGCACACACCGCGCAGCTTTGTCCGCACGCTACTGGACCTTTTAGCGGCGCTGATCGCCATGCACCGGGTCGGACTGCTTCACCGCGATATCAAGCCCGATAACATTGTGGTCAACACAGGCGGACGAGCGGTGCTGGTAGACTACGACCTGTCAGGGCCTATTGGCGAGGAGTTTAGGGTGCCTGTTCGCATCGGTACGCAGGCTTTTCAGTCACCCGAAGCCCAGCGCGGCGAGCCGCAAACGCCGCAAAGCGACCTGTGGAGCGTGGGCATTTTGCTGTACTGGGGGTTATACGGCGAGTTACCTGAGCGTGATGATCACCTGGAGGGTCATCCACACTCTACAAAAGACGCGCCAGCACAGAGCATTCTAGAACATGACTTTAGAGCGCCCCACACTCAACCACAGTCGCTCTACCAGCACCTAGCGGCCCTAGCGCTGAAGCTGCTGCAAGTTAACCCCCAACAGCGCCCCAACAGCGCCGAGCAGACGCGTGCCAGGGTAATTGAAGCAGCGAGGGCAGACGGCCTGCTGTAATCAGTGGCCCGGCTGGGATCAGAAACGACCTCATTGAAAACGACCTCATTGAATCGGGATGCGTATCACTTCCACAGCACGTCGCACTGGTGCACCTTGCGGAAATCGTTCACCGGGCCGGTGCGCTGCGGGCGAAATTCCTGCACGACAAAATCAGGCGCAGTCAGCGGCGTCCAGACAGGCACTCCAGCGCCGTTGGGGTTACCGGTGCGGGCAAAGTTGGCCCAGTAGGTACGCATGGTTCTGGCGAGGGCAAGCTGCTGCGGCGTGAAGGCGCTGTAGTTCACCACGCTGTCGCTCGCGCCCATGATGCTGGCGATTTCTGAGGAATGAAACGCCCCGTAGCTCGTGATGCCCGTGGCCGGCGGCAACTTGTTGGGCACCGTTTCGTCGCGGTACTCGTAGCTATAGACCGGCACGAAGGCGCTGCGGCGGCGGGCGATGTCGTTGGTCGGGCAGGCAAAGGAGCTGTCGGTATTGGCGGCGCTCAGCGCCAGGACGCGCGAGCCGTAGGTGCGGGGCGAATACACAAACAGGGTGTTCAGGGCCTGCCACTTGTTGAGTACCACCGCCGCGCCGAGGTAGGTCAGCAGATCCACGTCGCCTGTTTTATGGCCCAGGAAGGCCGCAAAAGCCCGCGACTCGTTAAGGTTGCTGCCGATCAGCAGCGGCACGCCGAGCGCCTGCGGGCTGCTGAGCACCGTGACCGGGTTCTGTGGCAAAGTAGGGTCGCCCCACAGCGGCGCAAACGGCACCGTTCCCGAATTGGGCGGCGTGACATCAGACAGTTTATTGGCGGGCAGGGCACGCAGGCAAGCGGCGTCATTCCCGCCGCAGCCTAGCTTTTTGGCCGTGGCCGTTCCCACCGATAGTGCGCTGTCCCGCGCAGTGGTAATGCCGCCGTCTGTACACGGCCCACTTTGGATGACGGCCTTGTCAAATAGCCCCCGTGAGCCCGGCATGACCAGCTGCTGGCAAATGCTCATGCCGCCCGCCGATTCTCCAAACGCCGTCACGTTGCCCGCATCACCACCAAACGCTGAGATGTTCTCGCGCACCCACTTCAGGGCGAGCTGCTGGTCAAGCAGGCCGTAGTTGCCCACCGAGCCATTTTCCGTGAGGCCCGGCGCGGCCAGGAAGCCCAGCGCACCCAGGCGGTAGTTCAGCATTACGACGACCACGTTCTGCTCGCGGGCCAGCGTGCGCGGGTCAAAGTCGCTGCCCGCTCCGGTTCTAAAGCTACCCCCATGAATCCAGACCATCACCGGCAGATTGCTGGCATTTTGCGGCGCGTAGATGTTCAGGAAGAGGCAGTCCTCGCTGCCGCGTCCCGCCTGCCCCGGATAACTACCAGGCTGCATGCAGACGTTACCCGGTTTCAGGGCGAGGCGCTCAGCGCTCCAAGCGGGGAGGGGACGCGGCGCACGCCAGCGCCACTGGCCCACTGGGGGCTGGGCATAGGGCAAGCCCTCCCAGATAGCCAGTCCGTTTTGTACCAAGCCGACCACCGGGCCAGCCGGAGCACGCACACGGGCGGACGCCGCTGCACTGGTCACTGTACTGGTCACAGCAGAAACTGGTATGGCCGGCTGCGGCAGAGCGGGGGGTGTGACAGTCTGAGCTTGGGCTACGGCAGCAAGAAGCAGGGTCAGCGAAAGCAGGTGTTTCATGGTCCTCCGGGGAGCAAAAAAAGTAACTTGAGGAACGCCAGTCAGCTGGAACACCAGTCAGCCGGAACAATCCCTCCGCATCACACTTTACCACGAAAACCTAGTAGCACTTGGTTTTTTGTGGGCCTCTAGCGCTGGCCTCTAGTGCTGGCTTCTGCTACCGCCCTCTATACTGGCCAGGTGAATGATGTCACCAAGCGTTACGCCAAAGGAACCGCCCGGCGAGCCGAGATTTTGGCGGCGGCGCTGGTGGCCTACAGCGCGTCTAGCCGTTCGGCGCCGCGCCTGCGTGATATCGCGCAGGCGGTGAACCTGACCGAGGCGGGCGTGCTGCACTATTTCGAGTCCAAAGACCATCTGTTTGTCGCTATTCTAGAAGCCCGCGACGACGACGCTGCCAAGCGCTACGACCTGCACACCGAGGCTGGGCTGTGGGCCTACCTAGAAGAAACCGTTTGCACCCCTGGCCTGACCAAACTGTTTGTGGACATGAGCACAGCCGCGAGTGACCCGCAGCACCCGGCACACGCTTTTTTGGCCCGCCACGACCCGGCTGTCCGGCAGGTGGTACGCGCGGCGCTGAACCTGGCCGATCCCTGGGCCGAGGAACTGCTGATTGCCGCCGCCGAGGGCTTGCAGCTGCGCTGGCTGCGCGAGCCGCAGACCGACCTCATCGGTGAGCTGCGGCGGCTGGTGGCGCTCCTGAAGGCACAGCCGCGCCACTCATGAGGCCCTGAGCAGCACACGGCACGGATTTCACCTGGGCGTTAAGCTGGGGCTGTTAAAGTGCCGGCTATGTTCATACGCTCCCTTTCCCTGAAGTGGCTGGATCCTCTCAAGCTGTGGGGCACCGCTGCTCTGCTGTTGGCCGCACAGGGCCGGGCCGTTTCGCCGGTTCAGGCCGTCACACCGTCGCCTGTTTCCCCGGCCCCCATTTCTACAGCTGCGCCGCAGCTGGCCTGCACGCCAAAAGTGCCGCTGGCCGCCGGCGTACAGGCTCAGCCCGTGACTTTCAACTGGCAGCCCATTGCCGCAGCAGCTCAGGCGCAGCTTCCAGCAGCGGCGTCCCACACGGCCCCCATCCAGGGCACGCTGTTCTGGCCGCGCAAGACAAAGGCTGGGCCTTTTCCAGCCGCCGTTTTGCTACACGGCAGCGGGGCTCACCAGTGCGACCTGTTCAGCGCCGCTGGGCTGCTCGCGGCGCGGGGCTACGTCGCCCTGACCCTAACCCAGCCTGACAATGACTCGGCCAGCAGCGAGACGAGCGGTGTCGAGGCGCTGCAAAGCGCACTGGTATTTATCGCCTCGCCGCGTAGCCCAGCCCGCGCCTGGACCCGGCCAGACGACGTGGCCCTGATCGGGCACTCAGAGGGAGCCGGGGTGGTGAGCATCGCTCAGGGGCTGCCCGGTTTCGGCACGGTCAAAACCATCGTGGCGCTCGATAACCTGCGCCACTGGCTGACCGGAGACCCCGGCTCGGCGGTGCGTTCCTGTACGCGCACACCCTCGGGCGAGGTCACGCCGCGTGTGCCGGCGCTGGGTTTTGCCAAAGATGAGCCCTGCACCAAGTCCCAAGACACCAGCCCGGACGTCAAGCTCAGCGGCTGGAGTATCTGGCAGGCCAAGGGTATTCCGGCAGCAGCACTGGTGCCTGCCGGCTATAAGCACCTGACCTTCACCGACCGTGGGGGCACGCCCGCCCAGCTGCGCTGGCAAAGCGGCTTGATCGGCGCGTGGCTTGACCACTGGCTAAAAGGTGACCACCCGCTGACCTGCCAAGACGGAGCCGCGTTGGTCGGCAAACTCAGTAGGCACTACCGCTCGGCTTTCTTTTTCCCCGGTCAGATTCAGACGAACAACCTGCGGCGCGTGCTGGCGGACTGTGCCAAGTAAGGTCACGGCTGTCTGATACGGACTGCCGCT
>JAGLBF010000085.1 GCA_018260375.1 Deinococcus sp.
CACATCCGCTCGGATTGATTCGGAAGTACGCCAAATCAATCGGAATCCGTATTATACAGCCTGTGCTGGAATGGAGCGGCACTCCGTAATTATTCTGGTGCGCTCAATTTAAGGCGCTGAGCATGTTGGCCTCTAGGCGCTCAGCTATGTTGACCACATGGTCGCCTAGGCGCTCCAGACTGCGTGCCATGCGGTTAGCGGTCAGGGCGCGGTCTATATCTTCGGGGTTTTCCTGTATGCGGGTGAGCGAAGCACGCTGCAACTGCACATACAGCGCGTCTACCTGTTCAAAGTCGAGCAACATCACTTCGCGTGCGCCCACCAAGTCGCGCTCAGCAAAGGCGTGGGCTAGGCTCTCTATCATGCGGGCGAGCAGCTGGGCGATGGGCAATACATCTTGCAGTGCGGCGCTGCGGGCTAGCGGCTCTAGGTGCTCTAGGTCGCGCCCTACCTGGCGTCCGTAGTCGCCTACGCGCTCTAGGTCAGAGAGGCTCCGGAACACCATGATATAAAAATTGAGGTCGTTGCTGTCTAGTTTTTGGCCCATGGCCATCAAACAGGCATCTTCTAGCTCCACTTCTAGGCGGTCTGTTTCGCGCTCTAGGTCAGCAGTACGCGCCGCTAGACCTGCAAATTGCCCCCGTGCCATCGCACCTTGCAACAGCGCCACTTGCTCTAGCGTGATGCTGAGCATTCGCAAAAAACGGGCCGTGATATGCGACCTGGCTTGCGCGGGCTGAAAGGGAACGGGCATTGGCATATTTATAAGTGTGGGGGGAAATGGTAAGGCGAGTGTCAGCTCAGAGCTAAAGAGGACAGACAATAATATAAATGAGGATTATGAGTATATGCTGCCCTGATATTGGCTAAACGCTGAACATGAATGGTTGCTGGATAGGCTTTGTAAAAGCCCCCACCGCCGTCAGGCAGAGGAGGCCAAAGTGGGCGGGTTGGGGTTTATCCGAAGCGGCCCGTAACGTAATCTTCGGTGCGCTTGTCTTGTGGGCTTTGAAACACCTGAGCGGTAACGCCGTGCTCAACCAAGTCGCCGTTGAGAAAAAAGCTGGTGGTGTCGCTGACGCGGGCTGCCTGGTGCATGTTGTGGGTCACGATAACAATCGTGGTCACTTTTTTCAGCTCGCTCATCAGGTCTTCAATCTTGGCTGTAGACGCGGGGTCAAGCGCCGAAGTGGGCTCGTCCATCAGCAGGATTTCAGGATCTACAGCAAGGGCGCGGGCGATGCACAGGCGCTGCTGCTGTCCACCCGAAAGGCCCGTGGCGGGGGTCTTGAGTCGGTCTTTAACCTCGTCCCACAAGGCTGCGCCGCGCAGTGAGCGCTCGGCAATGCTCATCAGCTCATTTTGGTTGCTCATGCCTGCCAGTTTTAGGCCCGACACCACGTTGTCAAACACGCTCATGGTCGGAAAGGGGTTAGGCTTTTGAAACACCATGCCGATGCGGCGGCGCACTTCTACGGGGTCAACGTCTTTTGCATAGATGTCTTGCCCGTCAAGCACAATCTGACCTTCTACACGCGCACCTGGCGTCAGGTCGTGCATACGGTTGACGGCGCGCAAAAAGGTGGTCTTACCGCAGCCCGAAGGCCCAATCAGGGCATTGACGGTGCCGCGCTCTATATCCAGGTGCACTTTTTTCACGGCTTGTTTGGTGCCGTAGTAAATATCTACATTGTTGGCGGTGAGTAGTGACATAAAGACTCCTTAAAGGAAGATGGGTAATAAAGGGTGAACAGTGAGTGCTAGAAGGCTGGTGATAGACGGTTGATGGTAGAAAAGGCAGCTGCATATTTAAGCACAGAGCATTCAAACATCTTTGGCGCTTGCGTACTCAGCCACATTACTGCTTGGGCTTATTCATAAACCGGGCCAGCATAGAGGCTAGAAAAATCAGCAGAATAAGCAGCAGTGCGCCTGCCTGGGCCATGCGCTGGTTTTCTTCAAAGGCGCTGGTGGCTCCCTTGTAGATTTCCAGTGGCAAAGCTGAGGCAGGTTGCAGTGGCTTGTAGTAGTTGATGAGGTTGCTGCCAAAGGCGGTAAAGAGCAGTGGCGCGGCCTCGCCGGCTACACGCGACACCGCCAGAATAATGCCCGTGATAATACCGCTGCTGGCAGCAGGCAGTACCACGCTCATAATCACTTTCCACTGGGGCAGGCCCAGCGCCAGACCTGCCTCACGCACGCTCAGGGGTACCAGTTTCAGCACTTCCTCAGTGGTGCGTACCACGATAGGAATCATCAACAGCCCCAGTGCTATGCCGCCTGCTAGAGCGCTAAAGTGGCCCATCGGTTTGACCACCAGGGCGTACACGACCAGGCCCATCACGATCGCGGGGATACCGCTGAGGATGTCGCTGAGCGAGCGAATGGTTCTCATCAGCTTGTGACGCGGGAACTCGGCCAAAAAGAGGCCGCCCGCCACACCGATAATCACCCCAATCACAGTGGCAATCCCCAAAATCATCAGCGAGCCGGTAATCGCGTTGGCCCAGCCGCCGCCCGCTTCGCCCTCAGGAGCGGGGGTTTTGGTAAAGAAACTCAGATTCAGCGCGCCGACACCTTTATACAGCAAAAAGCCGAAGATCAGAATAAGCGGAGCCACCACACAGATGGTGCCCAGGGCGATGAGAAAGCCCATAAACGCATTTTTGGTTTTGCGTCCGCTGCTGAGGTTTGTGCTTTGGCGAGGGCGGGCGGCGGTAGAAGGTTGGCTCACAGTCATGTCACATTCCCTTGGGGGTGAGGCGTACGATGATGGAACGGGCCAGCAAGTTGACCACCACGCTCACAAAAAAGAGGATTAGGCCCAGTGAAACTACACTAGAGCGGTGCAGCCCTTCGCGTGCGTCACCAAATTCGTTGGCAATCATAGAGGCCATTGTGGCGGTGGGTGCCCAGACGCTTTTCAGCAGTTCGGGGGTGTTGCCAATCACCATGGCGACCGCCAATGTTTCACCTAACGCACGTCCTAGCGCCAGAATAATGCCGCCCATGATACCGGCGCGGGCATAGGGCAAAATGGCCCGTGAAATCACTTCCCATTTGGTAGCGCCTAGGGCGTACATGGCTTCACGCTGGTCAGAAGGCACCAAGCGAATAACGTCACGTGCCACCGAAGCGGTAAAGGGCAAAATCATAATGGTCAAAATAGTTACCGCCAAGGCAAAACCCAGGCCAGTAGGTACTTGGGGCATAAAAAAGCACTGCAAGTTGGTTTTACCCGTGTTAAACAGCTCAGCGCACCTGGCAGTCAGTTCGGGATTGCCCATGTAGAGCGCCAATTGTATCTTCTGGAAGAGTGGTTTGAGCATAAACAGCGCCCACAGACCGTACACCACGCTGGGCACAGCAGCGAGCAGCTCAATCAGGTAGCCTACAGGGTTGGCAAGCCATTTGGGGGCGTACTCAGCGACATAGAGCGCTGAGGCAATCGCTAGGGGTACGCTGATGATCAGGGCACAAAAGCTGGTGAGCAGCGTACCCATGACCATACTCATCGCGCCGAATTGGTTTTGGGGGGGGTTCCATACATTGGTAAACAAAAAGCCCAGCCCAAATGCTTTGATGGCAGGCCATGATTGTACGGTGAGCAAAATAATACTCAGAATAAAGGTCAATGCAATAAGCAGCGACAGGCCGACAATAATGGTACGAAAAACCCCATCGCCTTTAGAGTTCAGGCGCGGGTATTTTTGAGCGCGGGGTAGGGTGTCATTCATGTTTTGGCCTCGTTGCGCCTGGGACGCTGTGGGGGGGGGCGTGCAGCAGTGACAGGGCCAAAAGGCTACACTCACAGCGTACTCACTGCGTCTTTATTGTTATCTCAGGGTTTTGTCAGGTTGAGGTCAGCCGGGATAAGCTGCAGCGGTATAGACCCAAACGTATACGGCAAGCAACACAGGCAGGGTAGAGTGAATAGGCACTGTAGTGTTAAAAAAAGAGCGCCTTTCCACTATAGAAAGGCGCTCGTTCTGGATAAGTGCTAGGGCCTTATACAGAACTTTTTAAGTTCCGGTCAGACTCACCAGCAAGGTGAGGTTTAGAGCTTAGCGCCGCCGTAGTTCATGCTGTTGAGAATAGAGGATACGCGGCTTTGTACGTTGCTGGGCAACTTGGCGTAGTCCAGGGGCTCGTTGTACTCCTGACCCGTGGTGGTCATCCAGGTAAGCAGCTTCTTGAGCTCTTGGGCCTGCTCTTTGGTGCGGTTACCGTATTTTTGGTCTTGGTAGAAGATGATGTAAGTAAAGCTGGTGATGGGGTAGGCATTTGCGTTAGAGCTGTTGGTCAGGCTGACACGGGTGTCTTTAGGAATAACCACACCGGTAGCAGCAGCAGCAGCGGGGACGTTATCAGCCAAGATGTACTTACCAGCGCGGTTTTGTACGGCTCCGTAGTTCAGCTTATTCTGCTTGGCATAGACCAGCTCTACGTAGCCAAGTGCGCCAGGGGTGCTCTTAACGATGCCAGCTACGCCGTCGTTGCCTTTACCGCCCACGCCCACGGGCCACTGCACGCTGTTGGCGCTGCCTACTTTGCTCTTCCACTGTCCGCTTACCTTGCTCAGGTAGTCGGTGAATACGGCGGTGGTGCCTGAGCCGTCAGAGCGGCGAGCTACGGTGATAGGCAAGGCAGGCAGGTTGACGTCGGGGTTGATGGCCTTAAGCTTGGGGTCGTTCCACAACTTGATTTTGCCCAGGTAGATGTCAGCCAGCACAGGGCCGGTAAACTGTACTTTATCTACGCCAGGGATGTTGTAGGCAGGTACAACAGCGCCAATAGCGGTAGGGATGTGCAGCAGCTTGCCAGGAGCAGGCTTCATGGCTTCGTCGCTCATGGGGTTGTCCGAAGCGCCAAAGTCAACGGTGCGGGCGATGATCTGCTGCTGACCAGAGCCAGATCCCACTGACTGGTAGTTCACGTCTACGCCGTTGGCCTTTTTGTACTCGGCAAACATCTTGGTATACAAGGGGTAGGGAAAGCTTGCACCTGCACCGGTGATGGTGAGGGCGGAAGCGGAGCTAAGGGTTAAACCCAGGGCTAAAGTAAGAAGCTTCTTCATGCCTCCTACTTTGCCACCCTTATGTCAGCCTAACGTCACTGTAATGTCATGTCTTTGTCAGCTAAGCGGTATTGTGGTGAATAGTAACGGGGGATGGTGCTGGTCTACACAGGCACTCTATCGTGGGGCCATGAAGAGGGTATTGACCGTTATGGTACTGCTGGCGCTGGGGCCAGGGCTGTGTCAGGTGCAAGCCGATTCACTGCCGCCCTCGCCGTATGAGTGGCTGCTGCGTCCGCTTGGGCCGCCCCAAAGCCTCAGCCGGTATTTGCCTGCTGGCTTTAACTGCCCGCAGCCGCCCACACCCCTAGAGCAGCGTATGGCGCAGGCGACGGCCGCCGCGGGGGGATTACTCGGTTGTGGCAATATTGTGGGGCCGCTGGTGTACTTTCCCGATCAAGATTTTCCCGTGGCCAGCGCGCAGCCTTACCCCGCGCAAGGTCGCTCTGCACACGGCGGCTTTGACGTGATAGCTGAACATATTCGCAGCGCCAAACAAGAGGTACTGCTTGCCAACATGTTCTGGGATGATGGCCCTGACTTTCCTGGACGCGCCATTGCCGCTGCGGTTGCCGAGTTGCGCCGCCAAGTACAGGCCCACCCCGAACAGTACCCGCACGGCGTGGTGGTGCGCTTGCTGCTAGGCAACAGCTTAGGACAAAACGGGTTTAACCTTGACCCGCTGACATCACTCGCAGGTGCACTGTCCTCTTTACAGGCTGAGGGCGTGCCGCTGCCCGGTCAGCCCGATGAGGTAAGCCAGTTTCGACTAGAGGTCAGCAACTGGCGCTACATGATGCCCCACTCGCATATGAAACTGCTGGTCATTGACGGTAAAACTACACTGGTAGGCGGCTACAATATAACCCGGCAGCATTTGCCGCCCGGCCATCCCAGCGGACAATCTCAAAATGTGCATGACCTGGCAATCACCGTCACTGGCCCCGCCGCTCGTCAAGCTGCCGCTGTGTTTGACGATTTGTGGCAGTACAGCCGCCGCGTGCAGTGCAGCTTGCAGCAAGCCCCCACAGGGCCCCATCTGTACTGTCCGCCCCGCGACATCAATCTGACGGCTACTCACACCTGGCTGAGCGATGAGATGCCTACAGGTACGCAGTGGGTGTTTCCTATCTACCGCCGCCGGGGATTTGATAGCGGCGACCAGGCGATAGCAACCCTGATGGGCAGCGCACAAATCCACCTTGACCTGTTGCAGTCGCAGGTGAGTGGCACGCTAGGCTGCTTGCTCACTTGGGGCGCACAAAACGGCTGTATTTTTCCGCAAGATGCGCTTCAGATGTGGCAAGCTGTCATAGAGAGCATAGAGCAGCGCCACATTCATGTGCGAGTACTGCTTGACCAGGACCCTGAAGGCTTTAATATTGAGGGCCAGGCGTTTTTAAGTGCTATGCATAAGTATCTCAAGGCTCAGGACCTCGATAGTTACTTTGAGATGAAATACTATAATAGCGGGCGAAACCACACCAAATTGATTCTGGTTGATAATCAGATGGCCTCTATCGGCAGTTATAACTTGCATTACTCATCACAGGGTAGCCAGGGACTGAACGAATATGACCTGGCTACCGCTGAGCCTGCCATAGTAAGTGCCTTGCAGCAACAATTTGACCATGAGTGGAGCAAAGGCAAAACTATAGATATGCCGTGGTGGCTTGACTAAATAGTAGATACAACTCTAGAACTACTATTAAGGACTGTTCTTTCTTAAAGTTAGACGTGATGCTTTATATAGATTCAAAATATACTGCGTAGACTGCGTTTTATACCGATAGACATGTGCTTGTTTCTAAGTCTACCGTCCTTTTTCTAAGACGTTTTCAATGAGTCTAAGCGGTATCCTTCTCATTGGTCCATCGACCTAATACCCTGGGTTTGCCCATATAGCCACTTGTACTGTGTTTATTTCCTTGTCTTTAGCCTAAGGTTATAGGGGTACCAACGTAGAATCACATGGTTAGGCTGTACATAGGCGTGCCCAAATACACCCGTCCACACAAGCCCGCACATGGAGTACAGCGGCGGGCGTAGCATAGGTCATGACCCGCCCCCCCAGCGCTCCTGAACCTCGTATCGCTACTGTCACCCGCACCACGAAGGAAACCGACATCACTGTCAGCATTAACTTAGACAGCGCGGCGTATGCAGTCCCCGCTACAGGCCACGGGTTTTTTGACCACATGCTCGACGCGTTGGCGCGACATAGTCGCCTGGGCATCAGCGTGGCGGCGACGGGCGACTTGCACATTGAGCCGCACCACCTGATAGAAGACACGGGGATTACCCTGGGGCAGGCGTTGTCGCAGGCGCTGGGGAGCCGCCAGGGTATTGAGCGCTACGGCTCAGCGTTTGTGCCGATGGACGAAACATTGGCGCAGGTGGTCATTGACCTGTCGGGCCGCGCCCACCTGGCGTTTGAACCCGAAACCCTGGACATATACGGCGACGCGGGCGGCATGACCCACTATCACTTGCGTGAATTGTTGAGGGGGTTTTGCAACCATGCAGGAGCCACGGTACATGTACGCTTGCTGGCAGGCCGCGAAGCCCATCACGTTATCGAGGCGGTGATAAAGGCCTTAGCGCGGGCCCTTCGTGACGCGGTGGCGGTCACTTCGGACACCCTGCCCAGCACCAAGGGACTTTTGTGACAGCCGGAGGCGAGCGGCCCGGCGGGGGAGAGAACGATATCAGTTCCACAGCATCTAACCTCGGCATAACCAACCGAGTTATGGTTCTGGACTACGGTGCGGGCAACGTCCACTCGGCGGCCAAGGCCCTGAGCCGCGCGGGAATGACCGTGCACATTACCCGCGACCCCGCTGACCTGACCCATGCGGCGGCAGTGGTGGTGCCTGGTCAGGGCCACTTTGGGCAGGTGATGACGGCCTTTGAACAAAGTGGCTTTCACGCGCCGTTGGTACAGGCCGTGCAGGTTGGGTTGCCCATGCTGGGCATTTGCGTGGGCATGCAAATGCTCTTTGAAGGCTCAGAAGAAGCTCCAGGCGTGGCGGGTTTGGGCCTGCTGCGCGGCACGGTACGCAAGTTTCAGGCTGCTCCAGGCCAAAAAGTGCCGCAAATGGGCTGGAATAGCCTCAGGGCGGTGGGTGACTCGCCCCTGGTGCGCGGGTTAGATGACAGCGCCTATGCCTACTTTGTCCATAGCTATTATGTGCCTGTACAAGATGTAGATGCGGGCATCACCGCCGGAGCCGTGAGCGAATATGGCCTGCCCTTCTGGTCGGTATTGAGTCAGGGCAATATTCATGCTACCCAGTTTCACCCCGAAAAAAGCGGCGAAGTGGGCTTGGCGATTTTGCGCCGCTTTCAGCAACTGCTCTAGCGGCGTGCACTATTGCTTGATTAGATTGCCCTTTATCTAATAATACGGACTGCCGCTCCATTCCACCACAGTCGGAAAAGCGCCGCCTGCGGCTCCATACCGCGCAGTCCGTATGCTGTTCCCACTCGCATCCGCTCGGATTGATTCGGAAGTACGCCAAATCAATCGGAATCCGTATAACTGTAGACCAGTTCCGACTTGGGGCGTGTTGAAGACATGGTGAACGCGGGGACGCAGGAGTAGGAAAAACTACGCGTTTCCCTGGTACGGAAAGCGCAGGCGGATCGCTCATCGGCCCTACAACCTCAGGTATGCTGCGGCAATGAGCGGCCCCAAATTCTTTGTCACCAATGGTCATCTGCTGCTGTGCCAGGCCAGCACCTGTACGCGTCTGGGCGCAGATGTGCTTTATCAAGCGTTGTGGGCTTACCTAGAGCGCGAGCACCTGGCCTACTACAAAGCAGGCGGCAGCGTGCGCCTGACCTCTAGTGGCTGCCTGGGCGTTTGCAACTACGGCCCCGCACTGCTGTGTTATCGCCAGCAAGGGCCAGGGCTAGAGCAAGCTTGGTACGCCGCCGCCGACTTTCTGTTGCTGCGGCAAGTGGCTCAGGCCGTACAAACGGGTGCAGCGTTGCCGCGAGCGCACCGATACGATTTGTAATACAGACTTCGCTTTATTTCAGCGCAGGCGGCGACTTTTCCAGTGGTACTGCAATGAAGCCGACGTCCGTATAAGAAGCTGCTGCGGCCCCGTGTTCGTCGGCTCCGCAGCCTTGTTGGGTGATGCGTACACTAGCTGTCTTTCAAGCTCACCTCTGACCCAAACCTGACGTGCTTCAAGACTGTCCTCACCTCACTCACATGGCGGCAGCGTTTCAACGCTTTAACCTAAAGGCATGACCAACCTTAGAGTTGTGGTGGGGCTTACGGCTCTGCTGCTTGGTAGCGTGCAGGCTTTGACCTTTAAAATCGGCAACCTGCCCCTTAGCGCAGACATGGGCGATAAAATGCTCTCACTGTCACCTGAGGCCATTGCCAAAATTTACCCCCAGAATAACCGCCCTGAAGCGGTGTACCTGACCCCCGATAAAAAGGTGTCGCTGGCTTTCGATCAGCGCCGCACCGCACTCAAGCCCAATGAGATCGGCGGGCTTGTGGCCCAGTACCCCGCGATTATTAAGGCGCAGGTACCCAACCTCAAGTCGTTGGTCTCTAAGCAGGTGACTATAGGCGGCGCGCCTTGGGCGCAGTTTGTGTATACCCTGCCCAGCAGCGCGGGCGAACGCCGCCGCGAAACCCTACTCAGCAGTGCTGACGGCAAATTGTTGATGCTTAACATAGATTCAACCACCGCCGATTACAATAAAAATCAGGTACAAGTTCGCAGCTTTATCAACAGCCTAAAAGCTGAATAAATTGGGGCTTATACGCCCTGCGTTTTATCTCAGTACCGTTGGAAAATCGCCGTCTGTAATACTGTGAAGTCCGTACTATTTTTTAGCATCTAGATGCTTTATATCTGTTATGCGCTTTATTAAGTAGCTACTGATGAAAGTGGAACGGATTCGGGCGCTTTCATCAGTTACGCGGAGCTGTAACCACCAGTTACTTGTTACCTACTCAAGCTGTTTGAGGTAGAGGGGCATCATGCACTTTCTACCCGGCACATACTGATGATCAGGTAGTGATGACATTGAAGAGATACCGGATCGTTAGTGCTAGAAGGGTAACTAGGCTAGAAGGTTAATGAGAAAGTCAAGTGGTTAACGGCCAACACGCAGCTTGTTCTCTAGACGGAATCTGTCTATCCAGTACCCATCCTCTATACTGCCCTTTATGCAC
>JAGLBF010000086.1 GCA_018260375.1 Deinococcus sp.
TCGCATACGCTCGGATTGATTCGGAAGTACGCCAAATCAATCGGAATCCGTATAAGGCCCTACCAAATGCAGGTTCAGGGCAACGACCGGTGCAGCGTACTGACCCGAACTCGACCTTGCTGGAGCGCAGGCTTGCTGTACTAAAGGCTCTAAACTAAAAAATCCGCCTTCTCTGGCGGTGTTGATAAAACTATACTGTGCTATGCACCCCGTGTCAAGGCTATGCAGTGGAGGGCGGTGCATCTGCCCCCGCGCACACCGCCCAGCCTATCTAGTCTAATTCTTGACCCTCTGCGCGCTGAGGCGCTACCCTGTAGCCATGCAGCAGCAACCGAGCATAATTATGGTGGTGCTTCTTGGCTCTGGGGATATTCGGCGCTGAGTGATGCTTACCGTACCTTATCCCCCATCCCGCACCCAGGATGGGGGATATGCTTTTAGGGCCAAAGAAGGCAGGTACGCCACACGGGGACATGATCAACCAACAGGCAACTAAGGGAGTGGGGAAAACAATGGAAAACATGACAGGAGCAAAGGCGCTGTGGGCCACCCTGGAAGCGCACGGCATACAGACCGTTTTTGGCTACCCAGGCGGGGCCATTATGCCCGTATATGACGCATTAACGTACTTTCCGCAGATACAACATGTGCTGGCACGCCACGAACAAGGCGCCATCCACGCCGCCGAGGGCTGGGCCAAAGCTACGGGTGAGATTGGTGTATGTATCGCTACCTCAGGCCCAGGCGCGACCAACCTAGTCACGGGGCTGGCTGACGCCATGATGGACAATGTGCCACTGCTCGCCATTACCGGCAACGTGGCCCGTCACCTTATCGGCACCGACGCCTTTCAGGAGGCCGACATTACGGGTATTACCCTGCCCATTACCAAACACAACTATGTGGTAGAAGACCCCGACGACCTGCCGCGCATCGTGGCCGAGGCCATTCGCATTGCCCGCAGCGGCAGACCTGGGCCCGTGCTGGTGGACATTCCCAAAGACGTACAACTGGCGGCCTTCAGCGGGCAAATAGTCAGCCCCCAGGCTCGCCCCGAATATCCTCAAGCCTCTCCCGAAGCCATTGCCCAGGCCCGCGAGGTGCTGCTGAATGCCAAGAAGCCTGTCATGATGGTGGGCGGCGGCGCACAGGGCGCAGCGCAGGAAGTCACCGCTCTGGCGCGTGCTTGGAACATTCCCGTCACCACCACACTGATGGGCCTCGGTGCCTTTCCTGCCTCTGACCCGCTGTGGCTGGGTATGCCAGGTATGCACGGCAGTGTGGCTGCCAACCAAGCGATCAGCAACGCTGACGTGCTGGTGGGTATAGGCCTGCGCTTTGATGACCGCGTGACGGGCCGCGTCAAGGATTTTGCGCCGCACGCGCACATTATTCATATTGATATTGACGCTGCTGAAATAAGTAAAATTGTCCGCGCCCACCTGCCTATCCGCGCCGATAGCGCTCAGGCCGCCAAGCTCCTGAGCGCGGAGGCCGTGCCGTTTGACCTGCCCGAATGGACAGCACAACTTGATGAGTGGCGGACGCGCGGCGAGCACCCGCGCCGTTGGGGAGCGGCCCAGGCCGTGCGGCAAGTGGTGGCAAGGCTGACGCCCCACGATATTTTGAGCACAGACGTAGGCCAGCACCAGATGCTCGCCGCGCAACTGGCCCGCTTTGACCACCCGCGCCGCTGGTTGACCTCGGGCGGACTGGGCACCATGGGGTTCGGCTTTCCTGCAGCGATTGGGGCAGCGATGGCCCAGCCCGAAGTCATCAGTATGGTGATAGCAGGTGACGGCGGTTTTCAGATGACGCTGCAAGAACTCGCCACCCTGACCAAATACAACATCAAAAACGTCAAAATCTGCATCATCAACAACTCGTACCTGGGCATGGTGCGCCAGTGGCAAGAACTCTTTCACGAAAAGCGCTACAGCGAAGTGTACCTAGGCGACTCTAACCCTGACTTTTTAAAACTGGTAGATGCGTACGGCGTTGCTGGCTTTCGTGCCGACAACAGCGGCGACCTAGAAACACAACTGGACGCGTGGCTGTCGCATGACGGCTCGGCGCTGCTGGAAGTGGTGGTGCCCAACGAGCACGGCGTATTTCCGATGGTGCCGGCAGGCGCGGCCCTAAACGAGATGATCGAGCAAGAACCTGCCCACCCCGCCCTGCCCGAAGACAGCCCTGACGGCGTAGAAGCCCCCGGCGAAGACATGGAAGCCACCCCACCGATGCCCTTGGACTAATGGCCGAGCCCCTCAACCTCCCTCCCACAAACCCAATTTCCCTGCAGAGGCCCCAACATGACCCATCCCAACCCTGACCACCTGGTTTCCGCCCTGGTGCGCGACGAACCCCGCGTGCTGACCCGTATCACCTCGCTGTTTGGACGGCGGGGGTATAACATCAAAAGCCTGTCGGTGGGCAATACCGAAATGCCCGGCGTGTCACGCATGACTTTCGTGGTCAGCGGCGAGCGCGGTGTGGTTGAGCAGGCTATGAAGCAGCTTGAAAAACTGCATGACGTGCTGAAAATCATTGACCACAGCCAGGAAAAATTTGTAGACCGCGAGCTGGTGATGGTCAAAGTCAAAGTGAACAGCGCAACCCGCCTGGAAGTGCGCCAGATGGCTGAAGACTTTCGCGCACGCATTGTAGACGCGGGCCGCCAAGCGCTCACCTTTGAGGTAACAGGCGACGAGGGCAAAATCACCGCCTTTATTGAGCAAATGCGTCCATTTGGCATACTAGAAACCATGCGTACAGGCCGCGTAGCGCTTATTCGCGGCAGCAACGCTGATATTGCCAGCCATGTGTACGAAGGTAAGTCGCAGGCACTTGAAGCCATGCTCGGCGACACCCCGCGCGAGCAGCAGGCGCGTGAGGTGGATAATCTGTTCTAAGCTGTTACGTCATGTATTCAGAAGCTCACAGTAATAGTTGGGCCAGTGATAGTTATGCTAATGAGGCCAGTCAGGTTCGGCTTATGAGTACACTGGGTTGTCTAGCCGGTCAGCCCAGAGTGCCAGAGCGCATAGAGATATAGAGACCCAGGGACGCGTAGACCCAGGAACATAGAGACCCAGAGACGTGTAGACGCCGTTCTCACCCATCCCCCCAAAATATAGGAGAATACCCATATGTCAGCAAAAATGTACTACGACCAAGATGTATCCCTAAGCCCCCTGGAAGATAAGCTCATCGCCATCATCGGCTACGGCTCACAGGCGCACGCCCACGCTCAAAACCTGCGTGACAGCGGCCTAAACGTGGTTGTTGGCCTGCGTGAAGGAAGTGCCAGTAAAGCCAAAGCCGAGCAAGCGGGCCTGCGCGTGACCAGTGTTGAAGACGCGACCAAAGAGGCTGACGTGGTGATGCTGCTGATTCCCGACGAAAACCAGCCCAAAACTTATCAGGAGAGCATTGCCCCTCACCTCACGGCGGGCAAGGCGTTGGCCTTTGGTCACGGCTTTAATGTCCACTTTGGACGTATCAAGCCCCCCCAAGACGTTGATGTGTTTCTGGTCGCCCCCAAAGGCCCAGGCCACATGCTCAGGCGCGTATACGCCGAAGGCGCAGGCATGCCCAGCATCTTTGCCGTAGAACAAGACGCAAGCGGTAAAGCTCGCGACATCGCTCTTGCCTACGCACGCGGCATCGGCGGCACCCGCGCTGGCGTGCTGGAAACCACCTTTAAAGAAGAGACAGAAACTGACCTCTTTGGCGAGCAAAGCGTGCTGTGCGGCGGCGTAACCCACCTGATTCAGGCCGGCTTTGAAACTCTGGTAGAGGCAGGTTATCAGCCTGAAATCGCCTACTTTGAAACCCTACACGAAGTCAAACTGATCGTTGACCTTATCTATGAAAAGGGTTTTGAAGGTATGCGTCACTCTATTAGCAACACCGCCGAATTTGGTGACTATGTCACTGGCCCGCGCATCATCACGACCGAAACCAAAGCCACCATGAAAGACGTGCTGGGCGACATTCAGAGCGGCAAATTTGCTCAGAGCTTCATTGAAGACGCTGAAAACGGCTTCCCCTTTATGAAAGAGCAGCGCACCAAAATGCGCGATCATAAGCTGGAAACTGTAGGCAAAGAATTGCGTGCCCAGATGCCCTTTATTACCAAGAAAGACCTAGAAGTGTAATACGGACTGCCGCTAAATTCCACCACAGTCGGAAAAGCGCCGCCTGCGGCTCCATACCGCGAAACCCGTATGCTGTTCCCACTCGCGTCCGCTCGGATTGATTCAGAACTGCACTGAATCAATCGGAATCGGTATAATACGAATTCCATATAACAAAAAGGTGGGCGATAAATCCGGTTCAAGCAAAAACGACCTGATTTAACGAGGGCGAATGCGAGCGGCAGTCTGTATTAGCCCCTTGCCTCGCAATTCCGACTCACAAACTTAGGTATAATCGGATCATGCAAGAAGTGACCCCCCAAGAAGGCCAAAGGCGCGTGCAGGCGGGCGCGCTTTTGGTAGATGTCCGCGAACCCGATGAGTACCGTGATGTACATGCACAGGGCGCGTTGCTGCTGCCCCTTAGCGAGCTAGAAACCCGTTACCAAGAGCTGCCCCAGGGCCGCGAACTGGTGATGATTTGCCGCAGCGGAGCGCGCAGTGCCCGTGCCGCCGAATTTTTGCACGCGCAAGGCTACGCTCAGGCCATTAACCTGGCGGGCGGCACTATCGCCTGGCAAGAAGCGGGCCTGCCCACCGAAAAGGGTGACCCCGCCCCAAGCGACAGCACCACACCCATCAATGCTCAACAGGACAACACATGAGTGACACTCCAGAAACGCACGGCATCAACGCTGCTGGCCCCGCGCCGCAAGGCAACCTGCCCACCGCCGAGCAGATTCTAGAAGCCCTCAAGGTGGTTAAAGACCCCGAAATCCCTGTGAATGTGGTGGATTTGGGGCTGGTGTACGGCATTGATATGACCGACAACGGCATCATTGACATCACCATGACGCTGACCTCGGTAGGCTGCCCTGTGCAAGACCTGATTCGCTCAGACGCAGAAATGGCCGTGATGCGATTAGACGGTGTAGAGCGCGTTAATGTAGAATTTGTCTGGTCGCCGCCCTGGAGCCCTGACAAAATGACCGAAGACGGCAAACGCCAAATGCGGATGTTCGGCTTTAATATTTAAGCGCTTAGCCTGAGGCCGTCGGCTGCTATGCTCCGGTGAAATCTAGTTGTTTCTGATCTCATCCGGGCTGATGCGAGTGGGAACAGCTACGGGTTTGGACTGAACCTTGCTGCACGCGCGGTGAACTCTAACCAGCTGTTACAGGAATAAGTACAGACTTCGTGGTAGGAAAGCGAAGTCTGTACTTGTTATAAGCATTACGGAAAATTAGTTATAAGTATATCTTCTTAGTTTACTATAGGGCGATCAGAGTACAACGAATTAAACGGAATCCGTATTATATCTGTAGTAGGTATTGGCTGGGCTTTTTTACCTGTCGGTTACGCCCCATATCCCAGCAAAGTCAACCAGTTGCCCGTCACCCAAACGGGGCAGGTATACCGCGCTTATAGAGCCGTCTAGGTACAGCGCGTCAGGACAATTCAGCGTATCGCGGAAAAAGGTAGCAAAGGTGTAAAAGCTGACCAGGCCGTCGCTGATGACAAAGCGCACCAGGCCGTCACGGCACACACCGACGCCGCTGCGAAGCTTAAGGCTGGTGCTCTGCGCGTTAAATTCAGGGTGGAGCTTGCCGCCCAATACCAACAGAGGCCCCGACTGGGCCGCGTAATCAGGGTGCATATTGAGCGTGTCATAGCGCTCCGTTTCGGTGACGCCCGCCTGAGTGCCGCGCAGCCAAAATACCCCGTTGGGCCGCAGCGCAAAGTTGCCGCCCCTTCGGGCATGGTTAAGGGCTATTAACGTCTTACCCTGCTCAATATGCAACCCCAGCGGCGCGTACATAGGCGTATAAATGCCGCTGTTCGTGGCAAATAGCAGCTTACGGCCCTGCTTAGCGAGGTGCTGGCGCAACTGGCGAAAGCTGTAAAAGGGCGCTCCCGTACTGGGATTTTTCCAAAAAAGCTGCAACTTATCGTGCGCGGGGTCAACCACAGTCACCAAGTAACCTTGCCCGCGCGCGCTGAGGTGCTGCGACTTGACTGCCTCTACGGGCGCGCAGGCCGTGAGCAGCAGTAATAATAAAAGGGTAATGGGGCGCAACATAGCTGAGCCATCATGCCGCATCAGCGGGCCACTGAGCAAATGCTGAGGTTTTTTGTGTGGTGCACAGGGCGTCTCTCATAAAACATGAGAAAGATAGGGATAACATAAAGAAAGATGCCACCATTCTTTTCGATACCTAAAGAAAAGTTGGGCAAACGCTCCCTGGTTGGGTATTTGCTTGTACCTCAAATATTACCTTTTGCCTTGATGCTCATGGTCATCTGCAGTATTATTTGGGGTATAGATTACAGTGTGCGGCAAGCCAGCGCCCTTAACAGCGCACAGCAACGGCTGAGCATTATCAACCAAATTACCCACAACGTCCTTGACTGCGAAACGGGACTGCAAGGGTACATGCTGACGGGTAACCGCCAGTTTTTAGGGCCGTACCGAAAGGCCCAGGCTGAGTTACAGCGCAATATCGGGCTGCTAAAAGCCAAACCCGTGACTGTGCTGCAGTACCAGAACATTCAACAAGTGCATTTTTTGATGAACAGCTGGCGTGATCAGGTTGCTGAGCCACTGCTGCGTGTCCGGCAAAACGGCGGCAGCCCGCCCGGCGGCCTAGAGCTGCTGAGTAGCGAGCAGGGCACGACCCTGATAGACCAGACCCAACAGGTGCTCGCTGCACTAGAAACCGACGAACTCAGCCGCCGTGAAGAGGCCATGGTTGCCAGTAACAGCACGCTGCTGCTCACGCGTTTGCTGGCGGTTAGCGGTTTGCTGCTGGCAGCGGCGCTTATCTGGCTTGCGGCGCTCCGCAGTGCTCAGGCCCTGTCCAAAGTGCTGGGCGAATTCAACCGCGACGTGACCCACATCGCCCAGGGTCACTATGATTTTCAGTTGCCGCGCCTGCCTATTACTGAGGTGCAGCAACTGGGTGACCAGGTAGAAAAAATGGCGACAGCGGTGCGTGAGCGCGAGCTCAGTTTGCAGCGCAGCAACCGCGAGTTAGAGCGCAGCAACCGCGAGCTTGAGCAGTTTGCCTATATCGCTAGCCACGACTTGCAAGAGCCGCTACGTACCATTGGCAGCTATACCGAGCTGCTCGCCAAGCGCTACAGCCACCAGCTTGATGACCGCGCTGACAAGTACATCCGCTTTACCCTATCAGCCACCCACCGCCTCAAGCTGCTGATTCAGGATTTGCTGGCCTTTTCACGGGTGCGCCAACCTGGGCGGGTGATGGGACTGGTGAATATTCAGCAACTGGTCGACACCATCTTGGCTGACCTCAGTACCACGCTAGAAATGAGCCAGGCAGAGCTAGACATTGGCACGCTGCCCACGCTGCGCGGCAACCCCGAACTCCTGCGCCACATCTTTCAGAACCTGCTGAGCAACGCCATTAAGTTCCGCGACCCGCAGCGCCCGCTTAAAATTGGCGTGTACGCCGTACACTTGCCAACGACCTGGGAGTTTTCAGTGACCGATAACGGCATTGGTATAGAAGCCGAATACTTTGAGCGGATTTTTGGGGTATTTCAGCGCCTAAGCAACAACCAGGTAGACGGCAGCGGCATCGGCCTAGCGGTGGTACGCACGGCTATTGAGCGCCATGGCGGTGAAATCAGCGTGTCGAGCACCCCAGGTGTGGGCAGCACCTTCACCTTTACCTTGCCTCACATCTTGCCCACCGATGACCAAGACCACCTGCCCCTGCCCACCAGTATTACCGTGCCAGTCGGGGCTCTGGGCGAGGCAGAAGGGGCCTGATGTATTGCGAGCAGATGCGAGTGGGAAAAGATACGGGTTGCTGTGCCTACTTTCTGTCCCCACTTTCTGTGTCCACTAGCCTTACGTTCATCGCGTTTTGCACAAGGCTCAAGTCAGATTCCGGACTCACTACAGCTTCTTAGCTTGCGGGTACAGCCCAATGGCCTCATCTTCACTGAGAAATTCGCCTTCCATGTCAGGACTCCACACCACTTCGGCGCGCAGCAGGTTGTCAGGGGTTACAGCCGCAATGGTTTGCAGCGCAGAGCGGACGCTGCCCGCATCTACGGGCGCAGCGGGGACATTCAGGCCGCGTACCGCCGCGCCTACCGTAACAGCTAGGTACAAGTCGCCCGCGTTGTGCTGGGGCTTAAAGTTGCGGTTTTGCACAAACCCTGAGTTGAGGTCGCGGTTTTGGTAGTTGCTGGTGGTCTGTTCCTCAAAAGCCGCCCGCATCTGGGTGGCCCAAGCACCCAGTTGGGCGTCCGCTTGGTTTTGGGTGCCGCCTGCAAGCTGCACATTGCCATAAGCCCAGCGTTCAGGGTGACGCAAGATCACCAGCGCCGCTTCCTGAAGCATCTGCGCCAGCCCCGCATCGCTGTCGGGGTCGCCTGACTGGGCCACGGCCTGCAAGCCGCGCTTGACCTCATCGCCCTCGCTCATAATTACCAGCACCATGAGAGCCTGCGCCGCTTCACTGTCAACGTCCGCCATAAAGTTACGGCCCTGCGGCCCTGCAGCTGTGCCTAGCGTACGGCGCATACCAGCACCGCGCACCAGCGAGTACATGACAAAAACGGCAATGCCACCAAAAATCAGCAACGGCAGTAGGCCCAGGCCAAAGCCGCCTGTGCTGTACCCGCCGCCGTAATACCCGCCCCATCCACCGCCATTGCTGATGATGATGGGCCCGCCGTAACCCCCGCCACGACTGTAGCCTCCGCCGCTATAGCCGCCCCCAGAGCGCGATGAGCTGCTGCCCGATGACCCGCTTGAGCGCCCCCCAAAGCCGCCACCACTCCGGGCCGCATTGGCTATACCAAAGACCAACAGTAAAGCCAGCAAAAGCCCCAACTTAAGCCCCTTTTTCAGGCTGTACAACAAGGCTTTGAAAGTGTGCGCTGCAGAGGAATTCATACGGCCTAGTCTAGATGACGGGCGGCGCGACTTGCATTATCAGGCCGCCGCCATAAGCTAGGATTTTCTTTAGAGAGCTGCCGCTCTAGGCTACTGTTTCCGTATACACCGTTGTTGCCGTATACACTGTCGCCATGTCCGACACTCCAAGCGCTGATGACCAGCACGGTACCATCCAACCCCAACCTGAACAACAGATCATACGGCTTTCTTTGGAAGCATTTGAAGCGGTGCTGAGCGACTTTTATGACCGCGACCATCAGCTTTTTCGCCGCGTGCCGGGCGAGCGATACCCCCACAAAGAAGACGTAGACCTGTACGCCATCAGCGCCTACGCCGAGGCCCTTATAAGCGACGAGATCGACGGAGACCTGTGGAATACCCTGTCTGACCTAGAAGAAACCGCTCCCAGTGAAGAAGAAGCTTGGGCTAAAATAAAGGCGTTTTACCTTGCACGCGGCTACATGTTGCTGTACCTGGGCGAAGGCGAAGAATGGATTTTTGCGCCTGAAGTGCTGCGGCAACTGGGCCTGTTGATGTGAGCTTGGCCTACAGGCTAGAAGGCTGATGACGCAGTACAACCTGTCACTTAGTGTTGAATTTAGGGATAACTTGTACAGGTTAATGTTGCCTTAAAGCATAATCATATGTCCAAGTATGTTAATAACTTAAATCATAGGGCACATGTGTCTGCGCGTATGTGTCTGAGCATTGATAGCTGAGCATAGGCAAAGATGAACCAAGAGGACGATCAACTCTCAAGCTGCGCTGAATCTTCACTCATGTTGCCCCGCTGCGCTGGCACTAGGCTAAGGTATGTTTGAACGTAACCGTGATGAATATCATTTTCCTACTAAACGTTTCTTGTTGCTCGGCGCACTGATTGGCGCAGGGGTTTATTACCTGAGCCGTGAAGAAAATCGCCGCGCTCTTGACCAAAAGCTCAATGAGCTAGGCATTAAGGATGCGGCGCAAGACGCAGCCCAAACCGCCCAAGAAACGCTAGAGAAAGCTAAGGAAACGGCCAAAGATATGGCTGATACGGCGGCAGACAAGGCCAAAGAAATCAGGGAAACCGTGCAGGAAAATGCCAAGGTTGCTGGCGCTGTCATTGCGGACAAAGCCCAGGACGCCAAGGAAGCAGCCAAAG
>JAGLBF010000006.1:0-21541 GCA_018260375.1 Deinococcus sp.
GTTCCCACTCGCATGCGCCCTGATTGATTCGGAAGTACGCCAAATCAATCGGAATGCGTATAAGCTGATTTGCAAAAGCCGACCACCAGTATCATAAAGCCATGTCACCCAACGCGCCTTTGTCGCTCATCTTGGCCGATGTCCTTACCAATGACCCCGTTTGTCCCCGCGCTGAGGGCGTATTGGTGGGCGCTGGGCGGGTGCTGGCCGTGGGCAGCCGCGACCACCTGCGCCGCCTCGCCCCCCACGCCGAGCAGCACGATTACCGCGCCGAGGTGCTTACAGCGGGACTTGCTGACGCGCACATTCACCTGGTGGGCTACGGGTTTTCGCTGGGTGAGCTGTCACTGCACGGGGTCAGAAACGTGGGCGAGGTGCAGCGCCGCGTAGCCGAGCAAGCCGCCCGGTTGCCACCTGGAGACTGGATACGGGGCGGGGGGTTTTTACTCTCTGAGCTAGGTCTCAGCGACTACCCCAGCAGCGCCGCGCTTGATGAAGTGAGTCCCCACCACCCCGTATTTTTGTATTCACGCGACCTGCATCTGGCCTGGGCCAATTCGCTGGCGCTGCGGCTGGCGGGCATCCATGAAGGCACACCTGACCCTGTGGGCGGCAAAGTGGTGCGTCCCCTAGGCTGCTTGCTTGAAAATGCCACCGACTTGGTAAGCGGCCTCATTCCCGCGCCCAGTGACGTGCAGGTGCAAGAGGCGGCCTGGCGCGGCGTGAGCGACCTAGCCCAGCGCGGCTATGTGAGCGCCCACACCATGGCTTTTGAAGACAGCGCCGCACCCCGCGCATTGCAGCACCTGGCCCAGACTGGTCAGTTGCCGCTGCGGGTGTGGGCCTGCTTGCCGCATGAACGCCTGCAGCTGGCACGCGAGTTAGGACTGGGCGGCACGGGCGGCGGGGCCATGTTTCAGTGGGGCGGGGTGAAGTTTTTTGCTGACGGCGCACTGGGAAGCCGCACCGCTTGGCTGCACGAGCCTGGTTTTGCAGACGGCTCTGGCACAGGCATCGCCCTAGACAGCCCCCAACTCATCGCCGAACTGGGCCGAGAGGCGCTCAATATTGGGCTGGTTCCTGTGACCCACGTCATTGGCGACCGGGCGGTACATGAGGTGCTGGGAGCCTATGACGCCCTGCGCCCGCTGGCCCAGTCGCGTGGCCTCAGGTTGCGCCTAGAGCATGTGCAGCACATTGCCCGCAGCGATATAGCCCGCTGTAGCGGTCTGGTGATCAGCCCGCAGCCTATTCACCTTCAGGCTGACAGCAGCGTCATCCGGCAGTTGTTGCCCCAGCACCTAGATACCAGTTACGCCTTTAGGTCACTGGGGCGTGCTGGGGCGATTCTGGCCTTTGGCAGTGACGCGCCTGTGGCCCCGCCCGACGTGCAAGCCAGCTTTGCCGCCGCCACCACGCGCCTGGGTAACGACGGCCTGCCCCTGTCCCCTGCCGAAGCGCTGAGCCCCGAAGAGACCCTGTGGGCCTTTACGCGTGGGCCGGCCATCGCCGCAGGCTGGGATGATGAAGGCTGGATAGTGCCAGGCGCCCGCGCAGCCTTTACCGTGTGGGACAAATTGGGCGGGGCGGCGCGGGCATTGGTGTTCTACGCGAACTGCGACTAAATCAGGTTGTTTCTAATGTCATTGGGGCATATGCGAGTGGGAAAAAATACGGGCGTTCTGACCTACACCTGTTCTGACCTACACCTGGGCCTGGGGAACAAACTCAAACACCGTCAACTCGGCGGGGCAGTTAAGGCGCAGTGGCACGCCCGTCACCCCCAGCCCGCGCGAGACATAGCCAGCGATATGGCGCTTGGGGTCAGGGTCAGGAGAGAGTGCTCCGGGCGCGCCGTCATTGGGGGTGGCGCTGACCCAACCTTCCAAAAAGCGCGTACCGTACAGGCTTGCTAGCTTGAGCGGCCCCAAAAAAGGCACGCGCACCTGGCCGCCGTGGGTGTGTCCGCACAGGGTTAGGGTAACGGCAGGCGGTACATACGGCAAAAAGTCGGGGTTGTGGCTGAGCAGCACACAGGCCCCGCCCCGGTAGCCGCTGAGGGCCGCTGGCATGTCTTGCTGACCAAACCACCAGTCGTCTATGCCGCACAGGTAAAAGTCAGGGCGCAGTTGTTCACCCTGGTTGTTCAGCAGGATAACGCCTGCTCGCCGCAGCTGCTCGGCAAAGCGGGCGCGCACGGGGTGGGTATTCAGACTGGTCCAGTCGTGGTTGCCGTACACGCTATACACGCCCAGGGGAGCCTCTAGCTGTGACAGCTCTGCCATCAGCTGCGGAATATGGCGGCTGCGAATGCCCGAATCTAAAAAGTCGCCCGTGATCACCACCAGGTCAGGGCGCTGGGCGTTGCTGGCCCTCACCCAGCGGCGCACCGAAGCCAGACTGACCCAGTGACCATAGTGCAGGTCTGACAGTTGTACCACGCGCATGGGGCGCTGCAACCCCGCCAGGGCGTAAGCGCGGCGCTCAATCACAAAGCGCTGCGAGTTGAGCGCGCCGTAGCCCAGCAAGCTGCCCACCACCGCTAACGCAGGCCGCATCAGGGGCCTGAACAGGGAGGTGAGCACAAACAGCAGGCTGCTGCGGGCTGCCAAGTGAAGGGATGGGCGCATCAGGGTATAGAGTAGCGCAGCAAATCAGCTTATACGCATTCCGATTGATTTAGCGTACTTCCAAATCAATCAGGGCGGATGCGAGTGGGAACAGCATACGGACTGCGCTTCAGTCTAATTGATTCCAGCACAGGGAGAACAGCGCCGCCCGCACCTCTACACCCAGAAACGTGTACTTGTTATTACTTGTGCGGGCCTTCTTTCACCGCGTGTTTAGCAAGGTTCAAGTCCGCAGGCCGTATACATCTATGCCACTTCACCGCCCTCAGGGCCGCCGTCGCCGCCGTCTGACAGGCTGATAAGCCAGGCGAACAGTTGCCCGAAGGCGAGAGCGATACCAGGCAGTCCTGCTAGCATCATAATCCAACCGCTGATCTGCTGGTTTTGCAGCGGCGAGAGGTTCCATAGGCACAGCGCACTGACGTAGGGCGAGTACAACACCTCGCGGCTATACAGCCATACCGAGGCAATAAGCATCATCGGCAGGGCGGCGAGCAGGCCAAACCAACCACGGTTGCCGTAACTGCGTCCCTGAATGGTGGGAAAAGGCCGCAACACCACCGCCCACACCAACAAGCCGCCGAGCAGGTACAGCGCGGGCAAAAAGGCGGCAGCGGTGTTGCTGACAATACTGGCATTAAAGCCCGCTGGCAGGTTCCAGAAGATGATGATGGCGCTCCACAGGGCCAGGGCCACCCAGGGGTCTAAGAAAAAGCCCAGCAGCTTACCCAGGGTGGTGTGCGGCGCAATATTCAGGCGCGGCAAGGCCAGCACGGCGAGGGGCGGCACCACCTCGGCAAGTACCATCAGGCGGCCCATGTAAAGCGCCATGCTGTTGGCGGTGACGGTGATGGCTTGGCTTTGGGTGGCGATCAGGGTCAGAAACCATGCCAGCGCAAAGATCACCGCCCTCCAAGTGGGCCAGCTCTGGCGGCCTTGTGGCGACTGGCGGCTGCGAATAAACCCGTAGACGTACCAGCCCCCCACCAACAGCAGGGCCAGCCAGATCAGCGGGTCAAAGCGCAAGCTCAGCAACTCACCCAGTGTGGGATTAGCCCCAATTGGTAAGCCGCCCGCTCCGGCAGCCTGTGTCACTGCTACACTCACCGCATCACCTCCTGAATATCCGCCACTATTTTGTCAAGCTGTGCCATCTGGGTGTAGTCCCACAACAGCCGCAACTGGCCCTCACGGTCTATCAGGTAGGTGGCGGTGGTGTGGTTCACCTGATACACGTCCTTACTTTTGATGTCAGCCTTACTGTAGCCCACGCCGTAAGCCCGCGCTACCTCACTCAGCCTGGGTTCGGGAATGTTAACGCCCGTGCCACCACCAAAGTAATCCATATAACTTTTGAGCTGCTGCGGCGTATCGCGTTGCGGGTCTACACTCACCAGCACCACCTGAAAGTTCTTTTGCTGCTCAGCGGTGAGCCTGGTCTTCACTTTTTGCAAATACGCCAAGGTGAGTGGGCAGATGTTGGGGCAGTGGGTAAAGCCAAAAAAGAGCGCAGTGGTTTTGCCCTTCGGCGCAAAGGTATACGACTGAGCTGTTTGGCCCGAAGCGCTGGCAACCGTACCGCTAAACATAGTGGCGGCACGCGGCGGTGTGTAGGTGGTGCCAAAAAAGGGAAAGGGGTTCTTGACACGGTTGTACAAGGCCACTCCACCCAGCAGCACCGTAACTGCTATCAGCGCAAACACCAGCGACACATACCAGGGACGGCGCAGCAAGGGCGCAGCGTTACTCGTCACATGGTTCTGATCACCATCTGGGCTAGATGGTTCAGGATGAGGCACCTGTGACTGAGGTCGTTCGGAATCCGTCATCAGAATTTTTTAACCACGGCGTTTATATGTAACACGCCCCCACCTGCAAATTGCAGGCTCACTGGCACCATCTGGCCTATCTTCAGCGGCGCTTTGAGGCCCATCAGCATCAGGTGTTTGCCGCCTGGCGACAGGGTCAGGCTTTGGCCCGCAGCCAGAACAAAGTTATCCACCATCTTCATCGACGTTTGACCGTTGGGCAACTTGACAAACTTCATCAGCATGGCTTCAGCAGCAAGGGGTGACGTGCCGCCCACCAACGTCAGCGGCGCCTTACTCGTATTTTTGAGCGTCAAAAACAGCGCCGTATCGGTTGCTACAGGAGGTTGAGCCGCCACAAAGGCACCTGTTATGCTGACGCCTACAGGTGTCGGTTCGACCTGCATCTTCTGAGGGGGCTTGGTCATAGGCATAGGCATGTTGTGGCCCTCGTGCTGCGCCCCTGCCAAAGTACCCAGAAGACCCAGAGCCAATACCCTGCTTATCAGTGCGCCAGAAAAAAGTTTCATACCTGTGAGCATAGTCCCCTTGCGGTGAGAATGTCAGTGGCAAGAATCCCGCTGATCAGGTTTCATGAATAGTACAGTGCATCATTATAACGTGCCAAACAGTGCTGTTACTACGGATTACGCTAAACAACCGCATAATTCGTATCTTTTGCCACACATATGCACACGAATCACATCAGAAACGACATAAGTTAATGGCAATCTGCATAAGGCTGAAACAGAATATACATGAGTGCTCAAAAACTATTGAGGAAGCCCAATGCCAAAAGGTGCAGCTTGGGCATGCAGCTATTTACAGCGACAAGGCTGGCACGCTGGGGGTTGCTGCACCGGCACACCAGCATCCTTTGCCCAGTCTACAAAGGCGTGTAGACCACGCTGGTACAATACAGGGCGCTTTTCGCGCTTGCCCAGTTTGCGAGGTTTACCTGTTTTCTCATTGATTTCGGGGGGCAGTTCAGGCACCAGAGCCCAATTGACATTCATGGGCTGGTAGTTTTTGGGGTTGGCACTGGCCAGATAGCGGGTAAGACCGCCCAGCATGCTTTCGGCAGGCGGCACAATGGTGGGCAACCCCAGCGCTACCTGCGCCGCGTTGGTACCTGCCAGCCAGCCCGTCGCGGCTGATTCTAAGTAGCCCTCCGTACCGGCCAACACGCCCGCCACAAACGCTCCGGGGCGCATCTTAAGCTGCATATCGGCGCTGAGTACCTGCGGCGCGTTGAGGTAGGTGTTGCGGTGCATCACACCGTAGCGCACAATTTCGGCGGCTTCTAGTCCAGGAATCAGGCGCACCACGGTCTGTTGGTCGCCCCACTTCAGCCCCGTTTGGAAGCCCACCAGTGACCACAGCCGGCCTTCCTGGTCTTCCTGGCGCAACTGGGCTACGGCGTAGGGCCAGCGCCCTGTGCGGGGGTCGGTCAGGCCACGCGGCTTCATGGGGCCAAAGCGGGGGGTGTCTTTACCGCGCCGCGCAATCTCTTCGATAGGCATACAGCTCTCAAAAAACTCCAGCTTTTCCCAGTCATGGGGGGTGTGGCTGCGTGCCGTTTCAAGCGCTGCAAAAAAGCTATCGTACTGCTCGCGGTCAAAAGGGCAGTTGAGGTAATCGGCCTCCTGCTCATAACGCCCCGCCCGAAAAGCGATGTCCATATTGATGCTTTCAAAGGCGATAACAGGCGCAGCAGCGTCATAAAACGCCAGTTGCTCCTGGCCCGTCAGCGCAGCAAGTTCCTGGCTGAGCGCCTCGCTGGTCAGCGGGCCTGTGGCGATGACCAAGGGGCCAGCAGGCAGGTGCGTCACCTCCTCGCCGTAAACGGTAATGGCGGGGTGTTCGCGCACCGCCTGGGTAATCTGGGCCGAAAACTGCTCACGCTCCACCGCCAGCGCCCCGCCCGCAGGCAGCCGCGCCGTGTCTGCACTGTGCATAACGGCGCTGCCGACCGCTCGCATTTCGCTTTGCAGCAGCCCCTTGGCCTGCAAGTCACCTTGCCCGCCTAGAGAGTTGCTACACACCAGCTCAGCAAAGTTGCCGCTGCGGTGCGCCGGGGTCATCTTGGTGGGGCGCATCTCGTAGAGGTCAACAGCTACGCCCAATTTGGCGGCGGCAAGGGCAGCCTCAGATCCTGCCAAACCCGCGCCGATAACGGTAATACGCGGCAGTTGAGAAACATCAGTCATCTGGGCAGTGTAGCAAAGGCCGAGAGGTAAGAAGGTTGATGGTTGATGGTTGATGGTTGCGTGGTGGCATGATAGGTCATAGCGCAGGTGCGGCCTTTACAACAGTATAGAAATTATAGGGGCGTTTTTCGGCCTATATACCGCAACAACTTTTCAATTGCCGTATGTTTTTATTCACTCAGTGACCATAATATATTAGCAGCGAGCTACGCAGCAGCAAGAGAGAATGTCACCGCCGCTCATCATTCATCTGGGCCAGCTACTTACTTCTTCCGCCTTTTATATTATCTAGCACCCCTCATCTAGCACCACCTTTGCTACACTGCCACTATGCGCTTACCTGTTGCTCTGTCCCTGCTGGCCCTGACCCTGCTGTCCTCGTGTGCGCCTACCCTCAGGGGCGACACACGGCTTAAGGCTTTGGCTCCCGCCCTGACAGGCACTTATAACGGCACGGGGCAGGCAGGGCTGCTCAAAAACGCCTACCGTATGTTGCTCAATATTGACCCCAGGACGGGCCGCGCGGACGCAGTGCTGACCAATACCAGCCTGAACAAGGTGTACCCTGCCAGCGGCACGTTCACGCTCTTTGGCGAACAGGGCGGTATGCTCAACTTGCAACTGTTTGAGGGCAAGCGCGAGGCAGGTACGCTGCAACTGCGGCTCACACGCGGGGATACTACAAATGCAGAGCCTACGGTACAGGCCGAGGGCAAACTCAACACCCTGCTGTTCAACTTTCAAATGAATCTGCAAAAGGTGAATAACCCTATGCCCTTGCCACGCTTTTTGCCTGATGTACCGCCCAGCCAGTCGCAATACCCAGGCCAAGTGAGCCCCGCCAACATGGAGAGTCAGCCTGTCTATGTGACCCCTACCCCTAGAAACTAAAAGGATAAGTGCCAATAAATTAGCTTTAAGCTACCAGGCGCTTAAAGAAGAACCTACTGCTAGATAATTGTATATATTCTTACTCCCGATGGCTTTCTTTCATCGTATAGCGCAAGCATTAAAAGTCACCTGACATTAAAACTGCTCTGGCCCATCACAGGGTGGCCGTCATCAGACAAAATGTGCCACACCACCACATACGCCCCTGCTTTGAGATGAGGCTTGAGTGGCAACCTTAGGCGCGCCGCCGAACCTGTTAATTGGGGGCAAGTATCTATGCGTGCCGCGTCACAGCCTTTGGTAGGGGCGACAGTGGCGGCAAACTGTTCGGGGGTTTGGCCTGCGGGAACAGCATAGACCCAAAACTGCGAAAACCGCAGATTAATCGGCTCGCTCAAGTCTAGGGTGACGGCACGCGGCGCACTCACCACTGCGCCCGAGCCAGGGACAATACGGGTAATTTCGGTGTGAGCCAGCGCACTGCCACAGCAGGCAAGCATCAAAAGCACCGCACGCCTCATCTGACGGTTACGACGCTAGCAGGGTAGCCCACTTCGGTGTTGTCCCAGGCCACCACGCTGCCATCAGCATACGTCTGGTATACCTTCCACACCAACGACGTAGGCGCGGCGGGGTTATGGGCCTGTAAATAAAAACGGCCGAATTCCTGCGGAGCAATGCGGCCTTGCCAGGTAACTTCGGTGATAAGCCCCGCCTCATTGGTCTTGACGGTGCGGGTAAAACCAGGCTGCACCAAAAAGCGCGACACCGTGAGGCCTTGCGGAATCAGCACACGAACGGCGGTGGTGGCTACGGCCTTTTCGGTAGGCACATTGAGGCGGTAGACCTCATAGGCGGCAAGTGCGCTTTCGCTGCTGCCTAGCTCGGTTTTCACGGTGGCGTGCGCCAACGCAGGCGCGCTGCTGAGCAGCAACAAAAGGGCGGCGGACATAAAGCGGTTCAACATGGTGTGTTCTCCTGTACTGAAGGCCTGTACTCAAGGCAGGTGCAGACGTCTACGGGTAGCTCAACGGGATCAGTAAAGTCACCCAGGAGGAGCGCGGGCCAGGTAACAGCGCGTCACACAAAGCCACAGCCGCCAGACGGTGATACGAAGCCAGGTTGCCGCCACCAACACGGGCGACAGAGGCGCCGTTTGCCCTACAGCCAGCGCAAAGGCGAGGCCAAAACAAAACGGGCAGTGGCCTGCATGGTCATGTTGAGGGTAGTCATGCTGGGGGCGGTCATGTTGAGGTGCGTGGGGTTGCAAGACGTGCATGTCGCAGCTTTGCCCCTGTGGCGCAGCATCAAACAGGGCTTGCCAGTAGTGATCTTGCTGCTCACGGGTAACATAGGCCAGCGAAGCGCACAGGCACAGCAGCGCCAACAGTGCCCGTTGTATACCTTGCCCCAAAGTTGTCACCACGTTGAGGCCCAGCGTAAATCAAAATGTAAGCCAACACACCTGACAAATAACCCGGCGATATGGAAAGCCTATCAACGCTTCACCCCGCAGAGGGACGGCGCTTTATTCCAGCATAGTATTCCAGCACAGCAAGAAAGGCGCCGCCCGCCCACCGCGAAATGCGGTACGTTTTGCCGCGCCCGCTGGCCTCTTTTCATCGCGTTTTGACAGGGTGTAATCAGAAGCCCTATCAACTCCTGCTCCTGCATCCCTGCTTGAGCGGCCCCCCTATACTGGCTACCATGGGAACCGAGAACAGTAAACTTGCTATTTTGTACCGCTCAGAGCCGTACTGGACGGCGCGGGCCATGCAGGAGCAGGGTAGTCAGTTTTTTCAGCATCTGGGTGCGGCCCTGCAAGCGGCTGATCTATCTAACCGCTACCGCATTTTTGAGGGCTGGGCCGTGGAATGCTGGGACTTTTATCAACGCGGCCTGGAGTTACAAAAGGGCGAGGAAAGCAGCGCTACGCTATAAAGTATGACCAAACCCACCTATATCAAACCCAGCGACACCGAACTGCAAGCCCGCCTGACCCCTGAACAGTACCGCGTGACCCAGCACGAAGGCACCGAGCGCGCGTTTACAGGCGAGTACTGGGACACCACCGAAGACGGACTGTATGTAGATGTGGTATCGGGCGAGCCGCTGTTTAGCTCACGCGACAAATACGACGCGGGCTGCGGCTGGCCTAGCTTTACCCGCCCGCTGCGCCCCCTGAGCGAAAACACCGACACCAAACTGGGCTACCCCCGCACCGAAGTGCGCTCACAGGCGGCCGACTCGCACCTAGGCCACGTGTTCCCCGACGGCCCACGCGAGCACGGCGGCCTGCGCTACTGCATCAACTCGGCGGCGCTGCGCTTTATTCCCGCAAACCAACTGGCCCAGGAAGGCTACGGCGAGTATCAGACCCTGTTTGAGTAAGTGCACGTAGAGCGCTACGGCTTAGTAGAGGGGGCTTACCCGCGCCTCGGCCAGTGACCAACAGCCGAGCGAAAGCGGCCTACGGCCTTGCTACCATTCACCCGCTCCCTTCGCCTACAATGCGTACTATGACTACCCTGCCGACCATCATGGCTATTTTTGCCCACCCCGACGACGAAGCATTTAGTGTAGGCGGCACGCTGACCCACTATGCTCGCAAAGGGGTAAAGGTGGTGTTGGTGTGCGCTACACGCGGTGAAGCAGGCAAAATCACTGACCCCAATATGACCATCACCGACCTAGGACAGCAGCGTGAGGCCGAACTCAGGCGCGCCACCGCTGCCCTAGAAATCCCCGAGCCTATCTTTATGGATTTGCACGATTCGGGCCGCTACGAGCGCACCCGCTATGACGACCCCAAGGCGCTGATGAACCTCACGCCGCTGCAAATAGAAACGCCGCTGCGCGACCTCATCGCCGAACACCAGCCACAAGTGCTGATCACCTTTGATCCGCACGGCGCTTACGGTCACATTGACCACCTGCAAATACAGCGCGCGACCACCGCCGCCTTTTTTAGCACAGGCCACCTGCCCTACGGCGGCCCCCAGCGGCTCTTTTTTACGGTTGGTACAGCGGGCCTAAACCCGGGCCTCAGCCGCATGGGTGATAACCTAGACCCCAACTTGTACGGTGTGTCACAAAGCACTATTGCGCTCAGGATGAATGTAAAACCCTACGCCGAACAAAAAAAGGCCGCCCTCGCCGCACACGGCTCACAGATGGGCGAAACCAGCGTGATAGGCCGTCTCAGCCCCGAAGAGCGCCAACAGATGGAAACCCAGTTGCTGGGCGTAGAAGCCTACGCCATTGGCGGCACGCGCACCAGCCTGAATCTGCCGCTGCGGGGGCTTTTTGACGGAATACCAGGCTTTGAGACACTTGACGGATAAAGCAAGGCAACAAAAGGCAAGGTAACAGGGCGTATAGGCCTTATTATACGGATTCCGATTGATTCAGTGCAGTTCTGAATCAATCAGGGCGGACGCGAGTGGGAACAGCATACGGATTGCGCGGTATGGAGCCGCAGGCGGCGCTTTTCCGACTGTGGTGGAATTTAGCGGCAGTCCGTATTACGCCCTTAACCTTTACGCCTAACAGGAACCCACCACAGTGCTAAACATTCAAGAGCTGGGCAAAGATTACGGTGACTTTAGCGCACTGCGGAGCGTATCTCTGCAGGCATACGGTGGCGAGATATTCGGACTGTTGGGGGCCAACGGTGCGGGCAAAACCACGCTGCTGCGCCTGCTCAGCACGCTGCTTAGCCCTAGCAGAGGCACGGCAACGGTGGCAGGCTACGACATTCGCACACAGGCGCAGCAGGTACGCCGCATGATTGGCCTGGTCAGCGGCGGCATGGGCCTGAGTGACCGCCTGACGGGGCGTGAAACCTTGCAGTATTTTGGAGCGCTGCATGGCCTAAGGCCCGCGCAAACCGCGCAGCGCATTGACATCCTCACCATGCAGCTGGGGTTAGAACAGGTGCTTGACGAGCGTGCAGGCGGCTTTTCTACGGGCATGAAACAAAAAGTGGTGGTGGCCCGCGCCCTGATCCACGACCCGCCTGTCATTTTTCTAGACGAAGCCACCAGCGGCCTGGACGTGCTGGCCCGCCGCCAACTGCTTGACCTGGCGCTCAACTTGCGCGCTCCTGACCGCCTTATCGTCTACTCTACGCATGTGATGAGCGAGGTAGAAGAACTGTGTGACCGCGTGGCTGTGATTTCAGGTGGTGAAGTGGTTCAAACCGGCACGGTGCAAGCACTGATTGCGGACACCGGCACAGGCAACCTAGAGCGGGCCTTTTTTGAGATGCTGCGTAGGCAGCAAGAGGCGCGTGTGAGCAAGGCATGATCTCACTTTGGACAGTCACCCGCCAAGAACTGTTGTCTACCTGGCGCGACAAACGCACGCTGAGCAGTAGCATTTTGGTGCCGCTGCTGGTTATCCCGCTGATCACCGTCGGCCTGCCGCTGCTGATGAGCAACCTGATCGGGGGCCAAAAAGACCGCCAGCAAACGGTGGGCGTGGTCGGTACCCTGCCGCCCGAACTGCGTGCCGAGTTGCTGGGACCAACAGGCCACAATGTGCGCTTGGTGCAGCTTGAGCACTCCAAAGCTGCCGTGCAGTCGGGGCAGGCTGACGCGGTGGTGGAGGTTAAGACTCCGCTGCCCACCCAAGCAGGAACGGGCCAAACGGGGCAACTCAGCCTGTATTACAAGGTGGGCAACCTGAAGGCCGAAAGCGGCGCAGCGGGTAAAGTAACTGCCGCCGTAGAGCGGTATAACCGTGTACTGGTGGGCCGCAAACTGCACAGCTTGGGGCTAGATGACAGCCTGCTGACCCCTGTAAAGCTGCAAAAAGTGGATGCCAGCAACCCTGCCGAAAGCAGCAGCGGCGCACTGGCGTTTATCATCCCGCTGTTTTTGTTGCAGTTTATTTTGGCAGGTGCTACTGCTGCCGCCACCGACGCCACGGCAGGCGAGCGCGAGCGTAGCACCTTTGAAGCGCTGCTTGCCACGCCCGCTCCGCGCAGCACTTTATTACTGGGCAAGCTGCTCGCCACCACCCTCACGGCGCTGACAGCCGCCGCCTTTAGCGTGCTGGGCCTGACCCTCAGCGCGCCGCTGGCACTACTGCTAACCCCCGCAGGTCAGGGTGCAGCCCAAAAAGCCACCCAAGCGGCCTTTGGCGGCTCTCTACAACTGGGCCTGGGCGGGCTGGGAGCGCTGCTACTGACGGCAGCGGCGTCGGCCCTGCTGATCAGTGCGCTGCTGCTCACACTGTCACTATTTGCCCGGTCGGTGCGCGAAGCCCAGACCCTCATCGCGCCGCTGAGCCTGTTGATTGTGCTACCCGCCACACTGCTACAATTTGCCGACTTTTTGCACACCTCTCCCCTGCTGTATACCCTGCCACTGGTCGGCGGCATGCTGAGCATTTTGGACACCGTAAAAGGTGTGCTGACCACCGAGCACCTGCTGCTGAGTCTCAGCGGCAACGTGCTGGCGGCGGCGTTGCTCGGCGCTGTAGCTGTGCGGCTCTTTGGGCGCGAAGGAGTGGCATTTAGGTAGGGGCGGGAAGCAACACGGCAATACAGACGGCGACTTGAGCCGTATTAAAGCGGCAGTCCGTATAAGAGGGCGAGAAACTTAGGATACACAGGCCCCAGCACATCTTTACGCCTTCCTTGCCCCATGCCCGCACTGCTGGCCTACAATGGTGAGCAATTATGGAACTTGAAATCAGCAAGCATGTGCTCAATGACATCGCCACGGCAGCCGTAGAGCGCCTGGAGGGTATAGAGATTGCCCCCGCCACGAACCGCGACACGGCCCGCGATACCGCCGCCGCTCTTACCGGTTTGACTCCCAGCACCATCAGCACGGCGATAAGTGGCAGCAATCTCAACCCCGCTGACCTAACCCTGCCGCGCCGCCCCCGCGCCCTCAAAATCACCCGTGACGGCCAGCAGGTGACGCTAGATGTGGGCGTAAATATAGAATACGGGCGCAACTTGCTGAGTCTGGCCCACAAAGCGCGCACCGCCATTGCCGAAAATATTGAGTTGATGACGGGCCTCAAAGTGCGCGAAATCAACGTGACCGTGCAGGGCCTGTACCTGCCCGCCCCCCAAGCTGGGGCACATAGCCAGCAAGGAGGCCAGGCGTGACCCGCCGCGAGCGCGCCGCCGCGCCTCCTGTCGGCACCCGCCGCGCTGCCCGCGAGTTTGCCTTTCGGGTGCTCTTTCAATCGGAGCAAGGCAGTCTCAGCTTGCCCGAGGTCTTTGGCCGCGCCGAGGGCGACATGCTCACTGTCAACGAAACCTACGCCCACCTCAACCCCGAAGCCCTCAGCTTTGCCCGCGAGCTGGCGTACGGCTACCATGACCACTCCGGCGAGATAGATGAGCTGCTGCGGCGCACCATACGCGGCTGGAGCTTTGAGCAAATGGCCCAAACTGACCTTAACGTGCTGCGCCTCGCCACCTTTGAAATGACCCACACCAGCGAACCACACCCGCCAATTATTGAAAGCGCTGTGCGTATTGCCCGCAAATACGGCGGCGAAGACTCAGGCCGCTTTGTCAACGGCGTACTGGGCGGCCTATCGCGCAAACTGGGCGCAGCCGGGCAAGAGAGCCGACCCAGCCAAGAGTGACCAGGTCAGGACTGACCAGGCCAGCAGTGATCAGTCCAGACAAAGGCCAGCGGGCGTAAGAAAAAGTGTGGCATGTAGCGATTATGAAAGCGCAGGCGGCGCCTTTTTTGCTGTAGTGGAATGAAGCGGAATGCGTATCACTGCCTAGCCACGCCAACAGGCGAGTCATTCCAGTGCCCTTTTCGCATACTTATGCACGTATCCTCTGCTGCACACTTCTGGACAAGTCGCGTGTGCTGGGGGCAGATTTGCGCTAAAACTCTGGTATATGCGGTGTATAAAGCGGCGCACCCTCTGCCCAGTACCATCAGAGCAGTAAGACCAGCAGAGTAAGATCAGCAGAGTGGGGCAAAAACGCGCCGCCCTTTGTACACCCGCAAGGCTTCAGGAGGCTTTTATCATGACCCAGCAATCTCAAACCGCTCTTTATCAGCCCCAAAGCCTCTACCGTCAGGCCGAGCGCAAGCGCTTAGAGCCGCTCTTTCCTGGACTGTTTGACGAACTGGGCCAAGACGCTTGTGGGATCATCGCCAAGATTCGCAAAACAGGTGACGCCACTCACGGCAACGTGGTACGCGCCCTTGAAGAACTGGCGCACATGGCCCACCGCTCAGGCGAAGTGCGCGGCGAGGGTGACGGCGCAGGCATACAAACCGACATACCGCGCCTGTTGTGGAAGCGCTACCTTGAAGAAGCCCACGCCAATGTGGATGCGTACAGCCCAGACTTTTTTGTGGGGCATTTCTTTGTGCCGCAGTCTGAGCCTGTGCGCGATCTGCTTGATACCTTGCGGGTACTCAGCAGCAAGCACGGAGTACAAATCGCACTTGAGCGCCAGGGCCAGGTCTACTCACACGCGCTAGGGCCGATTGCCAAGGTAACTGAGCCGCACTTTGTACAGGTAGCGGGCACGGTGCATGGCGACACGCCCGCCCAGCGCGCAGCGGCACTGTTCCGGCTAGGAATCGAACTAGAGCAAAGCCGCCCTGTGCATGTGGTGAGCCTGTCCACACACTCGGTGGTGTACAAGGTGCGCGGCAGCGCCGAACTGTTGCCGCGCTACTACCCCGAACTGAGCCAGCCTGAGTTTACTTCGGTGTGTACCATCGGACACAACAGATACTCCACCAACACCCTGTCTACCTTTGAGCAGGTGCAGCCCTTTTCTTTGTTGGCACACAACGGCGAAATCAACACCATTGACCGCCTGCGCAAAGAGGGCGTGCAGATGGGCTTGCCCCTCACGGGCGGCTCAGACAGCCAGGATCTCAACCGCGTGCTTGAGGGCTACATGTACGGGCGCGACATGAGCTTGCTAGAGGCGATAGAAAGCGTGTTTCCGCCTGTGCTGAGTGAGGTGCGCACCTTTTCGCAGCCGCTGCAAAGTGCCTACATCGGCTTGCGGGGGGGCGGTGGCCCACTGGCACAGGGCCCAGCGGCAATTATTTCGCGCGAGGGTGACGAATGCGTATTTTCGGTGGACGCGATGGGCCTGCGGCCTTTGTGGTTTGGCGAAACAGAAAAGGAATACTTTTGGAGCAGCGAGCGCGGCGTGATTCCGCTGGGCAGCATGGTCATTGACCCGCAGCCCTTTGCACCCGGTGAAAAGATGGTGGCGCACATTCAGCCGCGCCAAGACGAAGCTGGACAACATCAACCCGGAAAAGACGTTAAACTCTACAGCAACGAAAATGTTCAGCGCCTCACGCTAGAGCGCGTACATGCGGCGGGCTACAACTTTGAGGAAGCCCACAAGCGCCTGGCAGGCCCCCACATTGAATCTGTAAGCAGCGAGCCTTTGACCCCGATCAGCAAGGCTGAGCGAGCCGCCTACGGCTGGGAGCGCTGGGACGAAGAATACCTCAAGGCCATCGCCGACAAGGGAGCAGAGCCGATTGCCTCGCTGGGCTATGACGGACAGATGCCTGCACTGCGCGCCAACAAGCCCAACCTGGCTGAGTTTTTTAAGGAGACGGTGGCGGTGGTCACCAACCCCGCCATTGACCGTGAACGCGAAATAGAGCACTTTTCTACCCGTACCCTGATGGGCCAGCGCCCCTTGGCAGGCAGCAGCATAGGCCACAGCATTGACCTATTGACTCCTATTTTGGCCCGCAGTGCCGCCACAGCGCAGAAATACCAAACCTCTACCCTGGCAAGCCTAGAGGCCGAGTTTCAGACTGTGACGCTACAGCCGCGCCTGAATGCTGACGAAGCCCTACCTGTCGCCCTGCTGCGCCTCAAAGAAGAAGCGGCTCAGGCGGTGCACAGCGGAGCCGAAGTGCTGATCATTGACGACAAGGGACTGTATGCCAGCGGCGCGGCTGCATTAGATATCGTGCTGGTGGTGGGCGCACTTGACCGCTACCTCACTGACGAGCGCTTTAGTGACGCACAGCCTCAGGGTGAGCTGCAAGAACTGCGCCAGGGCGTCAGCCTGCGCCGCCTAAGCAGTTTGGTCGTCTCCAGCGCCCAGGTGCGCAACCTGCACGACGTGATGCTGCTGATTGGCCTGGGGGCCGAAGCGGTGGAGCCTGTCGCCATGTACGCCGCCTATACAGGCGACCAGGCCAGTGACGCCGAGGGCAACATTATCGCGGGCCTTACCAAAGGCGTAGAAAAGGTGATGTCCACCATGGGCATTCACGAATTGCGCGGCTACGCCCAGATGTTCAGCGCGCTGGGCTTAGGCCTAGACATCACCACTGAACTGGGCACGCGGGGCTTTTGGGGCGCAGAGCGCGGCTATAGTCTTGCCGATCTAGAGGCCACCCTCAAAAAGCGCCTGACAAACTACCAAGCCGGCTCTGAACTGATTGACCGCGACCAGCGTTTCAACCCCCGGGTCTTTAAAGCCGCCTTTAGCCTCGCCAACGGTGAAATTACCCCCAACGACTACCAGGCCCGCATTCGCGCCCTTGAACAAGAAATGCCCCTGTCAGCCCGCCAGCTGCTTGAGATCAATCCGCCCGCAGAGCGCGAGGACATTGACCCTGACAGTGTAGATCTGGCGGTGGGGGGCCACAGCCTACCCTTTGTCATTTCAGCGATGAGCTTTGGATCGCAGGGGGAAACGGCCTTCCGGTCATATGTGGAGGCCGCCAAACGGCTGAATATCATGGCGATGAACGGCGAAGGCGGCGAGATACCCAGCATGCTCGGTCACTACAACCACTGGCGCGGGCAGCAGGTGGCCTCGGGCCGCTTTGGGGTCAGCAGCGTGATGCTCAACTCGGCGCACGTTATTGAAATTAAGGTGGGGCAAGGAGCCAAACCCGGCGAAGGTGGGCACTTGCCAGGCAAAAAGGTAAGCGCCAAAGTCGCTGCCGCCCGCCATGCTTCGCAGGGTGTAGACCTCATTTCGCCCAGCAACAACCACGACGTATACAGCATTGAAGACCTGGCGCAGCTTATTGAAGAGCTGAAGACCATCAACCCCAATGCCAAAATCGGCGTGAAAATTCCTGTGACGCCTGGGGTCGGTACCATTGCGCTGGGCGTTGCCAAGGCGGGGGCGCACATCATCACCCTGTCGGGCTTTGAGGGCGGCACGGGAGCAGCACGCAGCCACGCCCTTAAATACGCAGGCTTGCCGGTAGAGTTCGGCATTCGGCGCGCTCACCGCATGCTGATTGCAGCTGGGCTGCGCGACAAGGTAGAGCTTTGGGCTGACGGCGGCCTCAAGACCGCGCTGGATGTGGTGCGTATGGTGGCACTGGGAGCCAACCGCGTGGGCTTTGGCACGCTCAGCATGGTCGCCATTGGCTGCACCATCTGTAGAGGCTGCCAGCTGGATACCTGTCATGTGGGCATCACCACTCAGGTAGAAACCGAAGAAGAAGCCAAGGCGCACGGCTTTAAGCGCTTTGTGCCGCGCGTACTACCCAACGAGATTGACCGCCTGAGTGCCTTTTACAGCGGCCTGGCGGCGGAGCTGCGTGTGCTGGTCGCTGAGCTAGGCCTGAGTAGCTTGCAAGACCTGGTGGGCCGCACCGAGTTTCTGAAGGGTGAAAGTGACACGCTCGACCTTCATGAACTGCTGAGCGCAGTAGAGCAGCCCAACACGGTGTACACGGGCGAAGCCAACCACCGCCGCATTATTCATAAACCGCTGAACTACATGACCCGCATGGTGTCTGAGTGGGTCACCGGGGCCATAGAAGATGAGGACGAGAAAGATGTGGTGTACCGTGACGGCCCCGTGGCCAGCGCTGAACGCGCACTTGGTACGCACCTCGTAGGCGCACTCACCCGCGAGCCACGCCTGAGCAAGCAGGCCAAGCGCCTGACCCTGCATTTTGAAGCAGGCAGCATTCCGGGCAACGGGTTGGGGGCCTTTAATCACGCACCTGTAGAAATACAGGTAGACGGCGGCGCACAAGACGGCGTGGGTAAAAGTGCGCTGGGCGGGCGTATAACCATCCTCAAGGGCCGCAACCACCAGGGCAAGCGGGTAGATGGCTCGGTGGGTAAAAGCTTTGCTTACGGCGCTATTGGGGGACGCTTTTTGGTACAGGGCAATGCTGACAGCCGCTTTTGTGTCAGGCTGTCGGGTGCAGACGTGGTGCTGGGCGGCGAACTACGCGCCAAAGTAGACGACTCGCTGGGCGCACTCGCTACCCGCGCCAACGCCAAAGGGTACGCCTTTGAGTACATGACGGCTGGGCGTGCCGTTGTAGTCGGCGACGCTGGCCCCTGGATATGCTCAGGCATGTCGGGCGGGGTGGTGTACCTGCGCTACGCCCCCGACCAGGGACTGGACGACGAAGCGCTGCACCGCCGCCTTGCCAAAGGCAGCAGCGTACACATCAGGCCGCTGAATGACCAGGGCGTAGACGACCTGCGCGAACTGCTGAGCGACTACCACACCGCTCTGTTACGCAGCGAACAGCCCCAGGCCGCCCGCAACATCGCCGCGCTGCTGGTAGACCCCTCGGCGCACTTCCGCATGGTGATGCCCGCCGCGCAAATGGTAGACCAGAGCGTCGCCACAGAGTAGTTTCGCCGCAGAAGAATAAACAGCCACATAAATAGACGAATAAACAGTCAAATAATACGGGTTTTCCCACTCGTGTCCGCTCGGATTAAGTCAGGTCATCTCTGATTTAATCCGCCTGCGTATAAGGAGAGCGCTGAGGTGGCCTGCGTCGCAACCAGGGCGACTTTAGCAACCAACGGCTCCTCACGGCTTGCGCTGGTCCGTACACCATTTACACTGAGGCATGACTATTTCCCCTATTGACCTCAGCGAGTACCGCGTAGACGTACAACGTGCCAAACAGGGCGTACGCCTGAGCGACTGGCCCACCAAAGCAGGCGACAAAGAAAAGCGCGACGAAACCGAACAGGAAACCGCCGAGTTGCAAAACCAGTTGAGCGAGTGGCAAGAAAAACTGTATGCCGAGGGCCAACAAAGCCTGCTGTTGATACTGCAAGCCCGTGACGCTGGCGGCAAAGACAGCACGGTAAAGCATGTGCTGGCGGGTGTAAACCCCCAGGGCATTATCGTGACCAGTTTTAAGGTGCCGAGTGATATTGAGCAAAAGCACGACTTTTTGTGGCGCGTCCACCCCCACGCACCCGCTACGGGCATGATGGCAGTGTTTAACCGCTCGCACTACGAAGAAGTGTTGGTGACGCGGGTACACGGGCAGGTAAGCGGCGGACAGGCCCAGCACCACTTTGCCCACATTCGTGCCTTTGAAGCGCTACTGCACGACAAAGGCACGCGTATTCTCAAGGTGTATCTGCACATCAGCCCCGAAGAGCAAAAAGAGCGCCTGCTTGAGCGTGTACAAAAGCCTGAAAAGCACTGGAAATTCAATATCGGCGACCTAGACGAGCGCGCCCACTGGAAAGACTACACCCGCTATTACCAGGAAATGATGGAAGCCACCAGCACCGACATCGCTCCCTGGTATGTCATTCCCGCTGACCAAAAATGGTACCGTGACCGCCTCATCTCACAACTACTGGTAGACACGTTGGCAGAGATGAACCCCCAGTTTCCTGCCGGCGACTTTGACCCCAGCCAGGTTGTGATAGATGATACGGATTCCGATTGATTTGGTGTACTTCCGAATCAATTAGGGCGGATGCGAGTGGGAACAGCATACGGACTGTGCGGTATGGAGCCGCAGGCGGCGCTTTTCCGACTGTGGTGGAATTTAGCGCAGTCCGTATGACCTGAAAAGCTGACACGGACTGCGCTCCATTCCAGCACCGTCAGGAAGGCACAATGAGAAACAACCTGATTGAACCTTGTTGAAAGGGTGATGACAGAAGGCCAGCAAGAGGAAAAATAAGCGCTCAAGTGTGTGGATGTGTGGACAGGCTGTTCCTCAGCTGCCTTTCAGCCTAACGTGACCTGGCTCTGACACACTGGCGGTTATGTTTTTACGCACTATCACCCGCAACCAAAACCTGATGAACGTGCTGATCAAGCTCTTTTTGGGGGTGCTGCTGCCACTGCTGATTTTTGGGGAAATCGCAGAAGACCTTTTAGAAAAGGAGCGCTTTGCCTTTGAAACGCCTTTTTTGCTGGCACTACATGCCAACGCCACGCCCGCAACGGATAGGTTAGCGCTGCTGATCAGCACGGTGGGCGGAGCAAGTATCATCGCTCCTGTCAGCCTCTTGATACTTGCCGTGTTGTGGATGTATCAGCGCAGATCGGCGCTCTTTTTTGGGGTGGCAGTGGCGGGCGCGGCGTTGATGAACCTGCTGCTCAAATTCGCCTTTCAGCGCCCCCGCCCTGAGCTGTGGCCCCGCCTGGTACACGAAACCGACGCCAGTTTTCCCAGTGGGCACAGTATGTACTCAGCGGCCTTTGTCACTGCCATTATTCTGCTGCTATGGCACACCCGTTACCGCTACCTCGCCCTGGTGCTGGGGGTATTTTTTAGCTTCAGTGTAGGGTGGTCAAGGCTTTACCTGGGCGTACACTACCCTACTGACGTGCTGTGCGGCTGGCTGGCTGGCTTTTCGTGGGTGATGGGGACGCGCCTACTCATACCGCGCCCACCGCAAGAGTCACCCGTGAACAGCCAGCTACAGGATGTGTGATAACGACTGCGCTCCATTGCTGCACAGTCGTTATCAACACAGTTAGGGCAACACCAGTATGGAAGTACAGTCAGGAAAGCCACCACCTGTACTTCCATACTGGGGAACCCGTATCTTTTCCCACTTGCATCCGCCCTCATTCAATCAGAAACGGCCCAGTTGTATCGGAACCCTTATCATCAATACTACCGCTGGCCTTCTTTGATCACCTTTTCAACAAGGTGCAAGTCAGAATCCGCATGGGGTACTGGGTACTGGGCGGGAGGTACTGGGCTATAGGGCACTGAGTTATAGGGTAGTGGGCAGTATGTCGCAAATCTCG
>JAGLBF010000006.1:21641-37195 GCA_018260375.1 Deinococcus sp.
ACTGGGCTATAGGGCACTGAGTTATAGGGTAGTGGGCAGTATGTCGCAAATCTCGAAAAAATGTATAGAATGAGTGTACAATGAACTGCCTGGAATATACGACTGCTTAGTTGGCTAAGAATAAGTGCCTAAGAGTCAGTGGCTAAGAGTCGGAGAGTTCGCTATGATGGGTATCCCAACAAAGCGTTTATCTGCCCTTGCCGCTGTTTTTGCAAGTGACACGCCGCGTCATCTCGTCACACCAGCTGACATTCCCCTTACAATAGTGATATAGCCAATCCATACTCATAGAACTTAAGGAGCCCTAATGACTGATACTTCTACCCCATCTACCCCCGTTATTCAGCCTCCTGCACCGCGTAAGACGGCTTTCTCTGCGCTGCAAGAAATCGGTAAAGCGCTGATGTTGCCTGTTGCTGTACTGCCCGCCGCCGGCATTTTGCTGGGGCTAGGTGCCGCACTCAATGACAAGTCATACACCTGGTACAACTCTATTCCCGACAGCCTGCACTTTGTCGGCAAACTGATGGTAGGCGCGTCCGACGCTATTTTTGGTAACTTGCCCATTATCTTTGCCATGGGTGTAGCGGTGGGCCTGGCAGCGGGCGCGGGCGTAGCGGCACTGGCAGCGCTGGTGGGCTTTTTGGTGATGAATTCCACTATGAGCGCCTACCTGAACCTAGGCGACGCCGATAACTTTGCCAAGATGCAGGCCCTGCATCCCGGGGCTTATTCCAGAGTGCTGGGCATTCCCACACTGCAAACAGGCGTGTTCGGCGGCATTCTCATGGGCGCACTCGCCGCCTGGATGTACAACCGCTACAAAGATATTCAATTGCCGCAGTTTCTGGGCTTTTTTGCGGGGCGGCGCTTTGTGCCTATTGTCACCGCCGCCAGCGCCATCGTGCTGGGCATTGTACTCACCTACATCTGGCCTGTATTTCAAAACGGACTCAACCTCTTTTCCAGCTGGGCCGTGAACGAGCAGCCCACCCTCGCTTCGGGTATGTTCGGCTTTATCAACCGCCTGCTGATTCCCTTTGGCCTGCACCACATCTGGTATCAGCCATTTTGGTTTATAGCGGGCGACTACGTTGACCCCGTCACCAAGCAAATCGTTCACGGTGATATGACCCGTTATCTGGCAGGTGACAAGACCGGGGGTACGTTTATGACAGGGTTTTTTCCTATCATGGGCTACGCGCTGCCCGCTGCGGCCCTGGCGATTTACCAAGAAGCTCGCCCCGAACGCAAGGCGGCTATCGGCGGCATCATGGTTTCAGCGGCGCTCACCAGCTTTTTGACAGGTATCACCGAGCCGATTGAGTTTGCGTTTATGTTTGTCGCGCCTGTACTGTACGTGTTTCACGCTGCCATGACAGGGGTGAGCTTTATGGTTTGCCACCTGCTCAATATCCACGCAGGCTTTACCTTTTCGGGCGGGTTTATTGACTATATGCTGCTGTGGCCCAAAAGCACCAACGCCCTGCTGATACCCGTGCTGGGACTGGTCTTTGCCGCCATTTACTATGTGGTTTTCCGCACGCTAATTCGCACCATGAACCTGGCGACCCCAGGCCGCGAAGTAGAAGATGTCAAGACGCTGGCGGCTGGCCCCGCCGTCATTCCTGCCAATGAACGCGAGGAAGCGCTGGAGATTTTGCGCGCGTTTGGCGGCCCCGAAAACATTTCTAACCTAGACGCCTGCATCACTCGCCTGCGCGTCAGCGTCAATGACAATGCACTGGTGAGCAAATCCAGGCTGCAACAGCTGGGCGCAGCAGGCGTGCTCGAGGTGGGCAACAGCGTACAGGCTGTGTACGGCACTCGCTCTGACCGCATTAAGGAAAGCATGAAGACCATCGTCGCTGAGGGCGGATACACCGCCGCTGCGCCCGTAGCTGCTCGTGCTGCTGCGCCCAGCGTTGTGGCGACCCCCGAGCCCAGTTTGCAAAAAGCAGACCAAGCCTCCGTTCAGGCGACCACCGCACACTTGACCCTGCCCGCCAACTTTGTGCTGCCTATGCAAGGCCGCGTGCTTCCTATCACCGAAGTGCCTGACCCCGTATTCGCGGGCAAAATCATGGGTGAAGGCTTTGCTATTGATCCCACCATCAGCAGCGCCGCCGAGGTACGCTCGCCTGTCAGCGGCGAAGTGATGACCCTCTTCCCCACAGGCCACGCTATTGGCCTGCGTGCCGACAACGGTCTAGAGGTGCTGGTACACGTGGGCATAGACACCGTGAGCCTCAAAGGTGAAGGCTTTACACCACTGGTGGCGCAAGGCGACCATGTTTCTGCGGGTCAGCCTCTGCTGCGCGTCAACTTGCAAGTCTTACAAGGCCGTGTGCCCAGCCTGATTACCCCTGTGGTCTTTACCAACTTAGAAGAAGGCCAGACGGTAGAAGTGGTTGGTAACACCATTCAGATTCGCTAACAAAAGGTAGTGAGCGCCTGAGTGTATTGCACGTCAGGCTGAGAGTAGGGGTGGCCTGAGGTTGAGGCCACCCCTACTGCAATCAATGGTTGAGCACGTCTGGAACGTTGTTATACGGATGGCGCTCCATTCCACCACAGTCGGAAAAGCGCCGCCTGCGGCTCCATACCGCACAGTCCGTATGCTGTTCCCACTCGCATCCGCCCTAATTGATTCGGAAGTACGCCAAATCAATCGGAATCCGTATTATTGATTGCTTCTTCTGTCTGCGGCACAGACGCTGGTACAGGTACAAAAGCACTGTTGGCACCTTTCTTGCTGTGCTGGAATGGAGCGCCGTTCGTATAACCTCAACCCTATTCATCTTTCAGACATCTCTGCGCTATTGTTCCCTTTATGACCAACACCAAGCACCTCAGCGGCCTGCTGGTACTGCCTGACGGCGTACAGGCGGGCGCTGTGCAGTTTGGGGCTACACTGCAACACATTGCACCACAAGACGCCTCAACAACACAGCAAGCGAGCAGCGAGCGCTACATTCTGCCCGGGTTTATTGACACCCACGTTCACGGCGGTGGCGGCGGCGACACGATGGACGGCCCCGGTGGCCTGCAGCAAATGGCCCGTCTACACGCTCAACACGGCACCACCAGTATGCTGCCCACCACCATCACCAACCCCTGGGACAAGGTGCTGGCGGCGCTGCGGGCCGTGCGGGGAGCCATGGAAACTCCTATAGTGGGCGGCGCAGCTATTCTGGGCGCTCACCTAGAAGGCCCTTTTATTAGCCCGCAGCAGCTGGGCGCTCAGCCTCCCAACACGCTGGAGCCCACCCCCGAATTGCTGGCTGAAGTGCTGAACCTGGGTGTGGTCAGGGCCGTGACCCTCGCCCCCGAACAAGCAGGCGCACAGCAAGCGGCCCTCGCCTTTGCCCGCGCTGGCGTACGGGTAGGCATCGGGCATACTCGCGCTACAGGCGAAGAGGTCGCCGCCACGCTAGAGGCTATATATGCGGCGGGGGGCCAAAGCTGCGCTACCCACCTTTACAACGCGATGGGCGGCGTAGAGGGCCGCAACCCTGGCCCAGCGGGGGCACTGATGGCTGACCCCCATGCCTGGCTAGAGGTGATTTATGACACGGTGCATGTCAGTCCTATCAGCTTTAGGCTTGCTCAGGCGGCGGCCCCGGGGCGGGTGGTGCTGATCACCGACGCCATGCGCGCTGCTGGCCTCCCCGACGGCCCTAGCGAACTGGGCGGGCAAGCTGTAGAGGTCAAAAATGGCAAAGCCACCCTGCCAGACGGCACCCTAGCGGGCAGCGTGCTTACACTAGACCTGGCCCTGCGCCACGCCCTAGCAGCGGGCCTAGACCTGACCACAGTAAGCCAGATGCTCAGCCGCAACCCTGCTAGGTCACTGGGCCTGAGCGACAGAGGCGAACTGATCACAGGCCAACGGGCCGATATAGTGGTGCTGAATACGCAGTTTGAAGTACAAGAGGTTTATGTAGCGGGCGAAAGGGTTATATAAAGGTCTTGCAAGAGGCCTTCAACTACCTGGTTAACCAAAGGATTGATCAGCCAAACGTCTGACGGGTCAAGCGGCTGCAAAGGCCTTGAAGCTCAATGGTCTGATGGTCAACAACCGTATGGCCTGCTTGCATAGCCTGACTACATAGCCTGGCTGTATAGCCTCACCGTCAAAAGGCCAACCTCCGCCCACCGCTTCACGCTCAAACCACACACTTTCCCAAAGGAGCGCCCCATGTCCCCCAATCCCCTGATGTTGCAAGAGATTCACCAGACCCCCCAAGCCATTGCCCGCCAACAACAAGCGAATACGGCGGCGGTGCAGCGGGTGGTACAGGCCATCCGTGAGCGCCAGCCTGCCTACGCGGTGACTGTAGCGCGTGGCAGCAGTGACCACGCCTGCACGGTACTCAAATATGCCCTGGAGGTCAGTTTGGGCCTTCCCGTGGCCTCACTTGGCCCCAGCGTACATACCCTTTACGGCGCAAACCTCAACTTGCAAGGTGCGCTGCTGATAGCCGCCTCGCAGTCGGGGGCCAGCCCTGACGTGGTGGAAAATGTGCGGGCCGCCCGCGCCAGTGGTGCCATGACTGTGGCCCTGGTCAACGTGGAAGATAGCCCCCTCGCCCACGAAGCTGAGTTTGTGTTACCGCTGCGCTGCGGCGAAGAAAAGGCCGTTGCCGCCACCAAAAGTTTTCTATGCACGCTCAGCGCCTTTTGGCCTGTCATTGCTGAGCTTACCGGTGACGCAGCCCTGCAGGCGGCCTTGCAGCAGCTTCCAGACACCTTGCAGCAGGCTCTAGCGCTGGAGCCTGACACCCGCGAACTGGCAAGCCGCTATAGCTTTGCCGAAAACCTGTTGATACTGGCCCGTGGCTACCACTTTGGCATCGCGCTAGAAGCCGCCCTCAAGCTCAAGGAAACGTGCGGTATCCACGCTGAAGCCTACTCTGCCGCCGAGTTTAGCCACGGGCCCAAGCGCTTAGTTGCCGAGGGCCTGCCCTTTTTGGGCTTTATCAGTGCCGACGCCGCCCAGTCCGCTACCGAGGCCGCATACAACGACCTGCGGGCCAATGGAGCCGACCTTAAAACGCTGGGGCCAGTGACAGGCAGCACCCTGACCACCCCCACAAGTGGACACCCCCTCACCGACGCTATTGTGAGTGCGCAGACTTTTTATCTGTTTGCCGCGCACCTTGCCCTTGCCAGAGGCCTTGACCCCGATTCACCACCCTTGCTGAATAAGGTCACCAAAACGCGCTAATACGGACTGCGCTCTATTGCAGGTGATACGGATTCCGATTGATTTGGCGTACTTCCGAATCAATCAGGGCGAATGCGAGTGGGAACAGCATACGGACTGTGCGGTATGGAGCCGCAGGCGGCGCTTTTCCGACTGTGGTGGAATGGAGCGCCGTCCGTATGAGACAGCAAAGCTCTGCCTGCGCTTCCATACCAGAAAACCCGTATCTTTTCCCACTTGTATCTGCCCTGATTGAACCGCAGTCTGTGTTAAACTTCGGCCTTCTCTTGTTCTGCCTTCTTTTTAGGCCATGGCCCGCAAAATCGCTTCGCCCGCCTGGTCTAGACGCTCCTCGCGTTCAAAAGCAAAGCACAAGCGCGACATCTCCCCTGCTTGAGCAGTCTGACCAAAGCGGCGGCCTCTCATCAGGCGCACATGGGGGTTGTCGGGCAAGTTTAATTTGGCCCAGATAAAATAGCCCCCCTGCGGACGGGTGTGCTCTATGCCCGCCGAGCTGAGTGAACGGTGAAGGCGCTCCTCGCGGCGGGCTAGAGCCACATTCACCTCTTTGAGGTGAGCCTGTACGCTCCCCTGCTCAAACATGCGGCTTACGATGCCGGTACTCAGCGGGCTGACCCCCGACATAGCACCCACTAGCCCCGATGAGGACAGCCGGTCAAGTAGGCTGGGCGCGGCGTGTATCCACCCCAGACGCAACCCTGGGCCAAAGGATTTGCTCAGTGACCCCAGCACCACCACCCAGGGATTGTCAGCAACGTAGCGGCCAAATCCTGGCGGCTGGGCGCGAGCGTGACCCAGCTGCTGATACACCTCGTCAATCAATAGGTACAGCCCTTCTTCAGCGGCAAGCTGCGCCAAAGCGTCACGCTGCGCTGCGCTGCTGCTGCGCCCCGTGGGGTTGTGCGCTGAGGCGATATGATAAAACGCCTTGGCCTTGTGCTGGCGGGCCAGACTCCGCAGCGCGTCTAGGTCAGGGCCGTCAGCGGTCATAGGCACAGTAACCACCTGCAAGTGCAGGTCGCTGAAGATATCCACCATGCAAAAGAAAGTCAGCTCATCTACCAGCACCGTCTCATGAGGCTTAAGCAACAGTCGGGCAAACAGGTCGCCCGCATGCGAAATGCCCAAAGACACCATTAAATCATCAGCGCTGATGGGCCTGCTCGCAGAGGCCTGCACGCCATCTAGGTCGCTATTGAGCATGTCAGCAATGTGTGCACGCAGTACAGGGTCGCCCCGGTTGTCGCCGTATTGCAGTGAGGCGTAATCTTGCTGCTCCACCTGAGCCAGCATCGCCATGTGCAGCCTGTCAAGCGGCAGCAGATCATGGTGAGGGTGGCCCGTCATCAGGTTGATTGGCCCTGCCTGGTCGGGCTCAGTTTGGGCAATGGGGACGCTGTAGCGGTGTTGCGGCAGACGTACGGTGTGAAGAATGATGCGAGCAATGGTCATTGGTATACCTCTGGGGGCGGCAAGCAGGGGTAGCGGCGACACAGCTTACCAGAAAACGCCGTGTTCCTTTCAATTGCTAAGCCTAATGTAGCAAATGCCAAGTACACCGCGCAACTTGTCTTATTGTCTTCTATTGTCTGGGCAATGGTTTGGACACTTTTAAGCTGCTTTAACCCTCAGGTCTAACGGCCTGATACGGACTGCGCTAAATTCCACCACAGTCAGAAAAGCGCCGCCCGCGGTTCCATACCGCACAGTCCGTATGCTGTTCCCACTCGCATTCGCCCTGATTGATTCGGAAGTACGCCAAATCAATCGGAATCCGTATCACCCCGTATAGGGCTTGCTTAGGGTCGTGATACCTGGGCTATATCTAGCTCCCGAATCTAGCCCCTGGATCTAGCCCACCGAAAAAGAACTCACATAGACCGACAAGGTGGCGTAATAGTCTTCACGTCGCCTCACGCAAGAGGATTGAAACCGTCGATTCCCAATTGATGGCAGAGGGTAGACGCTCGGTACACACTAACACTCTACGCTAACTTTAAGTCCGTGTTGTGCTGGCCATACTCGCGCCTAGACTAACAAAGTCCTAAACGGGGTACGTTATATTAAGGGCCATGACACGCGTTCTGATCCTTTGTACCCATAACTCTGCCCGTTCGCAAATGGCACAGGCCCTTACCCGCGAGGCCGCCCGCCGCGCAGGACTTGCGCTAGAGGTTGAGTCGGCAGGCACCGAGGCCACCCGTGTAAAAGACGAGGCCAAATTGGTGATGGCAGAGCTGGGACTGGATCTCAGCGCCCACACTTCCAAAACGCTGCAAGATGTACCCGACCCGCAAAACTTTGACTATGTCATCACCGTCTGTGACAGCGCGGCCGAAGCCTGTCCCGTGTATCCAGGCAAAACCACACGGCGGCATTACCCTTTTGTTGACCCCTCAGGCGGCAGCCTAGACAGATGGCGCGAGGTGCGCGGGCAAATACAGACCCAGTTTGAGGCTTTTGTGGCGGCGCTGGCAAAAGGCGAGCCCGTCCCAGCCACCTATGCCGATAGCCCCGCAGTGCAAGCAAGCTAAACACAGTCCAGCAGCCCCTATCAGAGGTATCCCCCATGAAAATCGCCATTTTTGGAGATGTACACGGTAACCGCTACGCGCTGAGTGCCGTACTAGATGATATCGCACAGTACAAGCCGGATGAGTGGGTGAACCTAGGCGACCAAGTCTTTGGCGGCGCCGACCCTGCCCAGGCCTTTGTGATGCAGCAGCAACTTAGGCGGCAGTACGGCGTGCATGAAATTCGCGGCAATACTGATGAGCGGCTGGGCGAACCACTGACACCCGGTACCAAAAAGCGCGAGATGTTAGCGTGGCTGCATTCAGTATTGCCAGAGGGCGCGGGCGAATATGTCGCCAGTCTGCCTACCAGTGTGGCCCTGGCAGGCGGCAAAGTGCTGGCAGGTCACGGTACGCTCACCAACCCGTGGGAGGCTCTGCTGCGCGACGGCGACCACTGGGCCAGTGATCAACAGGTGCTCGAACGCCTGGGTGATCTGGGATCGGCCCGCGTGGTGGTGGTGGGTCACTCGCACCTAGAACACATTCGCCAGATCGGAGCGCTGACGCTGGTCAACTGCGGAGCCGTCAGCCGCCAGAAAGACGGTAATCCGCATGCCCGCTGGGTACTGCTAGAAGGCGAGGGTGATACTTGGAACGTGACTTTTTTGCGCGTGGCATATGACACCGGAGCCGCCGCAGCTTGGGCCGCCGCTCACGCCTATGACGGCGACAAGGAAGCACGGCAGTTGCAGACAGGTAGGGGCGAGTAGGCAAACAGCACAGGCTGGCGGCTTTTGCTTAGAGGATGTCAGGAAGTCATTGCAATTCAGTGAGTCATTAACTATGTTCACCAACTGCTGCTGACTTGGCGGAAGAACTCTTACTTACTGAAAGCTATTCCGCTTACGTGACCCCCCAAACGCTTTCCCCCCCTTAAGCTAGGGTAAGGGATTTAAGCGCCTTTTACCGCCTCTAGATATGCAATTTGCGTAACTTGAGTAAAGAGTTTTAACCACCTTCCTGATACCCGGTGGCCCTGCTGGGTGCAGGGAGAAGCCTTTCATACAGATTGTGGTTGAATCAAAAACGACCTGATTTAACTAGGGCGGATGCGAGTGAGAAAGGATACGGCCTTTACGGTAGGTAAGTACAGCCAACGCTTTTGGGCTGTGCTAAGATAAATTGAATTTCGTATTTTCTCCTACGCCCGCTCATCTTCTTTCATTGAATTTTTAACAAGGTTCCGCATAATACGGACTGCCGCTCCAATCTAGCACAGTCAGGAAAGCACCGACTCTGCTTGCATACCAGGAAACCCGTATCTTTTGCCACTCGCATCTGCCATCATTCAATCAGAAACGACCTGATTTAATCGTAGTCCGCATAAGGTACAGAACCGTTTAAAGTTTATGGGAGCCAAATATGTTCACTAGCCGTCCACAGCGCCTTGCCACTATCATCAGGGCTGCGCACTCACCACAGTTGTTAGGCAAGCTGAGCATTTGGCTTGGTGTGCTGGGCTTGTTGACCGGCACTACGGCCAGCGCCCAGCGGGCCTTTACTTCCCGCTATAGCAATACCGTGGTCAGAGGTGACATTGTACTGATTGGCAATGTCAATTATCATTGCTCTTCTATTATTCCTCCAGCGACCAGGTCTACGGCAGCCAATTGCGTTACAGCGCGTGCGGGCGGCAGCGTGACTAATAACAACGTAGCTATGGTGCCTATTGACACCGACAGTAACAGTGCGACTACCAATTCCAGCTCAGCCACCTTAAACTTGCCTGCGGGGAGCACGGTGCTGTTTGCGGGGCTGTACTGGAGTGGATCTAGTACCTTGCCCAAGAGTACCTACGCCCAGGTCTTTTTTGCGCCACCTGGAGGTGCGGGCTCAACACTCACCTCATCCGCGGTAAGTAGTATTGGCAATAATTATCAGTCATTCATTGATGTTACGTCTCAAGTTCAGACGGCAGGCACAGGCTCCTACACTATAGGCAATATTTCCAGTGGTAACACCGGTAGCTCTACTAGCTCAGGCAACTGGGGGGGCTGGACATTGGTGGTGGCCTACAGAAATTCTACCCTATCCAACAAAAACCTGACTGTTTTTGACGGCTTTCAACTAGCAAACAATCCTGCTAATCCTGTAGATATAACCGTCAGCGGGTTTTTGACGCCCAGCACTGGTACAGTCAAAAGTACCATCGGCGTGGTGGCTTACGACGGTGACCGCGGACAGTCAGAAGGAGCAGAAGTTACTCCCAACGGCAGCCTGCGATTTGGGCCAACGACCAGCAGCCTGAATACCGTCTCTAATGCCGTTAATCCCGTCAATGATGTGTTCAACTCCACCATTTCGGCTCTGGGCAGCGACGTGACGGCGGGGCGTAACCCAGCTTTTACCAACACCCTTGGGCTAGATATTGACACCTTTACGCCCAACACCCCGCTACCCAACAGCAGCACTTCGGCGGTGGTGCGCGTCATTGGTACGTCTGGTGATGTCATCTACCCCGGCGTCATCACGCTGGCTACCGAAATTTATGTGCCAAATATCAAAGACGCGCTGACCAAAACCGTGACCGACATCAACGGCGGAGCGCTGGTACCGGGTGACGTTTTGCAATACGAACTGGTGATCAATAATCAGGGCGATGATGGGGCCACCAATATCGTACTGACTGATCCGCTGCCCGCCAATACCACTTTCGTCCCTGGCTCCTTAGAGATTACGGACATCAATGCGGGTAACAAGACAGACGTGGCAGGCGATGACCAGGCCGAGTATGACAGTGTGAGCAATAAGGTGGTGGCGCGGTTAGGCACAGGCGCCACAGCAGCGGCGGGCGGCATCTTGCTGCCGACTCAACAGACAAAGCTGCGCTTTAAGGTCACCGTCAACGCCGGTACGCCGGGCGGCACGGTCATTGACAATTCTGGACAAGTGGCCTATAACCAGCAGACCCTGGGCACTGCAGTGGTCGACACGAGCGACAGCGACCCCATAACGCCGGGCGACCAACCCGCCCGCATTGTGGTCAGTGGGCCAGACCTGACCATAGACAAGTCACATACGGGCAACTTTGTTCCTGGACAACCGGGTACCTTTACCCTGCACGTCAGCAATATAGGCCTGGCCTCCAGCATAGGTGCTGTCACCGTTACTGACACCTTGCCCACAGGTCTAAGCGCTCAGGCTATATCGGGTACGGGCTGGAACTGCGTACTCACCACGCTGACCTGCACCCGCAGTGACGCTCTGGCCAAGGACCAGGCTTATCCTGACATCACCCTGACGGTCAATGTGGCTGCGGGCAGCACGGGCACTGTCACCAACACCGCTACTGTGTCAGGCGGCGGACAAGCCAGCAACCTAACTGGCAATGACACCGACTCAGATGCGGTGAACATTGTGGCAACTCTCCCGCCTGCGGTGAGCCTCACTAAAACAGTGCGCAACGTGACCCGCAACGGTACCGAAGTCACCGTCAACACGGCTGAGCCTGACGATACGCTGGAATACTGCATTCAGTACCAGAATACGGGCGGCAAGGCACTGTCTTTTCACTTGATAGATACGGCTTCTGACAAGACCGTGACCTTGCCTAATGCTTACGGCACAGACTTAGCCCTCAAGTACATCACTGCCTCCAACACCACCCTGCTGAGTGCCGCCATTGACAGCGACGCGGGGCAAATGGTGGGGCAAGATATAGCCTTGGCCCTGCCAAGCCTGGGGGCAGGAGAGAGTGGTAAGGTGTGTTTTCAGGCCAAGGTCAAATAGCCGTTGGCCCCCATATTCAGTCACCCTAGCTTCTCTCCGCGTGTCACAATGTTAGCCTATGCCTCAAGACAGCAATGGAAAAGAACTCAGTACGGGCGATACCGTCACCGTCATCAAAGACCTCAAGGTAGGCGGCACTTCGGCGACCCTCAAACGCGGGCAAGTCTTTAAGAATATCCGTGTAGACGAGTATAGTGACAGCACTGTAGAAGTCAAAGACGGGCGCTCAACACTGGTCCTCAAAACCGAATTTTTGCGGAAGATGTAAAGCTATCAAGCGCCTGTATACCTGATAAGCATTCATACGGCTTCCGCTAAATTCCACCACCGTCGGAAAAGCGCCGCCTGCAGCTCCATACCGCGCAGTCCGTATGCTGTTCCCACTCGCATGCGCCCTGATTGATTCGGAAGTACGCCAAATCAATCGGAATCCGTATCAGATGCTTTGACGGTACTCCTGACCCTCAAACCTGTACCTTGCCACTACTTTAAATAAAACATCATCACCACGTGGGCGGCGCTGCCTGCCAGTACAAACAAATGCCATATTTCGTGGAACCCAAAGACACCAGGCAAGGGGTTCCATTTTTTGGTGCCGTACACCACAGCGCCGGCAGAATACATCACAGCGCCTATGCACAGCCAGGTGAGTGCAGCGGGGCTAAGGTGCTGGGCAAACTGAGGCCAAAAGGCGACAGCCACCCAGCTGAGGCACACATAGAGCAGCGTGCTTATCCAGCGCGGCAGGCGCATGGTGATGAGTTTTAGGCCCATGCCGAGCAGCGCTACCACCCACACGGTGACCAACACGGGCCCGCGCCACTGATCATGCAGCCCGAAGTAAGCCAGCGGCGTATAGGTGCCCGCTATCAGCAAGAAAATGGCGCTGTGGTCTAGCTTGCGCAGCCACAACAGGCCTCCTTCACTGAGCCTCAGCGAGTGATAGCATGCCGACGCCGTATACAGCAGTAGCATACTGAACCCAAAAACCACAAAAGGCCATACCGCTACCGCTGCATGTACGGCGTACCACCACAACCCTACCAGCACAGGCAAGGCCAGCAGTGCCCCTACCCCGTGGGTCAGGCTGTTCCAGGGTTCGCGCAGCCTGCTCATGAGCGAATGTTGGAATGTGGTCATCGGGTTATTTTAGCGCCTCACCTGCCTACTGACAGAATGTCAGTGTGCAAATGAGGGCTTATCTGTACACGGTACATTTTTAGGCAAAGGAGCGGTGCCGCCTGGGCGCTTGTTAACCAGAGGCCCAGCCCCTCCCCAAGCCCTTTTCCTTCTAGACGCACGGCACAGTATTGCTACACAATATTTCACCACAATATTCCTACATAGTATGGAAGCCGTATCTTTTCCCACACGCATCCGGCCTACTTCAACCAGAGTGCGTACTACTTGCTGTAATTGGGCGCTTCTTGGGTGATTGTCACGCCGTGTGGGTGGCTTTCTATCAGGCTTGCCGAAGTGATGCGTACAAACTGCGTGTCGCGGCGCAGGGCATCAAGGTCAGGTGCGCCGCAGTAGCCCATGCTGCTCTTGAGGCCGCCCACAAACTGATACACCACTTCGCCCGCCGTACCCCTGTAAGCCACAATGCCCTCAATGCCTTCGGGAACAAACTTTTTGCTGCCACCCTGAAAGTACCGGTCGGCGCTTCCCTGGTTCATAGCACCCATAGACCCCATGCCACGGTAGCTCTTGTAGCGCCTGCCGTCGCGCAGCACCATCTCGCCTGGGGCCTCGTCGGTGCCTGCCAGCATGCTGCCCATCATCACCGTGCTGGCGCCTGCAGCAATGGCTTTGGCAGCGTCGCCCGTTTGCTTTACGCCGCCGTCAGCGATAACAGGTATTCCTGCTGCCAGCGCGGCTTCTGAGGCTTCAAATACAGCGGTGATTTGGGGCACGCCTACGCCGGTCACCACGCGGGTGGTGCAGATGCTGCCGGGCCCAATGCCTACCTTTATCCCGTCGGCGCCCGCGTCAATCAGCGCCTGGGCACCTTCACGGGTAGCGACATTGCCCGCAATCACGTCTACATCAAAGCGCTCTTTGATACGGCCAAGCGCGTTCAAAATGCCCTGGCTGTGTCCGTGTGCGCTGTCAAGCACCAGCACGTCTGCGCCCGCCTGCACCAGTGCTTGCGCCCGGTCTATCAGGTCGGCGCTGACACCTATAGCCGCGGCAGCGCGCAGGCGGCCCAGGTCATCTTTGGCGGCGTGGGGGTATTTCACAGTTTTTTCAATGTCCTTGATGGTAATCAGCCCGCGCAGGTACTCGCCTTCTGTGACCAGCAGCTTTTCGATACGGTTTTTCTTGAACATCTCGCGGGCCATCTCTAGGCTAGTACCTACTGGAACCGTAACCAGGTGTTCGTGGGTCATCACGTCGCCCAGCGCTACATCCATGTCGTCAATAAAACGCATATCGCGGTTGGTGATGATGCCCAGCAGTCTGCCAGCGGCGTCTGTAATGGGTACGCCGCTAATCTTATATTCGCCCATCAGCCTGTCGGCCTCGCGCACGGTGGCGGTCGGCGGCAAGGTGATGGGGTCTACAATCATGCCGCTTTCTGAGCGCTTAACCTTGCGTACCATTTCGGCCTGCGCGTCAATAGACATATTTTTATGAATAACGCCTATGCCGCCCTCACGGGCCATCGCAATCGCCATAGCTGTTTCGGTTACGGTGTCCATGGCGGCCGACACAAAGGGGATATTGAGCCGAACACGGCGGCTAAGCTGGGCCTGCACATTCACAGCACTGGGAAGTACCTGTGAGTGGCGGGGCAGCAGCAGCACGTCATCAAAGGTGATGCCTTCGCGCTCAAATTTGTAGCTGAATCGGTCTTGTCGTTCCATTAAGACAGTGTAGACATTCGCCGTTTGTTGTGCGAGCCCCTATATCACCTTTTGCAGGCGACTAGGGGGCGTATGTCTTTTGAGAGCCTAGGACTGTCCACCCGCCATCAGGCGATAAGCGATAAGGGTGCACCTTGCACTGCGGGGGCATTGGTGCTAATCTTTTGCACGCCCGAAGAGACCAATAGCTCTCTGGGGCCGTAGCTCAGCTGGGAGAGCGCGTCGTTCGCAATGACGAGGTCAGGGGTTCGATCCCCCTCGGCTCCACCACAGTAAAATCACCTGCCTTGTTTGGGGCGGGGTTTTTTATGGTTTCTCACCGTTAAGTAGCGCCTAGCTACAGAAAACATCATAGGGCTGCGCCCCCATTTGCACCGTCCCACAGCTGCAAAAGGCAGTCTGTAGACCAAAAGGCTTAGGGCTGCTTCGGGCACAAGTGACTTGGGCGGATTATTGAACTGACTTTGCGGTTGCCCTGACCAGTACAGCAGGGCAACCGCAAAGTCCCTAAAATGTGAAGTGAAACTTTTCGTTTGAAAATTACGCTTCGCTATGCCGAGAGCATTTGACAGATGGATACAGCAAAAAGAGCCAGCCTACTTACTGGCTACTTATCAAATGTTAGGCAGCTTCCGACTTTGCGGTTGCCCTGACCAGTACAGGGAAATAACCGTATCCTGCCTCTCAAAAGCGCTAAACTACAGTGTATGATAGAACGCAGCTTTACCATGATTGACCCCCAGGGTCTGCACGCCCGCCCCGCCAGCGCCCTAGTTAAGGTGGCCAAGCCCTTTGGCGCTGACATCAAACTGGTGGCAGACAAGGCCGTAAGCCTCAAAAACCTGATGCAGGTGCTTAGCCTCGGCATTGCCCCGGGCACTACCTTTACAGTGACCGCCGAAGGTGACGACGAAGCAGCGGCGCTAGAAGCTGTTACTCAAGCGCTGCAATCTGAAAAACTGGCTGAATAAGCCGCGCTGTCTCCTCTCTTTAATGTTCATCTTGAAGTCTCCTCTGCTGCGTGGTGGCGGGGGCTTTTTTTTGGGCTGTCAGGCATTAACCGACCTGGCCATTCACTGTCATCTTCTGGGGTTTTTATACGGACTGCCGCTAAATTCCACCACAGTCGGAAAAGCGCCGCCTGCGGCT
>JAGLBF010000087.1:0-6610 GCA_018260375.1 Deinococcus sp.
CGACAACCTTCCGATTACAAATCGGGTGCTCTACCAGTTGAGCTAGGGTGGCACCTTCTTTGCTCAGGACACTGCTGAGCGCGGTTGCTTGGACTGAGGCGCTTTGCCGCCTTCCTTACTTCCGAGTGCAGATAGTAGCATTGCCCCCTATGGGTGTCAAGCACCTGTGGCTGGGTGGTTATGCTTAGCTCTGACAAAGCTCGTGTGGCACGCTCAGGAATGTCATGCCTATGTCGGCTTACGGTTTCGGGGCACGGCGTGACGTACACTAAGACGGTTTTTGGCGCCATTTGCCTGGACATTTTGCCCGTTGAGGCGGCCAAAGTGTTGTAACCAGGGATGAATTGGGGGGTGAATGTTGAACAGACTTGCTTCTTTAGGTGTGTATTTGCGGCTGCATCAGCGTCAGTTTGTCATTGGTACGCTGGCGGTGCTGGGGGCAAACTTGGCGGTGACCATGCCCGCGTATTTCACCCGCCTTATTATTGACGGCCTGACCGGTACGGTAAAGGGCGTAACAGCGATAACCACCGCCCAGGTCACCTGGTACGCGCTGTGCTCGGTGTTGTCGGTGGTGGTATCGGGCAGCCTGATGGTGCTGGTGCGCCGCCAGATTGTAGTTGCCAGCCGCCAGATTGAGTACGAGATACGGCGCGACCTATTTGGACACCTCTCGTCACTGGACAAGTATTACTTTGACCGTGCCCGCACCGGCGACCTGATGAACCGGCTCACAGGTGACCTGGGGGCGGTACGCGAGTTGCTTGGTTTTGGTAGCTGGCAGATGGCGAGCGTGGTGGGCAGCTTTGCGGTGAGTTTTTTTTGGTTTTTTAGTATCTCGTGGCGGCTGACGCTGGCAATGCTGCTGGTCTTTCCGCTGATTATCGGGGTGCTGTTTGTGCTGGCCCGCCTGATTGGGGCACGCTACACCGAGGTGCAGGAGCAAAACAGCGCCATTGCTGCCAAAGCCCAGGAGAACTTTTCGGGAGCGAGGGTGGTCAAAGGGTACGCGATAGAGGAGCGCGAAATTAGCTCGTACCGTGCGATGAACAGCGAGCTGATACGCCGTGCCCTGCGACTGACCCGCGTAGAAGGCCCTCTGCAGGCGGTGATGAGCCTGTTGATGGGTCTGGCCTATGCGGTGGTGCTTATATACGGCGGGCGGATGATTTTGGGCCTGGTGCCTGGCAGCCCGCTGACCGTAGGCGAATTTACCCAGTTTGCGCTGGTGCTTGACCGACTGGCCTGGCCTATGCTCAGTATTGGCATGATCACCAACGCCTTGCAGCGCGGCGCGGCATCTTGGCAGCGCTTGGAGCAAATTTTTGAAGCTCAGCCGCTGGTCAAAGACGGCCCGCAAACCGACTGGCGCATTACTGCGCTTAGTGGGCAGATTGACCTTATCAACGTGAGTTTGGTGTTTGAGGGCCGCGCCGTGCTGAGCGACATCAATTTGCACATTCCAGCGGGGCAGACTCTGGGCATCACAGGGCCGACAGGCAGCGGCAAAACTGTGCTGGCCAACCTGGTGACCCGTTTGGTAGACACGACGAGCGGTGAGGTACGGGTAGACGGTCACCTGGTGCAGAATATTCCGCTAGAGGTGCTGCGCGGCAATTTAGCGGTGGTGCCGCAGGAGCCGTTTTTGTTTTCGGATACCATTGCCGCCAATGTCGCATTTGGGCTGAACAACGCCGCTTATCCGCCGATAGAGACGGGGGTGAGCGTACTTAGGGCCGCACCACCGCCAATGACCGCCGCGCCGATTGACATGGAGCAGGTTAAGCGCGCTGCTGAAATCGCGGGACTATCGGGCGAAATAGAGCGCTTTGCAGACGGTTACGACACCCTGCTGGGCGAGCGCGGCGTAACCTTGTCGGGTGGACAGCGCCAGCGCACCGCCCTGGCCCGCGCCATTGCCCGTGACCCGCGTATCTTAATACTGGATGATGCGATGAGCGCCGTAGACACCGAAACCGAAAGCCGCATCTTGCAAGGGCTGCGCGAGGTGCAACAAGGGCGTACCGTGCTGCTGATAGGTCACCGCGTCAGCACCCTGCGCCATGCCGACCATATCGTGGTGCTGGAGGAGGGGCGGATTGTTGAGCAAGGCAGCCACGCCGAACTGCTTGAGCTTGGCGGACACTACGCCGAAATGGAGCGCCGTCAGAGCCTGGAGCATGACGTGCTGAGTGATGACGGTGCGGGTCATAAGGTGACCATAACCAAGAGCCAGGAGGCGCAGCCATGACCCAGCCCGTTCCCCTTGAGCCTGTACAGGCCCGTAACAATAAAACTCAGAACAATAAAGAGCAGAACAAAACACCTCCGCAAGCCGACGACGCGTTTCAAAAGGACTTTGACGCAGGACTCACCCGCCGCATCCTGGCTTACCTCAGGCCCCACCGCGCCCTGGTGGCCGGCATACTCTTGATGGCGCTGCTGATTGCCGTAGCCCAGCCTCTCTTTGGGCTGATACAGCGCTACGCTATAGACCATGCCCTGGGGCCGAGGGTGCTGCAAGCTGATACCTCTGTAGCCCAGCGAGAGGCCCTCTTTCGCCTTTTGCTGACCACGGCACTGACCTATGGCGGTCTCAAACTCCTGGAATTTGTGGTGCGCTACGGCTTTACGGTGGCGATTAGCTACCTGGGCCAGCGCGTTTTGTTTGATATCCGCGCCGATATTTTTAGCAAACTGCAACGCCTGCAACTGGCCTACTTTGATGCCAACCCTGTAGGCCGGTTGCTGACCCGCGTGACCAGTGACGTAGATGCGATCAACCAGTTTATTACTGCTGGCCTGGTGAGCTTGATACAAAGCAGTCTGCTGATTGTGGCCTATGTAGTGATTATGCTCAGCGTGTCGTGGCAACTATCGCTGATTAGCTTTGTGGTGATGCCGGTGCTGTTTTATGCCACCAGCTTTTTTAGAGGACAGATTCGCACTGCATTTAGAAATACCCGTTTACAACAGGCCATCGTGAATACCAAACTCAACGAGAATATTACAGGTATGCTGACCGTACAGCTTTTTGGGCGTGAAAACCACAACGCTCAGGACTTTGATATCTCTAACCGCGCCTTACTAGAAGCCAACCAAAATTCTATCAAATGGTTTTCTCTGTTTCAGCCTACAGTGAGCGTGCTGGGCGCTGTGGCGGGGGCACTGGTGCTGTGGTACGCGGGGCGCGGCATTTTGATTCATCTGGGTGTGTCAAACCCTGAGGCGCAACTGGCAGGTGCGGGCATCACCCTGGGCACCCTCATCGCTTTTTATAACTGGGTGGGCCAGCTGTTTCAGCCGATACAGGATTTGGCAGATGTGATGAACAACCTGCAAGCGGCGATGGCGAGCGCCGAGCGTATTTTTGGCGTGCTTGACGAAGCCGTGACCGTGCAAGATAAGCCCGGTGCCCGTGCCCTGACTGAGTTTAGGGGCGAGGTTGACCTGGAGCAGGTGTGGTTTGCCTACGACAGCGACGTAAGTGGCGACACGCCTGAGAGTGATCCCCGCTGGGTGCTGCGCGGCATAGACCTGAATATCCGCCCTGGCGAAAGTGTGGCCCTGGTAGGCGCTACGGGTGCGGGTAAAACCAGCATCACCAGCCTGGTCAGCCGCTTTTATGACGTGCAGCGCGGGGCTGTAAAGGTAGACGGGATAGACGTGCGCGACCTCGTTCAGTACGACCTTCGCCGCCACATCGGGGTGGTGTTGCAAGATGTGTTTTTGTTTGCAGGCACCATAGAGAGCAACCTGACACTCAGCAACCCCGACATTCCTCATGAGCGGGTGGTGGAAGCCTGCGAATATGTGGGCGTACACGACTTTATTATGCAGTTGCCGCAGGGCTACCAGACCGAAGTGCGCGAGCGTGGCGCCACGCTCAGCACAGGCCAAAAACAGCTACTGGCCTTTGCCCGTGCCCTGATACAAAACCCTGACATTCTGCTGATACTGGACGAAGCCACCGCCAGCGTAGATACCGAAACCGAGCAACGCATCCAAGAAGCCCTGACCAAAGTGATGCAGGGCCGCACCAGTATTATTATTGCCCACCGTCTGAGCACCATTGAGCACTGCGACCGCATTGTGGTGATGCGGCGCGGGCAAATTGTAGAGCAAGGTACCCATGCCGAGCTGCTGGCGCGCGAAGGCTACTACGCCAAGCTGCACCAGTTGCAATATGCCCAGTAATACGGATTCCGATTGATTTGGCGTACTTCCGAATCAATCCGAGCGGATGCGAGTGGGAACAGCATACGGACTGCGCGGTATGGAGCCGCAGGCGGCGCTTTTCCGACTGTGGTGGAATTTAGCTCAGTCCGTATTAGAAGAAATAAAACAGGCCCCGCCCATTTGTATAAAAAGGGGGGCCTTTCTTTGGCTTACCGCAGAGAGTATACGGACTGCGTATTATCCATTGCGGGTTAGGTGTGTTCGTGGTTGCGGAGCTACCTTGCTCTGTGTGTTGATGTAGCCACGTGGCTCCACATCTTTAGAGCCTGTTGATCGCCCGCTTGACGGCAAAGCGCACACGGCCGAGGTTATTGACCTCGTCAAAGCCTGCGACCAGGGTGTTTTCGCCCTGCGGGGTAAACAGTACAGGGCCGTTGCTCAGCTCTAGCAGTAAATCTTGCAAATCACCCGCTTGAAGGGCTTGTTGTAGGCTGCTGGCAATGCTGCGCGCCGAGTGCACCAGTTCAGGGTTAACGGGAATGCCCTCTTCGGCGAGTACAGCGCCGCTGGGTGACATCAGGGCCGCAAAGCGGATGCCTGGGGTGTCGAGCATATTTGAAAGTACCTGATTGGGTATACCGGTCATACGGGGCGGCCTCTGTGCTGACTTTCTTGCTGGCCTGCGGTGGTGTCAGGCAAGGACAGTTCTAGGGCAATGCGGGCCAGGGTTTGCTGGGCATGACGGGTGTCTACGCCTCGTGTCAGGGCGATGGCTGCCAGATAAGGGCCAGAAGCCACCACGATAATTTCCAGGGTTTCGGCAGTGATCGCCATGCGGGTAATGCCGCCCAGTCCGCCCCTGCGAGTGGTGCGCTCAAACATATGGCGTAGTGCGGTCAGCTCAGCAGCCATCAGGTCAGTGTAGTTGCCGTGTGATTCTACGCTCAGTCCGTCGGGGCCACTCAGCACTGCGCCTTCTACCCCAGGCAGTGACAAGAGGGGCGTTAGATAGGTGCTGCTCATAAAAAGCCCTCCAACTGCTGCATGGTCTGGTAGCCAAACATGCGTGCCTGACCCAAGTTGCCCTGACCGTCTAACAACAGCAGCAAAAAGAACTCGTTGCCCGGCATAGGCATCATGTAGGTGCTGAGCGCCGCGCCGCGCATAAACCACTCCTGCGCCTGTCCGCCGGACAGGGTGTCATACGCCTGTGTTGCCGCCCGCAGCATCCCCGCGTGTTCGGCAACCAAAAGGCTTAGGTCAACATCTACATTGCTGTGTCCGTCAACCAGCAGTCCGTCAAGACCACCTAGGGCGGCGGCCCAGGCTCCGTCCACATCATCTACCAATTGTCTGAGTTGCTCAAGCATCGTCACTTATCATACACGGGAGCAGCGGTGATGGATATGGAAGCCAAAAGGCCCTACAGGCGGCAGCCATAACCACTACTGGCTGATCTTTTGGCGGCCCATCATGGCGCGGCCCAGTGTCACTTCGTCGGCATATTCCAGCGCACCCCCCACCGGTAGGCCGTAGGCGATGCGCGACACGGTAGCGCCCAGTGGCTCAATCAGGCGCTGCAGATACATGGCGGTGGCCTCGCCCTCTACGGTGGTGCCTGTTGCCAGAATAACTTCCATGTTGGGCTGCAAACGCGGCAGCAGTGGCTTGATGTACAGCTGCTCAGGCCCCACCCCGTTCATGGGGCTGATGACGCCGTGCAGTACATGGTACAGGCCGTTGTACTCGCCGCTGCGCTCTATGGCAATCACGTCACCCGGTTCCTCAACCACGCACAGCAGTTGCTGGTCGCGTAAGGGGTCGGCGCACACGTCACACAGGTCATGGTCGGTGATGTTAAAACATACAGGGCAGGTGTGCAGCTCGCTTTTGGCCTCTAGCAGGGCCTGAGCCAGCCGCTCTATATCCTCGCGGGGCTGATCAAAGAGGTGAAACGCCAGCCGCTGGGCACTTTTAGGGCCAATGCCAGGCAGCCGCGATAGTTCACGAATCAGTGATACTAGACTGGGGGGGTATTTCATGATGTTGCTCCTTGAAGACCATACTTTTAAAGGGCTGATAACATGTAGAAGACTTGAACCCTTAGTTTAGAGATGAGTTAAGACAACTTCCAGTTGAGCCTTGTTCAAAACATGATAAAAGAAAGTCAGCGGGCGTAGAAAAAGTACGTATTTCGTAAGATAAAAGCACAGGCGGCGCTTTTCCGACTGTGGTGGAATTTAGCGGCAGTCCGTATAAGAAAGTTCTACAGCAACATTATACGGCAACAAAAGAAGCCCCAGAATGGGGGCCAATGTCTACCTTATACAGACTGCGCTTCAATCAGGCCGTTTCTGATTGAATGAGGGCATATGCGGGTGGGAAAAGATACGGGTTCCCCGGTGCGGCAACCCACTCGGTGTTGTCCTGA
>JAGLBF010000087.1:6710-10097 GCA_018260375.1 Deinococcus sp.
CGGTGTTGTCCTGATGGTGCTGAACTAGACCGCAGTACGTAGTATACCTACTTCGCAGTCACGCCTATCCTCTCCATTCCCTTAAAACATACCAGGCAGTCCAAGAGCCTGAGTCGCGGCGCGCTGCAGCTCATTGGCCTGCGCCTGAGCGTCTTGGATGGCGACCACGATCAGGTCTTCGAGGGCTTCTATGTCGTTGGGGTCAGCAGCCTGCGGATCAATACTCAGGCTTTTTATCTTGCCGTGACCGTCAACCACTGCGGTGACCAGGCCACCGGCGCGGCCTTCTGCTGTTTTGGTCGCCAGTTCTTCTTGAATCTGGTTGGCAGTGCCCTGGGCTTCTTGCAATTGCTTCATCAGTTTACGCATGTCCATGATGCTCTCTAGTGTAGCGCAAGCGCTTGCTGTTTCCCCTAATTCAGCGCTTAAACTATAGACTCAAAGTCCCAGTGCTCCTTGCCCGCCGCGCGGCTTATTTTGACAGTGCGCCCGTCTTCCATCCGCCACTTTTCTACCTCACGTGAGGGCTTAAGCCACTTGCCAGGGCGCGAATACCGGTCTATTCGCTCTAGACAAAGTAGGCTCTGCGCCTGGTCATGCACAACAGGAACATGCTCCACATAGCTGATGGTGATGCTCATAGCTACAGTATGAAAGAAAAATGTCAGATTTCTATAAGGCATCTTACATAGTTCTTAGGATTTTTGTGGAGGATAGGTAACTGCTTTAATAAGAACACAGGCTAAGGTATAATTTTTCTCAATATCAGTCTTGCCTATTATTTGAAAAAACTTGGCAATAACAGTCATACGTTCTAGCGCGCTACCCTAAGGTCATGAACCGCCTCATTTCTGAAACCAGCCCGTACCTGCGGCAGCACGCTGACAACCCCGTTGACTGGTACCCTTGGGGGCCTGAGGCCTTTGCCGAGGCACGGGCGCGGCATCTTCCTGTACTGCTCAGCGTGGGTTATTCCACCTGCCACTGGTGCCATGTGATGGCACACGAGAGCTTTGAAGATGCAGCTGTAGCGGCCTACATCAATGAGCATTTTGTGAGCATAAAAGTAGACCGTGAGGAGCGCCCCGACATTGATGCGCTGTACATGAGTGCAGTGCAGGCTATGACGGGCCAGGGCGGTTGGCCCATGACGGTGTTTTTGACCCCTGAGGGCGAGCCGTTTTATGCAGGCACCTACTTTCCGCCCCGCGACATGCAGGGCCTTCCCAGCTTTGGGCGGCTGCTGCAAAGCATTAGTCACAGTTGGCAGACCCAACCCGACAAACTGCGCCTCAACGCCTCTGTGTTGACCGACTACCTGCGCGAACAGGAGGGGGCCGCCCGTGACACAGCCAGTAGAGAGACAGGCGCTGGAGAGACAGGCAGTGGAGAGACGGCCGATCCTTTGGCTGTACTCAACCCGCAGCGCGCCACCGAAAATATCCAGCGCCTCTTTGACGAGCGCTACGGCGGCTTTGGACGCGCTCCCAAGTTCCCTGCGCCTACCGCCTTGGCCTTTTTGCTGACCCAGCCACAGGGGCGTGATATGGCACTGTTTACCCTGCGCCAGATGGCCCTGGGCGGTATTCATGATCAGTTGGGCGGCGGCTTTCACCGCTACAGCGTAGATGAGCGCTGGTTGGTGCCGCACTTTGAGAAAATGCTGTATGACAACGCTCAACTGGCCCGCGTGTACCTGCAGGCCTTTCAGCTGAGTGCCGACCCCTTTTATCTGGATGTAGCGCGGCGCACCCTCGGCTACCTTGAGCGCGAAATGCTCTCGCCTGAGGGCGGGTTTTACAGCGCTCAGGATGCTGACCAGGCGGGTATAGAAGGCCAGTATTTTGTCTGGACACCAGCCGAACTGAGCGCGCTGCTCGGCCCAGACGCGCCACTGGCAATAACATACTGGGGCGTAGATGAAGCGGGCAATTTTGCCGACCCCCATCACCCCGAATTCGGGCGGCGCAGCGTGCTGAGCGTGGTGAGTAGCCCCGCTGAATTGGCCGCCCAATTTGGCCTGAGTGAAGGTGAGGTGACAGCCCGGCTAGAGGCGGCCCGTCTGACCCTATTGACGGCGCGGCACAGTCGCCCCCACCCGGGGCAAGATGACAAAATCCTGACCTCCTGGAACGGCCTGGCGCTGTGGGCCTTTGCAGACGCGGCGCGTATAACGGGCGAGGCGCAGTATCTTAACATTGCTCGCCACAACGCTGAGCTGATACTGGGCCATGTGCAAGATTCAGCGGGTGGACTGTATCACGTTGCCACCAGGCAAGAGGGTACGGTTTCAGGTGGCAAAGTCACCGGCCTATTAGAAGACAGTGCCTTGTACGGTCTGGGCTTGCTGGCGCTGTACCAAGCGGGCGGCGAGGTCAGCCACCTGACCAAAGCCCGCGAGCTATGGCAATGGGTACACCAGCACTTTTACAACGCTGAGCAGGGCTTTTTTTACTCCACAGGCGCGGGGGCTGAAGCCCTGCTGACCCGTCAGGTTCAGGCATTTGATTCGGCAGTGCTGAGTGACAATGCCGCCGCCGCGCTGCTGGGCGCGTGGATGAGCCGTTACTTTGCGGCTGAAACAGAGGGCCAACAAGCCGCCGAGCGTGTGTTACAGACCTACGGCCCGCAAATGCTTGCCGCACCTACGGGCTTTGGGGGCCTGTGGCAAGTAGCAGCGTTGCTGGCGGCCCCCCTCAGCGAGTTGGCGATAGTGGGTCAAGCAGAAGCCAGGCGGCCGCTGGAGCAAGAGGCGGCGCGGCACTTTTTGCCCTTTACGGTGCTGGCAAGTGCCACGCCGCAACAGACCAACCTTCTTGGGGATGAAACGGCATTGCCTGACGTGCTACACGGCCGACTTAACCCAGAAAACCCTTTGGCCGCAAGCTCACCGGCTCTAGCCTATGTGTGCCGCGCGCGGGTATGCCAGTTGCCTGTTGCAAAAGCAGCGGCGCTGGGCGAACAGTTGGCGGCGCTGACTGAGTAATACGGATTCCGTTTAATTAGTCGTACTCTGATTGCCCTAGTTACCTGCCCTATGGTCAACTAAGAAGATATACTTATAACTAATTTTCCGTAATGCTTATAATACCGACTAGTAATACCGACTGCGACTTGATCTGACTTGAACCTTGTTCCAAACGCGGTGAGAGACATCCAGCAGAAGTAGGAAAAAGTACACCGTGGTAGGCAAGCGCAGGTGGTGCCTGCCCAGGTGTGCTGGAACGAAGCGCAATGCACATTGACGCCCGTACGCAGCTCTGTACTTTTTATACGGACTGCGCTAAATTCCACCACAGTCAGAAAAGCGCCGCCTGCGGCTCCATACCGCGGCAGTCCGTATGCTGTTCCCACTCGCATCCGCTCGGATTGATTCGGAAGTACGCC
>JAGLBF010000088.1 GCA_018260375.1 Deinococcus sp.
GATTGATTCGGAAGTACGCCAAATCAATCGGAATCCGTATAAGTCGTTTAGGCAAAAACACAAAGCCCTCTGGCAGTCTGACATTCTAGCTGTCTATAACTTGTGACAAGGCCAAATGCTCAGGTGCCTAAGTATGTTATACGGGCTATACTTTACTCTAACACAACCTCAAAACTCCTGTTTATTCCCCTTTGTATCCAAGTCTGTACCATTTTCTACTTATACTGGCCTTATTTCATCATATATTCAACACGATTCTGGCCGGAATATGTAATTATCTGCGCGTTAAGCCTTACTTCTTATTCTCTATATATGCTTTTCGGGCAATGGCAGGCAGCTTGGGCAGGTAATAGCGGGCAAATCCGGCGGGGCCTTGCCAGTGGGGAGGGCGGGGGTGGGGCGTGGCGAGGTCTTGCCAGAGGCCCGTGCGGTAAAGCCCGTCTAAATGCGCCAGAGTGCTCGCCCAGCCATGCTGCTGGGTGTGAGCCACCACCCGCTGGGCTTCGGTGTGTTCGGCCCAGTGGGGGTCAAAGCCGGTGGTGTCTTGTAACTCCTGGGCGCGGACTTGCAAGTTGGAGCTGTAGCCTGTCAGTGCCTCGGCACGCAGGGCGTTGTACATTTCGGCCTCAAAGGGGAGGGTGTGCGGCAGCCGAGCCACGCCTTCTATGGCCTTTAATATGGCCCATAGCCGCTCTGGGTCGGGCACAGGGTCAAGTACGCGCAGCTCTATGGTGCCCAGTCGCCGTGTGATGATGATGTCCTGAAAGCGCTCATAGCGGTCATCTCCTAGTCTGCCCAGTGCAAATGACGCGCTCACCCGTCCCAAGCCGTCTGGGTGCAGTTGGCGGGCAAAGTACGGGCTGCTGCTGCTTGCGCGCGTCAGCACAGGCAAGAAATAGGCCAGATTGCCATACACGCGCCTGGTTTGGTTTGCCGGCACGCCGATATGAACGTGCAAGCCACAGGTGTGGTAACGGTCACTGCTGGGCAATGCCCCCAGGGCAACTAGTTGGCCTGTGGTAAACAGCCTGCTCAGCTCGGCGCGGCGGGCCATAGTCGCCATAAACAGGGTGGCGGCGCTGCCTTCTATGCCGGTGCTCACCTCTACACTGCTCATCGGCTCGCGCCACGCGGCTTTGCCCCGCCTAAAGTTGGTGGCCGTAGCGGCCCAGTTGCGCCCCGGCTCTTGCCACAGCAGCTGACCCATAGGCCACAAACTGCCCAGGCTGCTGCGGCCCTGATACAGCACAAACAGTTCTTCTTCCAGGCCGAAGGTCAGCGGCAGTGCCGAGGTGACGGCCTGTGAGGAGGCAGCGTGGGTCAGGGCAGAAGGTGCAGCGTGCATAAGTGCCAGTGTACGTTTTGTTAGGGCCAAACGGTTTCAGATCAGTGGTCAAGCCTCTTGTTGCTCCTAGCCCCCTAAAGCTGTTTACTCACCACTGCCTGGCACTCCAGCTTATGTTCCAACCCGACTTATGTATAGTAGCCAGACATGCCCCCTAAGTCCCCGCCTCGACCTGTATCTGTCCTCAAGGTCCAAAAGCGCCGCCTTCCCTGGAAGCGCTTGACGGTGTTGTTGTTGGCTATTAACTTGGTTGCGGCTTTTATTAATGGGTGGAGTTGGCTTCCTACGGGGCGCTCTACGGTGCGTAAAGTGCAGCAGCAAGCCGCCAAGCTGCCCGTCATCTCTTCGCTCAAAGGCAAAGTCATCTTTATCTCGCCTCACCCTGATGACGAAACCCTGGCGGCAGGCGGGCTACTACAGGACATTCAGGCGAAGGGCGGACAGGTGTATGTGGTGTTTTTGACAAGCGGTGACGGCTTTGCCCTTGACGCCCGCGTCACCCACCGCAGCGTCACCGCTACCCCTGCTGAAATGCTCAGGCTGGGCAACCACCGCATGCAAGAAGCCCGTAACGCCACACAGCTACTGGGCATTCCCCAGGATCACATTTACTTTTTGGGCTTTCCTGACCGTGGCCTGAACGCCATTTACCTGCAAAATTACCTCACGCCGCTGACCAGTCCCTTTACCAAAGTAAACCATGTGCCGTACTCAGGCACCGTCAAACCTGGCGCGCCGTACACAGGCCGCGAGTTAGAAGACCTGCTGGGCGAAGTCTTTTACCATATTTCCCCCGACGTCGTGCTGGCCCCCACCTTCTTTGACGGTCACCCCGACCACCGCACTGCGGCCTATCTCAGCACCCGCTTGGCGAGTTTGTACGGGGCTAGGCTGTATTTTTATATGGTACACGGCGGCGTAGAGTGGCCCCTGCCCAAAGGTTTGCACCAGGAATTGCCCCTCAGCCCGCCGCAGCAGAGCTTACAGGGCGTGCAGTGGAACCGCTATTTGTTGACTTCTGAGCAGCAGACACGCAAAATAGCCGCCATTAAAGCCTATCAGTCGCAGCTTAAGGTCATCCCGCGCTTTATGTGGGCCTTTGTGCGCCAAAATGAACTGCTGTTGCCTGCACCGATACCAAGCGCGCATGAACTGGGTCTACAAGAATCAACCGTACATACACCAAAAGTACACGCACCAAAAGTACACGCACCAAAGGTACAGAGACCAACAGTGCAGGCATCAACAGTACAGCTGTTGAGCGAGTCGCACGGAGCCGCTCTGCGGAGTCGTTATACGGGTTCCGATTGAACCTTGCTGACTACGCGGTGAAAGCCACGCGGCAAAAGACCATACCTTGAAAGACCATGCGGTAAAAGAAGGTCAGCGGGAGTAACAAAAACAGGCGGCGCCTTTGCGACTGTGCTGGCCTAAAGCGCAGTCTGTACTTGTTTAGGAGAGCTGGATTAAAAATGAAATAGAGAGGCCCAACAAGCGGCCCGGCGATTGAGGCCTGGGCCTTGAGTGAGCACTGGGCCATGAGTCAGCACTGGGCGGGCCTTCGGCGGTCTGGCGGCTGATACTAAACTGCTTAGACAAATCACGCCTGTGACCTTTAGACAATGTTTCAATATTCGGCTATACCCGTCCACTTGCCAATTTTCTTATTTCCTCCTGACGGTTGAGTGCTACAGTAAGGGAACTATGACAGAAATTGCCAAAGGGCTTGAAGGTGTATTGTTCACCGAAACCCAACTCACCTTTATCAACGGAACAGAAGGCATACTCACCCACTTGGGGATCCCTATTCAGGAGTGGGCCGAAAAGAGCAGCTTTGAAGAACTCAGCTACGCGCTCTTGTATGCCAAGCTGCCTACCGCCGCCGAGCTCAAGCAGTTTGACGCCGACCTCAAGGCCAACCGCGCCATCCCGGCCAAGCTGAGCGAAGCGATCGCCTCTTTTCCCAAAGATGTACACCCTATGCAAGCGCTGCGTACCGCCGTGTCCTATCTGGGCCTCTTTGACCCGCAAGCCGAGGCAACCAGCGAGGCCGACCGCTACGCCATCAGCGTGCGCCTCATTGCTCAGTTTGCCACCATCATCGCCGCTATTGCCCGTGCTAGACAGGGCAAAGAGGCGGTAGCTCCCCGCGACGACCTTAACCACGCGGGTAACTTTTTGTATATGCTCAACGGTCAGGAAGCCACCCCTGAGCAAGCCCGTCTCTTTGACATTGCCTTGATCCTGCACGCTGACCACGGTATGAATGCCAGCACCTTTACCGCTATTGCTACCAGCAGCACACTGAGCGATATGTATTCTTGCATGACCAGCGCTATTGGCGCCCTTAAAGGCCCGCTGCACGGCGGCGCCAACGAGGCCGTAATGGATATGCTTGACGAGATCGGTGATCCCAGCAAAGCCGCCGATTACATCAATAAAAAGCTGGATGACAAAGAAAAAATCATGGGCGTAGGTCACCGTGTATACAAGTACTTTGACCCCCGTTCACGCGTGCTGCGCGACTATGCTGAGCATGTGGCCAGCAAACAAGGCAAGAGCACCTACTACCAGATTCTGGAAAACATTGAGAAAGTGGTGGTTGAGCGCATCGGCTCCAAGGGCATTTACCCCAACGTGGACTTTTACAGCGGCACTGTGTACAGCGACTTAGGCATCGCCAAAGAGTTCTTCACGCCTATTTTTGCGCTGGCACGTATCAGCGGTTGGTCAGCCAGCGTTATTGAATACACCCGCAATAACCGCTTGCTGCGCCCCGATGCACTGTATACCGGTGCGACTGACCAGCACTATATTGACCTCAACGACCGCCAGTAGGTGACAAGCTAGCCACCCAGTAAGCCCCCGGGTGGCTGCCGCTTAGGGTATACAGGTTGTTCTCTGTTCCCAGCATTCACTGCCTTTTTTGCACTGCCCCTGTCCGTTGAGGTGGGGGCTTTTGTGTGGCTTTTTTTTTCCTAACACTGCTTTTGCCCCAGCACTCCTCACGGCGAATGGTGGTAATACGGGCTGCCGCTCCATTCCAGCACAGTCAGCATCTTCACCGCACCTCGCCAGCAAAGGCGTGCGGACTTCGACTTGAAGCTTGTCAAAAACACACTGAAAGAAGACCAGCAGAATCCGTAGAAGTTAAAGGTCGGTTGTAAACCCGTCTTCTCGCATCATGTCACAGGCGTCACAGAGTCAGATACCGAAGGTTTTGAAGAGATACGTCACAATTTATGAATATTGGATGACGTGTCAGCGCAGCTTGCAAGGACTTTTGTCTTTTGGTAGGTAAAGTATACAGAGCAAAAATTAATGTTCGCTGTTGTCAGATAGATGAAGGGGCGTCTCGTGTTTAATATCCCTATGAACGAGCTGACCCCCCCCAACGTTATTCTTGAAGCCCACCAGATCCTCAAAAGGCTGCATGAGGGACGCTGTAACGCCGTGCAGGGCGCAACACACGCCGCACTGCGCTGGTTAGAAAACTGCAAGATGGTAGAAGTGAACACACAACGCGGTAATACCGAGTACCGCATCACCAGTTGGGGTCGTATGGCTTTGCTGGGCCGTGAAGCTATTTCTGTGACAGAGCGCCAGCAAGTGTGGGCGCAAAAAGCCCCCTACACCTTGCTTTGGTAAGGTAAGCCCCGCTGCTCAACAAAAAAACCCGCACGAAGCGGGCTTTCTTTTTTTGGTGGGCGATACGTGATTTGAACACGTGACCACTCGCGTGTGAAGCGAGTGCTCTACCGCTGAGCTAACCGCCCAAACCGGTGCATAGCTAGAGATAAGGTGGTGGGCTCTGCCGGATTTGAACCGGCAACCAATCGGTTATGAGCCGACTGCTCTAACCGTTGAGCTAAGAGCCCTTAAGTCAGCCAAGCGAACAAAATAATACTAGGACGCGGGCTATTAGTCAAGGTGGCGTCAGGTTTCACCTTCCTACAGTCGGTAAGACCTGCCGCCTATTGCGTGCTACCCAATCGGCAGCGTGGTGGCTAGCGCTAGCGCCAGAAACAGCAATACAAGACCAAAAAAGCCGCTGAGCAGCACGGCGAGCGCGCCGCGCGGGGCTTTCAGCTGATAGCCCGCTGCAAGCATATGCGCCAGCAAGATCAAACTCCAGAAACTTAGCAACGCGCTCACGCCGCTAAAGACCACAGCCGCGTCGCCCATACCGAGCGGGGCCAGCAAGTAGCCCAGCAGCACAGGCAAGCTGCTCCAGGCCGCTGCCAGTCGGGCAGGGCGCACAGGCTTGGGGGCGCTTTGTGTGGCTGTCACCTTGCCGCCCAGCAATTTGGCTCCCCAGTACAGCAAGACAGGCCACAGCGCCGCTTGTAGAAAGCCGCTGAGAAGCCCCAACATCAGCGCCGCGCCCTGAATATTACTGGCGTTGAGTTCGGGAAAGTAAGCCAGGAGTTGCTCGCGCATCTGCGGCGAAAGCGCCGAGAAAACCCCGCCCGCTACCAGCAACGGCACAGCCCAGTAGTCACCCTGAGCGGTGTTGAGCAGCTGTTGCATGGTTTCAGTGGGGCGAAGCCAGACGGTTTGCCAGGGAGAAGGGGGGGGTTGTTGCTCAGGCACGCCCCGCAGTGTAGCAGGCAGGGGGCGGTACTACAGACTGCGTTGCAGCCCAGCACAGGTAGAAAGGTGTCGATTGCGCTACCGCGAAAGACGTACTTGGTTGTGCTCTTGAAAGAGATACATATGAAGCTGTTGAATAAAAATAACCGTTTAGAATATCGACGCAAGCCTATAATTACATTTTACATTTCCTATCTTATACGTTGTCCAGTAATGCCTTAGCGTTTAACAATTATCAGTTAAACTTGTCTACAGATTTGTCATCAGCTCATTCATATTCTGATTAAATTAGGTCGTTTCTGATTGAACGAGGGCGGATGCGAGTGGGAAAAGATACGGATTCCCTGGTATAGTGACTGGGCATGCTGGCCTTACCTGCTGTTGACCGCGCGGCCCAGGAGCTTCAGGAGCACGCTCTGGCGCTGGGGTTTGATGTAGCGGGCTGGGCAGGAGCCGAGGTGCCGCGCCAGGTGTGGCAGGAGTACGGGGCGTGGCTGGCGGCGGGGCGCCATGCGGGCATGGACTATCTGGAGACAGGCGCGTGGCGCAGAGCTGACCTGTCTAGCTCACTGCTCGCTTCGCAGGGTGCGGGGCAGGTGCTGGCGCTGGGCATCAGCCATGCCTTTGCGGCCCCCGAAAAACCAGCGGGTGGCGTGCGGCTGGGACGGGTGGCCCGCTACGCCTGGACGCCGGATTACCACGCGCAGATAGAGCCACTGCTCGCAGCGCTAAGCGACCACGCCCGCCGCCTGGGGATTCGGGCGCGGGGCTATGTGGACTACGGGCCTATTTTGGAGCGTGACCTGGCGGGGCGGGCCTTTTTGGGCTGGCGCGGCAAATCGGGCATGCTGATCAACACTGAACTGGGTGCGTTTGTGACATTAGCGGTGCTGATTACTGACTTGCCCAGCAGCCCGGCAGCTGAGCCAGGCCTACTTTACCCAGAGGCGCTTCATCCAGACCGCTGCGGGCGCTGTTCACGCTGCGTGCAAGCTTGCCCTACCCAGGCCATTGGCGATGACCGTGCCATAGATGCGCGGCGCTGTATTTCGTACCTGACCATTGAGCACCGTGGCCCTGTTGACTGGGCGCTGCGGCCTGCGCTGGGCGACTGGCTGCTGGGCTGTGACATTTGCAGCGCGGTATGTCCCTGGACGCAAAAGGCGGGTGCGGTGGCGAGCCGTTTGCAGCCTGATCCTGAGCTGGCCTGGCCCGATATGCTAGGCTTTTTTGGCCTATCTGAGCGCGATTTTTTGCGCCGCTATCAGCATGCCGCCCACGCCCGCCCGCGCCGCAAGGGTATGGCCCGCAACGCCCTGACCGTAGTGGGCAACCTAGCAGGCCGTTTAGAAGGTGCAGAACAGATACGCCCGCTGCTGGCACTGGGCTGCCAAGACCCCGCCTGGGAAGTGCGCGAAGCCGTCGCCTACGCTCTAGGGCGCTGGCAAGACTGGGCAGGATTAGAGGCCTTGCTGGGCGACAGTGACGAACGGGTGCGAAAAGCGGCGCAGCGGGGAATACAGGGCGGGCTGTAGCCTTTGGCCTGTATGCTATGGGCAAAACAGTGCTCAGATAGACGCGGGTAGTGGATCAGCTGCTTATACGGGTTCTCACTTGAACCTTGCTAGAAACGCGGTAAAAGAAGGCCAGCGGCTGTAGGAAAAAGTGGGTGTTTCGCGGTAGGGAAGTGCAGGTGTTGCCTTTCCCACTAGGCTGGTAATGAAGCGCAGTCCGTATTAGTCATTGCCCTACACCGCTAGGGGTTAAGAAGGCCTGCCTGCCTAACATCTGGCCCGCTGCTGCCTGATACACTGGCTTTGTCATGACCACCCTCGCTGTCTTATCAGATACGCACGGTTTACTCCGTTCTGAAGTGCTGCCCTACCTATCGGACGTAGAGGCCATTTTGCATGCGGGCGACGTGGTGGATGACCGTATTTTGCACACCCTAAGCCAGTACGCCCCCACCCACGCGGTGCGCGGCAACTGCGACTACTCAGGCGGGGTAAGCCAGTTGCCGACCAGTGTGCTGCTGTCTTTTGGTGAGTGGAATATCTATATGCTGCACGATCTCAAGGCGCTGGACATTGCGCCTCAGGCGGCAGACGTGCAACTGGTCATCAGTGGACATACCCACACACCCATGAACGAGCAGCACGGCGGCGTGTTGTACCTTAACCCCGCTTCATGTGGCCCCAAGCGCTTTAGCCTGCCCATCAGCATGATGCGCCTGGTGTTGCCTGCCAGTCGCAAGGACGCGCCGCAGGTAGAGTTTATTAAGTTGGTCTAGAGGGTTGGTCAGCGGCAAAACGGGTGACGGGCTCTGTTCTTTATTGACAGCAGCCAGGTTCACCGCTTAGCCGGGCATTACCTATCCGCTACTAAGGCTGATAGAGATGAGCACAACGGGCTGCGCCTGAACCTTGTTGAAAACGCGATGAAAGTACGGTCAGCGGGAATAGGCAATAACAAGAGTAGGAAATAGTACAGACTTCACGGTATGGACTTCACGATATAGAAGCGCCGTGCACAGTACGCACACTCACATTCAAACAAAGTAGGTGGGGGCGTATTATTGCCCTATGACCAATTTTAGTGACCCGCACAGCGAGCAATCCAGTGCAGACCTCAATCAGCCTGTACGAACGGTAAAAGGTGAGCGCGGCTTTGAATTTGATGCTCACATTACCTTTGCCCGTCCCCATACTGCCGCCGAAGTGGGCCAGTTGTTGCGCGGGTTTGGCCTGATCATAGAGCCTTATGGCAGTGCTGAAGTGCGCGGCGCACGGCTAACGGGCAAAGCCGACTTGAGCCTGGCCCTGGCCCAGATACGTGCCCTCCTGGAAAGTGGCGAGGCCAGCCGCATAGAAGCGGGTCTGCGCGGGTTTTTGCGCTCAGCGACAGGCAACATGGACTGGGTACCCTGGCGCAAAAATGTGGTGTTGCCCCGCCAAGACTGGGAAAAGGTGACGTTTGAAGAGGGACTGCGGTACGTGCTTGAATAGCAGACAAGAGGCGCGGCTACGGGTTCCGGCTTAAATCAAGTTAAACACGCGGTGAAACCAGACCAACGGGCGCAAGAACAGTACGCACCTCGTGATAGGGAAGCGCAGTCCGTATGCGAATGAGGCCCTAGGGTTCATCCGTCACCCTTTAGACTCCACTTCCTTTTGCCAAAACTGTGCCCAGGTTTCGGCGTTGCGGGGTAAGCTGTCTTCTTCTGTCCACAGCCAGTAGGGGGTATATAGGCTGCGAGCTAAGCGCAACTCTTCGCGGAAAATCTGTGCGCTGACACCGCCCTGTGCCAGCAGACCGCTGCTCTCGTAGCGTGCAAGCACAGGCTGGTGATCATAGTCTACGGCGCGCAGGGTCGCTTGCCACTGCCCATCCCTGGTGTCCAGCAGCAGATACTGGGCGCGGGGGTCGTGGTTAAAGGGCGCGCCTACTGAGCCTGTGTTGAGTATCAGTTTACCCGCCAATTCGCGCTGCATAGGCCAGTGCGTATGCGAGCCGACCAGCACGCTGATATTGCCGCGCAGTAGCTCGCTCACCCGCTCGTCACTGATGTGGTGGCTCAGGCTTTCGCGGTAGTGCTCGGGCGTGCCGTGCGCCAGCAGCACGTCGCCCAGCCTGGCGTCACCCACCTTTGTGCCCACAATGCGCCTTACCATAGGCCAGGTGGCGATTTCGGGCAGCAGCCCTGCTGCTTCTAGCCGCCGTGCGCTCCACTCGGTTGCGGCCCAAAAGGGGTCAGAAAACCAGTCGGGCGGCAGCGCCTCATTACGCTCTAGCCACAGCTTCATCAGGTCGTCGTGGTTGCCTAGGATAAAGGCGGGCCTTTGCGGCAAGCCGAGCAGTAACTCCAGCACCTCTACGCTGTCAGGGCCACGGTTAACCACGTCTCCATTGACATACAGCGCCTCTGCGCCCTGAGCCTGCACGTCAGCCAGCACCGCCCGCAACGCGTCGGCGTTTCCATGAATGTCGGCAATAACAGCTATGCGCATGTGTGGTTAGTGTAGCGCCGCTGGGTGAGGTCGTTTGTCTTATAAGTATTACGGAAAATTAGTTATAAGTATATCCTCTTAGTTTGCCATAGGGCAGGAAACTAGGGCAATCAGAGTACAACGAATTAAAC
>JAGLBF010000089.1 GCA_018260375.1 Deinococcus sp.
CCACTCGCATCCGCTCGGATTAATTCGGAAGTACGCCAAATCAATCGGAATCAGTATGAGTGGTGGCCACTGGACTATCTTGCCGCGCCTGTATCTCCTGCACCTGTATCCTCTGCGTCCGTATCGCCTGCGCCAGATTACCCTGCTATGGCGGCCCAGTTTGCTGAGGCGCTGGGCAACCTGTACCCAAGCGGAGCGCCGTGCATTGCTGAGCCTGCTAGATGTTCGGGTTTAGATTGGTGACGGTAGCATTGGTTCCGGCAGCATTAGTTCCGGCAGCGTAGAGTGCCTGGCTGCTGTCAACCTGTAGACTAGGCAAGTTTGCTGCTCAAAAAGTGCAGCCAGGGAGGAATGAAGATGTGTGCGTTAGGAATTGGAATTGTCGGGCTGCCCAATGTGGGTAAGTCAACCTTGTTTAATGCGATTACCCGTGCGGGAGCGCTGGCGGCGAACTACCCTTTTGCCACCATTGAGCCAAATGTGGGGCGCGTGACCGTACCCGATGAGCGCCTGAATGCGCTGAGCCGCGTGTTTACCAAAGGTGAGCGCGTGCCGCCGATTGTGCCGACCTATGTGGAGTTTGTCGACATTGCAGGCTTGGTTAAGGGGGCGAGCCAGGGTGAGGGTCTGGGCAACCAGTTTTTGGCCAACATTCGCGAGGTAGACGCGATTGCCCATGTGGTGCGCTGCTTTGAAGACGGCAATGTGATTCATGTGGCGGGCCGTGTCGATCCTCTAGACGACATAGAAATCATTAACACTGAGCTTATTTTGGCTGATTTAGCAGGTTTAGAAAAGCGTACTCAGAACCTGCAAAAGAAAGCCAAAGGGGGTGACAAAGAAGCCAAAGAACACCTAGCCATTGCCGAGGAGATTCTTAAAGTGCTGGGCGAAGGTCAACCTGCTCGTGCTGCCCATATAGAAGGCCCCATTCCCAAAGATTTTGGCCTAATCACCACCAAGCCTGTTATTTATGTCGCCAATGTTGGTGAAGATCAACTGTCACAGGATAACGAATTGGTGAAAAAAGTGCGTGACTACGCTGCCCAGGAAGGTGCAGCCGTGGTTAAAATTAGCGCACAGATAGAAGGCGAGCTGGCAGAAATGGAAGAAGATGAGGCCCGTGCCTTTTTGCATGACCTGGGCGTAGAGGAAAGCGGCCTAGACCAGCTGGTCAAGGTGGGCTATGAGACTCTGGGTCTGATCACTTTTATCACCAGTGGTGAAAAAGAAGTGCGTGCCTGGACGATTAAAAAGGGTGAAAAAGCCCCAGAAGCCGCCGGAGAAATTCATTCTGACCTAGAGCGTGGCTTTATTCGTGCCGAAGTCATTGAGTGGGACAAAATGGTAGAAGCAGGCGGCTGGGCTGCAGCCAAAGCCAAAGGCTGGGTACGCACCGAAGGCAAAGAATATGTGATGAAAGACGGCGATATTATGAATGTACTGCATAATATGTAATACGGACTGCCGCTAAATTCCACCACAGTCGGGAAGACACCGCCTGCGGCTCCATACCGCGAAATCCGTATGCTGTTCCCAATCGCGTCCGCTCCGATTGATTCAGTGCAGTTCTGAATCAATCGGAATCCGTATAAACTGTATATTATGTAATACGGATTCCAGCTTGAACCTTATTAAGTACGCATTTTGTAGTGGCACAGGCGGCACTTTTCTCGCCTGCGCTGGAATAAAGCAGAATACATATGTATATGGTGATTCTAGAAGCGACCGATTTTTTCAGCCGCTCTAGCGCCCATTATTCATTAGCCGGTTTCACCACTTGAGGCCGCGCAACGAGCATCACGCCGAGCAGGGCCAGCAGCAGCAGACCGCTAAAAAGATAGGGCGAGCCCTGATTCACATGTTGATACAGCCCCGTAGCAATCAGCGGGCCAGTCATGCGGCCCAGCGCCAGGGCCGAGCTATTGAGGCCCGCAACCTGGCCCTGTTGGGCTTCGCTGACACTCAGCGATAGCGCTGCTGAGAGGCTTGGCCCCAAAAAGGCACTGCCTATACCAACCAGTACCAGTGCGCCCGTCATGCTCCAGTAGGTACTGGTTTGGCTCAGGAGCAGCATCCCCATAGCCATAACCACTAGGCCGCTGATAATAAGGGCTGAGGCGCTAAACCGCTTGCTCAGTGGGCGTATGGCCCCGCCCTGTAACGCTGCGGACACCACGCCGAAGATCATCAGCATTTTGCCCACCACTTCGGGGGTTTGGGCGTTGCTGAGGTGCAAGCTGTCTTGGACATGAAAGCTGATGGTCTGCTCCATGCCCACTGAGGCCAGGGTATACAGCGCGCTGATGATCAAAAACACCAAGATAGGCCCCTGCAATAGGGCGCGGCGGTCACCAGACTGACTCTGCACATTGCCCACCCGCGTTTCTTTGAGGGTTGCCGACGCCAAAATCGCCGTAAAAAGACCCAAACCCGCGCTAAAGTACACGGGTACGGTCAGGCCATAACGCGCCAGGTAGCCGCCCAGCGCTGGTCCAAAGATGACCCCCAGCCCAAAGGCCGCGCCGATAAGCCCCATGGCAGCGGCGCGGTTGCCTTTGTCACTGAGGTCAGCCATCATGGCCTGCGCGGTAGGCAGGGTGGCGCTAGAGAGCACACCCCCAATCAGGCGCGCGCCCACCAGCAGCCCAAAGAGCAGCGTACCGCTCAGTGCGCCGCGCAGCCCCATATCTGCCACCACCGCAAACAACCCAAAGCTGATAGAAAACCCCACCAGCCCTATGATCAGTACGGGCTTGCGGCCTACACGCTCACTGCGCGAGCCCCAAAAGGGACTAAAGAGAAACTGCATCAGGCTGTAGGCCGTAGAAAACCAGCCCGTTTGCGACTCGGTAAGCCCCAGTTGGCGCGATAGCGGCCCAAAAATAGGAAACAGTACCGACAGGCCCAACATGGCAACAAAGATGGTTAAAAACAAGATACCCTTGGTACGCCCTATATGGGCGGGGGCCAGAGCAGTGTCAGTGGTCAGTTCAGGTTGAGGCATCGTCATAAGTATACTCTAACATGTTTATTTACCGAACGGTAAGTAAGTGAGAACCAAATGGCCTAGGACAGCAGGATAAGCTAAACCTTCAAGATAACGCCCTGATGAAAGGGCTATGTTGAGGGCCAATTGGCTGTCCGCAGTGGGCAGGGTAAACCTGACCCAAATGTGACGCTAGCCTAATATCAAGCTCTGGCTTTCTAAAGGCTGTGGGCGTACTCTTCATGTTCTTCATATGTTTGCATAGGCGGCGAGGTGAAACACTCACAGTCAGTATCTGAGATACCACCAAAGGGTTGCTGGGCGGTGATTTGCTGGGTTAAGACTATTGCGTTGTTGTGCTCAGGACAGAGGCCAACATGGCCGTTATGTCAACAATTACGGTGTTAAAGTGCGGATACATGTCTTTTTCTCTACGAATGCTGTTTGAGCTTATTATGCCAAATCTAATTTTCTGTTCATAGATAACTATCATGTTCCAGCAGTTCTAATGGTACCCAAATTTGATAAGCGTTATTTTGAGCGTCCTGTGGTTTTTAGATGATGTAGTTTTTAGATTATTCTGGAGTTCTTTTGTTTTGCCGGCTCTTCGCCCTACATTCTTGTCCTTAGGAGACCACTATGACTTTACTTGATCTTTTGCGCGAACAACTTTCGGACAACGTCGCTGAGCGCCTGGGCGGACACATCGGCCTGACCCCTGAGGTCGCTAAAAACATCTTTCAGGCCGTAGTGCCACTGCAACTAGACGCGCTGACCAGCCACGCGCAGACCCAGAGCGGCGCACAGCAACTGCTTGACCTGGCGAGCAGCGTGCCTACGGGCAATATTGCTCACGTACTGTCGCAGCCTAATGCGCTGACCGACCTGGTGCGCCTAGGCAATACCTTTGTGCCGACACTGCTGGGTGAAGCCGAACAAACCATTGCCGGTAAGGTCAATGAAGTAGCTGGCGCGCCCACCAGCGCTGTACGCAACATGGGCCGCCTGACCCTGCCACTGCTGCTGAGCGTGGTGTTGCAGTACGTACGCAGCAACAACATCGCCCCCGCTCAGCTGGGTAGCTTGCTGCTGGGCCTGCGCCCCAACCTGCAAAGTATGCTGCCCGCTGGCTTGGCAGGTCTGCTGGGCGGCCTGAGCATCCCTGCGCTGGCCACTACTCTGCCCACTGACCAGATGACGGGTGCTGGCCACATAGGTGCTGGCCAGACGGGTACTGGCCAGACCGGTACTGGCCAGACGGGCCAGGTAGTTGACACTGTAAGCACTGAGCCAGTCGTGCATGTGACAGAAAATGAGCCTGTTCGCCCCACCACCGCTGCACCTGTGGGCACTGAGCGCGTGGTAGAGGCCAAAAAAGGCGGCATCCCCTGGTGGGTGTGGCTGATCCCCTTGCTGCTGCTGGCCTTGCTTCTGCGCGGCTGCTTTAGCCAGACTGCTACTACAGCCAACCCTACGCCTACCACCCAGACGGATACTGCTCAGACGAGTACTGCCTCTGACGCGGGCAGCGTCGTGGTAGAAAAACCACAGGCCGGATCAACCATTCCTGCCGCTGCCTTTACCATGCAGGGCAAGGGCAAAGCGGGCGACAACCTGATCATCTCTGACCAGGGTCAGCAGGTCGCCGAGGTTACTGTGGGCAGTGACGGCAACTGGTCAGCCGAAATCCCCGCTCCTACTGCGGGGGAGCACACCTATACCTTGCAGGGCAACGACACTGGCAGCAAGGCCGAGTTTAAGGTCAATGTGGGCGACGCAGCCAACACAGGCGCGGGTGCTGCTACCAATGCAAGTACCGCTGCAGGCACGAGCACTACAGGCGACAATGCCAGCGCTGCGGGTACGCTGAGCATTTCCGAGCCCAAAGACGGCGCGACCACCCCCGGCGGAGCGTTTGACCTCAAGGGTACAGGCACGGCGGGCCAAGTGGTAGAAGTTTTTGAAGACGGCACCAGCCTGGGAAGTGCGACTGTAGGCAGTGATGGCACTTGGAGCCTGAATGTACCCGCGCCCGCCGCCGGCACCCACAAGTACGATGTGAAAGGCCCCGAAACTTCGGTGAGCAGCACCGTCACTGTGGGCGCTGCTCAGGCTACAGGTCAGGCTTGTACCAAGGACTTTACGCTGTCGCTCAAAGACGGCGATACCGTGAATGACCCTTTCCGCTTTGGTGGTGTGGGTCAGGGCAAGAGCTACACCGTGACCGTAAAACGTGGTGAGCGCGTTATCGGCACCAAAGTACTGCCTCTAGACGCCTCTTGTGGCTACAGCTACACCAGCAACCCTGGTCAGCCTGGCGACGTGACCTACGTGGTTAGCCAAACAGGCGGCCCCACTGCCGCAACCATTACCCTGCATGTTCAGTAAGCGCCCGATACGAATTCCGATTCAATCAAGTTGTTACTGATTTAAGCAGGGCAGATGCGGGTAGGAGAAGCTACGGGTTTCTCTGGTATGGCAGTACAGTCGGCGCTTGTCCGATTGTGCTGGCCCGACTGTGCTTGAATGGAGCGCAATCCGTATAAGCGCTACATAGGCTCCTTACAGTTAGGGCCATTTGACTTCAAATACTGTAGGCCAGCGTTTACCCGTCAGCAAAAAGGTGCCTTTGTCTTGGTTATAGGCAATGCCGTTGGCGACATCATTGCCGTCAGGAGTTTGCCCTTTCTGGATGGTGGCTGCCTGTACTTCGCGGGTTAAGGCGCTGACATCTATCCAGGCGGTCACGCGGCCTGTTTGCGGGTCTATGCGGGCTATCCGGTTGGTCAGCCAGATATTGGCGTACACTTGCCCGCCCACATATTCCAGCTCGTTCAGGTTGGTTACGGGCACGCCGTTTGCCGTGACGCTCACCGTGCGCGTAACAGCAAAGGTATTGGGGTCGCGCCAGGTCAGCGTGGCGCTGCCATTGCTCATAATCAGCCGGACGCCGTCGTTGGTCAGGCCCCAGCCTTCGCCGCTGTAGTGCTGCTGACCCAGGGGCTTTAAGGTGTTCGCAGCGTACATTAAGGCCACCTGATCTTGCCAGGTGAGCTGGTACACCACCTTATTAAGCACCGTCAGGCCCTCACCAAAGACCCTGGGTAGGCTGCGCTGAGCCAGAAGTTTGCCGCTGGCAAGCTGCACACGTCGCAGCGAACTCTGACCTTCTAGCCCTGTGCTTTCGTACAGCGTGCCGTTTAGGTATTGCAGGCCTTCGGTAAAGGCGTCGGTGTCGTGGGGATAGCGGGCCACCACCTGGGGCTGCAATACGGGAATGGGCATGGGCGCAGCGGCCTGGGCAGACCACAGCACGCCCGGGCTGCTTAGCAGCATCAGTACACAGAGTAGCGTTATGGGGCGTGACATAGTGTCCTTAGCATAGCGGAGCGGGCTCTCAGCTTGGGGCATAGCTCACGGCCGCCTGAGGATTCATCCGCTGTAATCTGCTAGCGTATTAAGATGTTTGAGTCACTTGGTAATAAACTGCAAGATATTCTGGAAAAACTGCAACGCGAAAAGACCCTGAACGAGACCCAAGTCAAGGCTGCGATGCGAGAGATTCGCATGGCTCTTTTGGAAGCTGACGTAAACTTTAATGTCGCCAAAGAGTTTGTGGCCCGCGTGAGTGAAAAAGCGGTAGGCCAGGAGGTGATGGGTAGCCTCAACGCGGGGCAGATGGTGGTTAAAATTGTTCATGACGAGCTGATAGAAACGCTAGGCGGCAAGAGCGTGCAGCCTATCCTCAAGCCTGAGGGTAACCTGTTTTTTATGGTGGGCTTGCAGGGCGCGGGCAAAACGACCTCTAGCGGTAAGCTCGCCAAGTACTACAAAGATAAAGGCCACACCGTGCTGCTGGTCGCGGCCGACACCCAGCGCCCTGCAGCCCGCGAGCAACTGCGAATACTGGGCAAGCAAATTGGCGTGCCTGTGCTAGAGGTCAACAACCACGAATCCCCCCGCGAAACCCGCGCCCGCATCGCTGAGTTGCTGCAACAAACACCCAGCGACTTGGTGATTGTGGATACCGCAGGCCGCTTACAGATTGACCAGGCGCTGATGGACGAACTTGCGGCCCTACAAGAGCAGCTTCACCCCACCGAAACCCTGCTGGTGGTAGACGCGATGACAGGCCAAGAAGCCCTCAACGTGGCCCAAACCTTTGACGAGCGGGTCAAACTGTCAGGATTGCTGATCACCAAGATGGACGGTGACGCACGCGGCGGCGCGGCCCTTTCAGCGCGTTTTGTTACGGGCAAACCGATTTACTTTGCGGGCGTATCTGAAAAGCTGATGGGCCTGGAGCCTTTTTATCCTGACCGTGTGGCCGGACGTATTTTGGGCATGGGTGACGTGCTGGGGCTTATTGAGCGCGCCCAGCAAGCTGACATGAGCAAGCTGGAGAACAAAAAGTTAGATGACTTTGACTTTGAAGACCTGCTGAACCAACTGCGCCAGATTCGCCGCATGGGGCCGCTTGGCGAGCTGATGAAGCTGATTCCAGGCATGAGCCGCGCACTCCCTGAAGGCTTTAGCATTGATGAAAAGCAGATACAAAAGATTGACGCGATGATCTCGTCAATGACCCTCAAAGAGCGGCGCAACCCCAAGCTGCTTGACAGTGCCCGCCGCAGGCGCATTGCCAAAGGCTCAGGCAGCACTGTAGACGAGATAGACCGCCTGGTCAAAATGTACGAGCAGATGAAAGATATGATGAAAATGTTGCAGCGCATGTCGGGCGGCAAGGGTATGGGCGGCCTGACTGGTGGCATCAAACCGCCGCGCCCTACCCGTGAGCAGATGGGTCAGGCTCGAGCGGCGCAGGCCAGGGCCCTGCAAGCCGCGGCCATTGAGCAGCCAGGTGGGCCGAAGGTCAGCGACTCTAAAACCATCGATGCCAAAGTGGTGACGAACAAGCCCACTGATCAATCTAAGCCCTAACGCCGTAGCCTGACGCTATTTGATAGGACGCTGTTACGGCTTTTGCGGTAGGTAAGCACAGCTGGGAAAGCACCGATTGTGCTTGCATGAAGGGCAGTCCGTGTATAGGGTACGGTCAAAAGGCGCTGCGCTCTTGGCCTTACTGGGGCGCCCTGGCGCTTGCTTGCCGCCTTTGTTCCGCCAAAATTTGACAAACAGCTGAGTGCCCCTTTATACTCCCTCTCGCTGCCTGAACAGGGCAAAGAACAACTGGGACGTTAGCTCAGCTGGTAGAGCAAGCGACTTTTAATCGCTGGGTCGTAGGTTCGAGCCCTACACGTCCCACCACAATAGGTAAGTTGTACTACTCCGCTGCGGCGGGGTTTTTTTGTTGCTATGCCTGCTACAAGCGGGCCGCTCTTGCGGTACAGTGACTTCTGTGTCGTCCCGCCGCTCTGTCTTGTTAGGCTGGTTTGTCGCCCTGCCTGCCCTGGTCTTTCTGGGCGTATTTTTGTTGTGGCCTTTGCTGTGCGTGCTGCGTTACGGCGGCCTGAGCCTGGGCATTTGGCAAGACTCCTACTTCGTAGGCCGGCTGGTCTGGACACTTAAGCAGGCTCTGGTGACTGTGCTGCTAGGCGCACTGATCGCCTGGCCGCTGGCATACCTGCTGTCGCGCTACCACCTGCGCGGCAAAGCGGCCTTATTGCAGGTGCTGCTCCTGCCCTTTGTGACACCTGTACTGGTAGCGGTACTGGGCCTCAGCGCCCTGCTGGGGCCGCAGGGGTGGTTTACACCGCTGCTGAGCGGTTTTGGTCTAGATGACCTGTCACAAACCCCCACGCTGCTGATACTGGGTAACCTCTTTTTTAACCTGCCGATTATGCTGCGCCTGGCCTATGCAGGTTTTGGTCGGGTGCCTGGTAACCTGCTGGGCGCGGCCCGCACGCTGGGGGCGAGCAACTTGCAAGCTGCGTTCAGCGTCGCCTTACCGCTGGCACTGCCTGGACTGCTGTCAGGGGCCATGTTGGTGTTTTTGTACAGCGCCTTATCTTTTGGCCTGCCACTGCTTCTGGGCGGCGAGCAGTACGCCACGCTTGAGGTAGAGATTTACACCCTCACCGCCTACGAACTGAGGCTGCCAGAGGCCAGTGCGCTGATTTTGGTACAACTGCTGGTCACACTGGCGGTCACACTGCTGTACACCCGCCTCAATACGGCGCTTGGGACGCTGGGCCGCGGGCATACCCAACCGCTGGCACGGGCGCGGGGCGGGGCAGCGTGGTTACTGTACGGCCTGCTCGCGCTTACGTTGCTGATTTGTTTTGCGCCGCTGCTGGCGGTTGTGCTGCGCGGGGTGTGGGGTGAGTACGGCCTGACTCCTGACTTCTGGCGCGGCATCCTGCGGCCTGCTGGTGATTCTTTGCTCAGTGGGCCGCCCCTCAGTTTGCTGCTGGGCAACACCTTGCGCTTTGGGGCTATCACCCTGTTGGGCGCGGGGCTTCTGGGGGGCATGCACGCTCTGGGCGCGTATGTGAGCCGCTCTCAGACACTAGACGCGCTGTCGCTCTTGCCGCTGATGCTCTCGCCCGTAAGCGTGGGCGTAGGCTACCTGCTGGCCTACCCGCAGTGGGGCGCCGAGTTGGGGCTGCTGCTGGCGGCCTACATCCTGCTCGCCTCCCCGCTGATTGTACGCTCGCTGCTGCCTGCACTGCGCGCCCTGCCCCTGCATGTGCTAGAAGCCGCCCGCACCCTGGGCGCTACCCCCCTGACCACCTGGCGCACAGTGGCCCTACCGCTGGTGTGGCCCGCCCTGCGCGGCGGCGCGGCACTGTCACTGGCCACCGTACTGGGCGAATTTGGGGCTACGCTGGTACTCACTCGCCCCGAATGGGCCACCCTCAGCACGGGCTTGTATGAGCGCCTGGGCAAGCCTGGCAGCCAAAACCTGGGCGAAGCCTGCGCTGTAGCTACCGTGCTGCTTCTGCTAAGCCTGCTGTCGTTTGTGGTACTCGACGGGGGCAGGGGAGAGGTGACGTAGGAGCGCCGGGTGGGGTGAGCAGATGGGGTGAACAGTAGATGACGTTGAGCATTTTATGGTCAACTCTGTACCAACAATGGTTCGTGCAGTTTTTTGGCAAAAAGGTAAGGCCCGTTGAAAATGGTGGT
>JAGLBF010000090.1 GCA_018260375.1 Deinococcus sp.
ATCCGCTCGGATTGATTCGGAAGTACGCCAAATCAATCGGAATCCGTATTATACGAGTTCTGACACCCGCTGAGCGTCGCTCATTATCAGTGCATAGCTTTGGCGACACCACAGATCCACACAACCTGCGCCGCACCTACGCCAGTCTTAGCCTGATGCACGGCGTACCTGCTGAGGTGGTGAGCAAACAACCGGGCCACGCCACGGTGGGCTTTACCCTCAACCAGTACCGCTCTGTTTACAGCTCAGAACGCGAAAACTAGGCACGGGATATTGGTGAACTGACGGCAGGCAAAAACTGACCGTTACGCACGGGTTACGCACGCGGGTGCTTTTGCGCCGTTGACTTCCTTTTCAAAAACAAAAAACACCGCCCTGAGACGGTGTTTAGGCTGGTGGAGACTTAGGGATTCGAACCCTAGACCCTCCGCTTGCAAAGCGGATGCTCTCCCGCTGAGCTAAGCCCCCAGCGCTGAAGAAGCATAGCCCAGCGGCCCCTCACTGTCAACCCCAGTATAGAGTGGCGTGTTACTCAGCAATATGTGACTGGAAGATCAAGCGGCATCTTTGCGACTGTGCTGGAATGAAGAAAAAGGCATATGACCTAGCTCTACTCAGTCGTCTATACTCAGCGCCATGTCTGAACAGCGCACGCGGCGGCTTACCGCTCTTATTTCTGGCACCGTGCAGGGTGTAGGCTACCGCCTGTGGGTGCAGCGCTACGCACGTGACCTGCAACTGACGGGCTATGCCGAGAACCTCAGTGACGGACGGGTAGAAGTCATTGCTGAAGGCCAACAAGCCGACCTAGAGCGGCTGCTACACTGGCTGGCACGTGGCCCCAAACACGCAGTTGTGAGCGCCATAGAGACCCAGTGGGCCGACGCCACGGGACTGGAGGGCTTTCATACGTATTGATGGGCGCTTGATGGTCAACTCGCCTGAGCCACACTAGCGTCTGAATATCTCTGTTCGCCATATCTCTGTTCACCGCCTAGCTGACAAAACACCGCACGGCTGTTATACTTTTGAGCGTTTCTCAAGTAGGAACACTCTTATCAAAAGCGCCTCAGAGACTGGCTCAGCGAGGGCGCGGCAGCCGAACTTTCATCACAGTGTCGCTGCTTTTCCAGCGCTTGCCCACGCCCAACGATGCGGTTAGGGGGCAGGAGTGATAAGGGCAGGGTTTTTACTGAGTGTGTCCCCTCCCGTACAACCAGGCAGGGGCCGTTTAGCTGTGCCTCTCGCTGTATTTCAGGAGGTGCTTACGTGATAACGCAACAACAACAGGCTACGCCGTTCACCGAAACAAAGGCCGAGCCAACACCAATAGCCAAAACTACAGACTACCCAAAAAAGACTATCACCCTTTTTCGTGACGAACCTTTGCTGCTTGACAGCGGGCATCTGCTCAACAATGTGCGGGTCATGTACCACGCTTACGGGCAGCCCAGCACGCATGTCACGCTGATTTTGCATGCATTGACCGGTGACAGTGCCGCGCACAACTGGTGGCCCCAGATGGTCGGCGAAGGCAAGGCGCTAGACCCCAGCCGCGAGTATCTGATCTGTAGCAACGTACTGGGCGGGTGTTCAGGCAGCAGCAGCAGTAAGGAGCTGAACTTGCCTACAGGCAGCCTGACGCTGCGCGACATGGTGCGGGTGCAGTACGAACTGCTGCGCGTGCTGGGCGTGAAGCGCGTGACGTTAATAGGCGGCAGTATGGGCGGTATGCAGGCTTACGCCTGGTTGACCACCTTTCCAGATGTGATAGACCGCGCCGTAATTATTGCCGCCCCCGCACGGCATTCACCCTGGGCCATCGGACTGAATACGGCCGCCCGCAACGCTATTTCACTCTCCCCCGGCGGCGAGGGCCTGAAGGTAGCGCGACAGATTGCCATGCTCAGCTACCGCTCGCCTCAGAGCCTGGAGCAAACCCAGCGCGGCGCTAGCCCACGCACGCCTCATCGCCCTGCCGTCAGCACGTATCTGGAACATCAGGGCCAAAAACTGGCTGACCGCTTTTGCGAAGAGAGTTATGTCACCCTGACCGCTGCGATGGATAACTTTCAGCTTAGCGACGCAGATTTGCACGCCGTCAAGGTGCCGGTGTTGGTGGTGGGCATTGACAGTGACCAGCTCTACCCTGCTTGGGAAATCAGGCAGCACGCTGAACAACTTGGCAACGCCGCGTACTGGGAGCTGCAAAGCCCCCACGGACACGACGCTTTTTTGATGGACGGCGAGGCGCTGTCTCAGCAGGTGAAGGCGTGGTTAGCGAGGTAAGGAACGCAGGCGGACGCTTATACCCTCATACGGACTGCGCCCTAAGCCGTGCTAAAAACGCGGTGAAAGAAGGGAGGCGGGCATGGAGCGCAATCCGGATCACTCGCTCTTGATGCTTAGCAGCCGCGACGCGCCGCCGCCGTCAGTGGTAACCCCCCAGATGGCGCGGGCCACTTCCATCGTAGCTTTCTGGTGCGTGACCACAATAAATTGCGAACCCCTAGCAGCAAACACTTGCAAAAAGTGAGTAAAGCGCCGAATATTGGCCTCGTCGAGCGGCGCGTCTACCTCGTCAAGCACTGCCAGAGGTAGACCCCGTTGCTGCATGTCTGGGGCGGCGTGGGCGAGGGCAAACAAAAAGCCCAGGCCCGCCATCGTGCGCTCACCCGCCGACAGCAACGTGAGGCTGCGGGTGCGCTTGCCGCGCGGCTGCACCAGCAAGTGCAGGCCTGTCAGCTCACCCGCCTCGCCGCGCTCAGGCTCTAGTTCGCCGCTGCCACCCAAAAGCTCGGTGCTGTACTCACCAAAGGCTGCGTTGACCCGCTCAAAGGCTTCGGCGGTGGCTCGCTGCTCGGCACCAGCTAGGTCATGAAGGTGTTTGTGCAGCTCGTCAGCGGCTTGCTGAGCATCCTGGCGCTGGCCCATCAGCTCTTGCAAGCGGGCGAGTTCCTGGGCGTGTTCTTCTTCAGCAAGCGCGTTGACCACGCCGATGCGCTCTAAAAGAACGCGCAGCTTGTTCAGCTCGCCTTGCCACTCGCGCGGCGTGCCTGCCAGGAGCGCTCCGTCTGGCAACGGTTGACGGCTTCCCTCACGGCGGGCGATGATGAGGTGCAGCTCTTCGAGTGCGGCCCTCAGGCGGTTTTGGCTTGCCAGCACATTAGCGTACTGCTGGCTGAGGTCGCTCACCTGCTGCTCGCCTGGCCCGTCAGGTGGGCGCAGGGCTGCCAGTTCGTGAGTGCGCCGCGCTACTTCTTGCTGGGCGTGGGCCAGTTGCTGACGCTGCTGCTCGGTGGCGAGTTGGTTGCGGGCCAGGCGCTCGCGCAGCTGCTGCCCGCGCACACTGCTATCCTGATACGCCTGCCATTCGCGCTGTTGGTCACGGGCCTGCATCAGCGCCTCGGCAAGCTGACGCTCCTGCTCGCGGGTACGTGCCAGGGTCTGCGCAAGCTCAGCCGCCTGTGCCTGCGCCTGATCACTGAGGGGCAATTCGGCGGTGGGCGGCGCGGCGGGCAGTGTTGCCAGTTGCCGCACCAAGTCACCCAGGCGCTGCTGCTGGGCGCGTTGATTGGCTAGAAGTTGCTGCCACACTTGCTCGGCCTGTCGCTCGGCGGCCTGTAGCGCGCTCAGCTGAGTGGTATCGCTGCTGGGCAATTCTGCCAGTGTCCGCTCGGCAGCCTGGACTTCGGCGTTCAGGGCCTTTTCGCGCCGTGCTAAGTCTTCTAGCTCACCTTGCAACTCGTGGTAACGCCGTTGGTCGGCCAGCACGCTAAAGCCCGTGTCGCGCTGCCGCCCCCCAGTCAGCGCACCGCCAGGCTCTAGCAATTCGCCGTCCAGTGTAACCAGGCGCGGGCGAACCGCCTGCTCACGGGCCAGCGCAGTCGCGGCTGTCAGGTCAGAGAGCAGCAGCGTGTCTGATAACAGCGCCTGAGCCACCTGGGGCGGGTCGCTGGGACACAGGTCAGCCAGGTTGCCCAGCACGCCGCGACTTTGCAGCGCACTGTCACGCCGGGGGCGCACACGCAGCAAATCCAGCGGCAAGAAGGTGGCCCGCCCCCCCTGGCGCTTAAGCAGGTCTATGATTTCGCGCGCGTCATCGGCGGTTTGCACCACCACTTGCTCTAAGCGGCGTCCCAGCGCGGCCTGTAAGGCCACTTCGTACTCGGCAGGGACGTTGAGCAGGTCAGCCACCGAGCCTACAATGCCCGCGTGGTCACTGCTCAGCGCGCGGCGCGGGCCTTCGCCGTAGCGGGCATAGCTGTCAAGCGACTGCCCCAGCCGCACCACTTCGCGCTGCAAAGGCGCGGCAGCTGACTGCACGGCGCTGAGTTGCTGGCGCAGTCGCTGAAGGTGTTGGTCAGCCTGGGCACGCGTTTCACGCTGCCGCTGCTGCTGGATTTCGGCTTGCTGGCGGGCGGACTGGGCCGCACTGTAGTTGGCCTGGCTGGTGGTGAGCTGGGGGGCCAACTCCGCCAGCGCTTGTTGTATATATTCTTGCTCCTGCTGCCAAGTGTCGCGCTGGGCACTGAGGCGGGCTTGCTGCACCCGGTGCTGCTCGGCCTGGGTACTGAGTTGCTGAGCCTGGGCCTGAAGCTGGCGCTGGCTTTTTTCTAGGCGGGCCAGTTGATCGCGGGTAAGCTGCAATTCGCGCTGCAGCGGCTCAGGCTCTTGCTGGGGCCTAGCTGGGGGTTGCTGCGGCAAGTGAGCCAGGTCGCGCTGCACCTCCCCGGCTTCGCGCTCTAAGTGGCCCAGATAATGCCGCTGCTGCTCTTCGGCTTCCTGGGCGGCGCGCAGCAGCTCGCCTGCTTGCTGGTAGGCTGCCAGGTCAGCCGCCTGACGCTGCTGCAGCGCGCGGGCTTGTTCTAGGGCGCTTTGGGCGGCAGTAATCTGCTGGGCCAGTTGTTCAGACTGAAGTTGCTGGGCTACCGCCTGCTCCTGAAGCTGGGCGATTTCAGCCTCTAACGCCTGTTGGCGCTCGCGGTGCAGCGCATCTTGCAAGGCCAGGCTGCGCAGGCGGTGACGGCGCTCGGCGCTGGCCCGCTCGCTTTCGGCGGCAAGTTGGGTGACGCGCTCTTGCCACTGCTCCTCTAGCCGCTGCAGCTCATGTAGGTGGCGCTCGGCTTCTTGCAAGCGGGCTTGGGTGTCTTGACGGGCGCTGACCGCTCGGCTAAGGCCCGCCGCTTCTTGCAAGTAGCCCAGCAGCGTGCGGCCCTGGGCCTCTACCACGCCGCTCACCTCACCTTGCCCGATGACGGCCAGTCCGCCAGGCCCGAACCCCGTACCGCGCAGCGCCGCGTGAATGTCACGCACCCGTACGGCACGGCCTTGCAGGTCTTGCTCACTGCTGCCATCGCGATAGAGGCGGCGCGACAAGCTCAGGTGGCCGGTGGGCAGACGCAGCTCTAGCTGCACCTCAGCAAAGCCCAGCGGCGCTTTAAGTGACGAGCCATGAAAGATAAGCTCGGTGGCCTTACCCGCCCGCAGTTCGCGGCTGCGTGCCTGGTGGGTGGCCCAGCGCAGCGCCTCCACCACATTGCTTTTGCCCGAACCATTGGGGCCAATCACGGCACAGACTCCGCCGTCAAACTCTAGGCGGGTCTTGTCAGCAAAACTTTTAAAGCCCTGTAGGGTGATACTTTCAAGCATAGGTGGATGTGGTGTGGTTGAATCTTTCACTGCGCAGTCAGCAGGCAGTTATCTGGCTGCATTCTCTGGTTATGTTACGGTAGCAGTACGGCAATACAGAGTACAGAGCGCAATTCCAGCACAATCACAAATTGCAGCACCGTCACAGAGTTACTGCCTGCGGCACCGCAGCGCACTTTCGCCTACGCCCGCCTCCCTTCTTTCACCGCGTTGTTAGCACGGTTCAAGTGGGAAGCGGTGCTGTTCTGACGTGGCTGTACTTCGGAGAACTGCTCTAATCTGGGCAGTCAGCCTTGGTGTAGGCGCGGCTGATGTTCAGATGACCCAGCAACGTAGGTACATTTTTCCCGCCAACCAAAAAAGATACATCCTGCCCTGAGCGTTCGAGCAGGGTGCGGGTCAATGAGCAGATGATCATGTGCTCACCGCTCAGGCCGTAGTTTAATTTGGCGTAGCTGCCGGGCAAATTGACGATGTAGTGCTGGCCTCGCAGCCACACTTGCGGCGTGACACTGCCCGCTGGCACCACTCGCAGCGCGTTGGCCTGCTGTGGCCCTTTGACCCAAGTGGCGGTGGCGGCCTGCGCCAGTTTGCCCGGGGTTTGGCCCTCTACGTTGACGTTACGCGTCTCTTTGACATAGCTGGTCACGTCTTTATCTGAAAAATAGATGACCATTTTTTGCGGCTGCACTTCTTCAAGCTGCAATCTGGGCGCGGGCGGCTGGGGCGGCGGCTGCGAGACAAACTGCTTGGCATAGCTCGCCGCCAAAAGCAGCAGCAACCCGATGATGTTCATAGGCGTAAAGATAATTCGCAAAAAGCGCAACATCACTCCACCCCCGTAAGATTGGTGGCCCTCGCCTTGAGAAAGGAAGCCACGCTGAGGGCCAGCGCTTCAGAAACCTTGGTGGTTTGTTCGGGGCTTGACAGTGCCGCCTGGTCTGTAGCCGACTGGGGCCAGCCGAGTTCTAGCTCAAAGGCGGCGTGCGGCGCTTCGCCGCTGGGATACATGCGCGTTACCTGCTGGGTCGCACTCTTAAGGCCTCGGCTGCCCAGTTCACCCAACAGAAGCTGCGAGAGCCGCTTGGTTTCGCCGCCAGAGCCGACCGCTGCGCTGACAAGTGGGTCACTACCTGCCTCGCGGTAGCTGTTGACAATCTGCGCGCTCGCGTCACCCACGGGCTGATACAGCGTAATGCCCTGACGATTCCCCCCAGGAAAGCGCCCCACGCTGAGGGTGATAAAGACCTGCGAGCGCCGCGCCAGATCTTCGCGCTGGGCGGCGGGGATGCTCGCTGCCGCCTGACGGGTCAGCTTGACCTGCCAGCCCGCTTTGCTCAGCAGCTCGGCTGTCGACCGGGCTACATCCAGCGTCACGTCATTGCTGCCGCCTGCAGGCATAGGGTCAAGCACAATCAGCGGCGCGCGCGGCAAGTCGGCCAGCACCGGCACACTGCGCGGCAACCCTGGGCCGATGTCAATAACCAGGCGCACGCTGCCAGGACGGATAACCTTAAAGACGCGGTAGCCGGCCCCCGCGCCCAGCGGCAGCTTGATCACGGCATTGCCGTTTTGCCCTGTCACTTGAAACTTGGGAATAAAACTGCCCTGCGTCGCATAGATGCGCGTGTTAGCGTTTACGCCCTTGATGGTGACGATCAGCGAATTGCCGCTGATTTGCTCGGTGTAAGGCACCGCCCGAGAGAGGTCAATCACCACCCGGTCAGTGTCTTTGCCTGCACGCGAGGAGACATTGGTGAGCGTGGAGGGCGGAATGACAAACTCGCCCGTGTGGTACTGAGCCCCCAGACCGCGCGCCAGGGTGTCCAGAGGCAGGTACAGCGTACCGCCGACCAGCGTAGCGCTGCGGGCTTTGACGCGTGAACTGTCAAGCTGCACGCTGTTGTAGTTGGTAGCGGCGCGGGCGTTGTCCAGGTCAATGGGAAAGACCAATTCGTGGCCCAGACCCTCTACGCGCACATACGGATCTTGGCGGGTGATATTGACCACGCCCTCTAAGGCAGACTGCGAGGCATATTCGGCTCCGCCTAGGATGATGGCCTGCGAGTCGCTGCCCGCCAGTTTGAGCTGCGAAAAGGCGTACTGCGCCCCTGCCACGCCGAGCAGCAAAAAGCAGACGGCAGAAAGGCCCAGGGTTTTTAATCTGGAACGGCTGCGTAGATGAACGTTCATGCCTGACGAATCTCCCGCTTGGCTTGTTTTTCGGACTCAGCGCGGCGCTTATCATGCAGCTTTTTGCCGCGTGCCAGCGCCAGCTCTACCTTAAACACCCTTCCCTTTTGGTAGAGCCTGGTGGGCACGATGGTCAGGCCCTTTTGGGCAAGCTGACGCTTAATTTTTTCTATCTCCTGGCGGTGGAGCAGCAGGCGGCGGCGGCGGCGAGGCTCGTGGTTATTGTAGCTAGCCTGCTGGTATTCGGGGATATACAGGCCCTCCAGGTCAATGTTATGGCCGTTGATACGGGCAAAGGCGTCACGGAAATCTACGCCGCCGCTGCGTACACTTTTAACTTCGCTGCCTGTCAGACTGATGCCCGCCTCGTAACGCTCTAACAATTCGTATTCAAAACTTGCGCGGCGGTTGGTATACACGCGCTGTATTGTAGAACATCTGTGTGAACGGTTGATAGTAAGTGCGGCCCGCTCCTGGTGATGAGCCAGTTGCTAGAGGCCAGCAGCCAGCGCACTGAACACCGCGCCCTAGCCTGACTGCGCCCTGGCCTGCTGCCACTGTCACCACATTGTGAGCAAGGTTCAAGTCGCCGTCCGTATCAGTTACTGCCAAGCCCGTACCACCTTTAACTGTTCGCCGTCGCCGTCAACCACCGCCACCAGTTGCCCGCCCGACAACACAATGGCGCGGCCCTGTTGGGGGTGGGCAGGGCACTTGCCCTGGCGCAACTGGGCGGCGATTTGGGCGTTGACCTCCAGGCGCGGAAGGTCTAAGGCGCTCAGTTCGTCTAGGCCCTGGGCGCCGCTCAGGTTATCAAGCACGACCGCTTGTGACAGCTCAAATCGTCCCACACGGGTGCGCACCAGGCCCGACAGGTGAGCGGGCAGGCCCAGCGCCTCGCCAATATCGCGCGCCAACGAACGCAGGTAGGTGCCGCTGCCCACGCGGGCACGCAGCAGCAACGTGGGGTACTCGCCCAGCGCGGGCGGCAGGGTGAAGGTGCGCCCGTCTATAGTGTGCGGGGACGCCTGCACACTGGGATAAAGGCCCAGCAGATCAAGCGAGTGGATGACAATAGTGCGCGCAGGCAAATCCAGCACTCCACCTGCACGCGCCACCGCGTAGGCCCGCACGCCGCCCACCTGAAGGGCGCTGTATTGCGGCGGAATTTGCTGCTGCGGCCCCACAAAGCGGCTCAATACACGGCTAACGGTCGCAGGGTCTGGTATGTTGGCGGTTATCTCTTCGGCACTCAGCTGTTCACTCACAGGGCCTTCAGCGTCGAGTGTGAGGGTCGCTGCGCCCAGGCTAACCCACGCCAGATAGTCTTTGCTGTCGCGCTCCATAAACTGCACCAGCTTGGTGCTGTCATCAACGCACAGCACCAGCACACCCGTTGCCAGAGGGTCAAGTGTCCCCGTGTGGCCCACTCGGCGCGTCTTTAGGGTTCGGCGGGCGCGGGCCACCACGTCATGCGAGGTCAGCCCCAGGGGTTTATCAACGGCGTAAATGGGCATGCCCGTTATGGTAGCAGCCCGCTAGGGTCAGTAGTTATAAGGGGCAGTGGTTATAGGGGTCAGTGGTTATACGAACTGCGACTTGAACCTTGCGAACAACGCAGTGAAAGCAGGCCAGCGGGCGCAGGTAGCGCCTTTTGACTGTGCTTGTGTACCAGGGAACCCGTATCACTTCATGATTGGCTGACGTTGCTTTGACGGAATAACGTCAGGATGAAAAACATGCTGCCTAGACAGCAACTAGACAAAAGGCTTAAGGAGACAGACATGAAGAACAATGTTGTTATTTTGGTGAGTGCTGCACTGCTGCTGGCAGGCTGTAATGGGCAAAACGCCGCAAAAAACACCACCCCCAGCACGTTTGCCCTGGCTGTATTGCCCGATACGCAGGAATATTCGCGCTATAACCCCGCCATTTACAATGCCCAGACCCAGTGGATAGCCGACAACGCTCAGGGCCTGGCTATTCCTATGGTGCTGCATCTCGGCGACGTGGTAGACCGCTGGAACGAGACCAAAGAGTGGGAAGCCGCCGACAAAGCTATGAAGATTTTGGAAAATGCCAGGGTGCCTTACTCGGTGCTGGCGGGCAACCACGACGTCAGTCACGAAAATACCAATGACAGCGAGCGCAACGCCAGCCCCGAGCCTTTTCTCAAGTGGTTCGGGCCTGAGCGCTCCAAAAAACAAGCGAGCTTTTTGGCCTCTGA
>JAGLBF010000091.1 GCA_018260375.1 Deinococcus sp.
CTGATTGATTCGGAAGTACGCCAAATCAATCGGAATCCGTATAATATTGCGTGGTGCGTACTTTTGCTACGTCCGCTGTCCTTCTTTCGCCGCGTGCTTGACAAGATTCAATTCAGAAACCGGATAAAGCATTCACAACCTTGTGGTAATCCGGTCGCTTTTTTCTGTTGTTGCCTCACGCCCTCACCCAGTTGCTCAATGAAGCAATGACTCAATGACTCAGGTTCTTGGCTTCCCGCAGAGCTTCTCCGCTATCTTCGTTTTTCAGGTACCCTGACAACACCAACTCGTGGACTACCGGTTCTAGCTCGTGGAGGGCAGCGTCGTGGCGTAGGGCGTACTCGGCGGGGGTCAGGCCCTCGAGCAGCGCGGCTTGCAGGGTCAGGCCTGCCGCGCCGAACTTGGCCTTAAACGCCTGGTGGGCGGGGGTAATCGCGTTAATCGCGTCGCGTCCGCGCAGGGTGCCGACGTAGCTGTGGTGCGCCCAACCCGCTAGGCTGCGCGGCAGTACCAGCGTCTGCGGGCGCAGCGGCGCGGGAAAGGCCCCTTCGTAGGGCAAACCTGTAGGCAAAGTAGCGACCACGCGGCCCTGATAGTAATAGGCGGCCTCATCAGGGCGGGCGTGCAGGCCAGTAAAGTCTTCGGTGAGGTTAAATTTCCATGCCCGTGACCCCACACCACTCAGAACGTGTGCCAGGTGCGGCTCTAGCGGGTAGGCGCTGAGGCTGGCACCTTCTTCGTAAAGGTGGAGCAGTTCACCCAAAGCCTGCTCGCCTGTGCTGCTCAGGCAGGCAGCAGCCACCGTACGGCCCTCGTACACCAGCACATACGCCGACTGCTCGCTCAGGCCTGCATGCAAGTAGCCGTACCAGTTTTGTTCGTGCAAGTAGCGCAAAAAGTCGTGCAGGTTGCAAAATCCTGCCTGTATGCCCGTGTGAGTGCTGGGCACTTCAGGCAAAAACCGGGCCAAAAAGGGGCCAGTAGGCTCAAAACGCGGCCTGAGGCGCTCTACCTCAGCACCTGCAACGCGCTCAGAACTGGGTGGGGTCTGTATGACAGGCGGCTGGGCCAACACCTCTGTCGGCACGGGGTCAGTGGCGTGCCAGTGGGTGCTGGCGTGCTCAGCACTGGGAGTAACCACCAGCGGGGTAGAGGCAGTGGGGGCCATAGGCGCAGGGTCAGGCCGTGGGGGCGTAACGGGGTCAACAAGGTAACGCAACTCGGATACCTTGGGCGCGTCCGCTGCCGCCGTGTGGGGGTGCCAATCACTAGCGGCCCAGGCACTGGTAGCCCAACTGCTGCGATCCCACTCGTCATCACTGGTGGTCACATCCGCTACAGGCTCGTCTGCAATGAGGTCAGGCGCGCTTATCTCTACGCGAGCGACAGCAATAGGCTCTACAGTTGCAGCGGTATTGACAGTGGGCTGGGACTGGCTGGGTGGTTGGAGTACGCTGGGTACGCTCTGCGCTGTGGGTGCCGTCAGAGGAAGCGTGGGTGGAGTGGTGACTGGTGCTGTGGCCTGCTGCTGACTGGCGGCGGCTTGTTGCGCTTGCATATAGGCCTGAATTTGGGCCGAAAAATCGCTGATGGCTGGCGCTGGCACCCCATCACCAACGGCCGGGTTGGTGATGGGGTGAGCGGTGCCTGAGTGACCGGCAAGTGGCTGACTGGCAAGTGGCGCTTGGGCTCTGTCTGCTAGCGGAGTGGGGGGCTGAGCTGCAGGCCCAGGTGGCACAGGCTCAGGTAACACATGCTCAGGTGCGCTGGTCTGCTGCTGCACGGCGGCGTTTCTGGCGCGGTCGGCTAGGGTGCGAATCAGGGCGTCTTGGGCAGACCGCTCTTCTCGCTCGCGCTCATGCTGCCGGGCCGCTTCTACCTGGCTGAGCAGGGTAGCAAAGGCTTCGCCAAAAATATTACCGTTACCAAATTCGGGCACGCTGAGGGTGGGGCGCGGCGCACTGGGCGCTGCTGACTGGCTGGCTTGGGGCGCGGCAGGTTTTGAGCTGGCGCCGGTTTCCGCGCTGCGGATCTTACGCTTGGGGGTATTGGTCGCTGCGAGGTCAGGCTGGTTGGGCCGTTGCGGGTTATTTTTGTCGCCAGTCATGCTTGTGGTTGCTCCTATTGCGCCGCTCTAACCTTTAGCCAAACAGTGGGGAAATAGGGCGCGGCCTTTTATTGAGTCCTAGTTTGTCACGAATGAGGTCGGTCTGTCAGCAATGAAGAACATGTTGTCCAAGACAGCGGTAGCGCTCAACACTCAAACGTCAAAAGATTTTTTCGTTTCCACATTCTACATTCCACCGTTCTAGTTTTTAGAGTGTACTTTGCAGCAGTACTGTGCAGCGGTAATGTACAGACATGAACTAGGCGCTAAAAGTGACTCTGGTGTAAGCGATGTGGTAAGTGTAAGTGATGTGATGAGTCTAGGTGATACGGGCATTGAGTCTCTAAGGGCATTAAAGGTACACAGGAGCTGTAGCTTATCTGCCTGCTTATCTGTAATCTCACCTATCTGCCTCTTGCAGCTCCTGCAGGTAGCGCCGCGCGTTGGCTTGGTAGCGCTCGGCATTCCCCGTGGGATCTACAGCGCGCACCACTTTGGCGGGTACGCCAACTGCCAACATGCCTGCAGGCACGGTTTTGCCTTCTGGGAGCAGGGCGCCCGCTGCGAGCATTGCCCCGCGCTCCAGGCGGCTGCCGCTGAGCATGGTAGCCCCCATACCCACCAGGCTGCCTTCATCACAAACGGCGCCGTGGACGATGGCGCGGTGGCCTACGGTCACGTTGCGGTGCAGGGTACAGGGGTGGCCTGCACCGGTATGCAGCACGGCCCCGTCCTGTACGTTGCTGCCTTCACCCACCGTGATCAGCTCAATGTCGCCGCGCAGCACCGCGCCAAACCACACCGAGGCCCCGCGCTCGATAAGCACCTGGCCCATAATATCAGCGCTGGGTGCCACAAAAGCGCTGGGATCTATCTGCGGGGTGTGTATGCCCAAGCGGTAGATGCTCATGTAGTGCCCTGCGTGTCGTGCGCGTGTTGCCACAGTGCTGCGGCCTGAAGCAGCAAGTTCTGGTCTTCAGGGTGGCTGAGCCGGGTTTGTGCCTCGATCAGCGGCACAAACCCGCCTTCACTAAAGGTGTCTTCTAGCTGCGGCGCGTCACTTTGGGTGGTCATCAGAAACCAAAAGATGTCACGTACTACACCCTGGTCATTGGTATAGCGGGTGTTGGGCAGCGGCGCCACGAGGCTCGCCGCTACGCCTGTCTCTTCAGAGACTTCGCGCAGGGCAGTTTGCAGGGGCGTTTCGCCCGCTTCAATGTGGCCTTTGGGAAACACCCACGCGCCGCTGCGGTAGCGCACGAGCAGCACTTGAGGGCTTAGACGCTCACCGCGCATCACCACACCGCCCGCACCCACCACGGCCTGAGAGGAATCTGAGGAGGTCATAGCGCCAGTATACGTTGTTGAAAGCGGCGCTGGTTTTGGTAGCTGGGAGCAGTAAGGCAAAGGGTATATGTAGCTGATTAAACCCTAGGCTCCTAGTGGGGTTCAGGAAACTGAGGTCAGGAGCAAAGAAACCATAGGGCGTATTGGAAAAAGGCAATTTAGACCAAGGCGATATAGAGCGGCAAATGACGTTGTGAAATGCCACAGTGGGGGCGCAGCTATGAACGCAGCAAGCGCCAAACACCTTGCAGGGTATTCATGTGAACTTCGTTGACGCTGTCTCCCTCTTCATCACAAGCAAACTCAGCCACCTTCCTAAAATGACTCACATCTGCTATGATGTGTAGCAGATGCTAGAGCGTACTCCTTACCCGAATTTAGGCCCCTTGGAGCAACAGGTTATGGAGGTTTTATGGCAGAAGTCTCCGCAAGACGTTGCACAGGCGCAGGTTGCCCTGGCAGGCAGCAGTGCTTATTCGACGGTCAAGACCATTCTTGAACGTTTAACTGAGAAAGGTTTATTAACAAGACAGAAGGTTGGTAAAGCGTTTGAATATTCCCCTGTACTGTCTCAAGCCGAATACCAAGACCGTCAGGCCCGACATCTGAGTGAAAGCCTAGTTTCAGGCTTTGGAAACGCAGCCTTAGTTCACTTTGTGGACGCGGTAAGAGACGACCCCAGTCATCTGAAGGAATTACGCCGCCTTCTAACTGAACTGGAGAACGAGTGAACTATCTATTCTATCCACAAGTTATTCTTACATTGTGGGGCCCCTTAATAGTATGGGTATTGGCCCGACTTACTTATTCATGGAGGCAAACGTTAGCGACGAAATACGGGTTTTGGCTTTCTATGGGCCTGTTGCTCCTGCCCTCATTTATGTGGTGGGTACCTTACATGCCGAACTTTCCATTGCGCGACGTTTTACCCTACCGTGTTCCAATTGCCTGGGGTGTCTATAATGGCTCAGCCGAGTTTTCCCCACTTGAATCTTTGTTGCTCACCATACCAGCAGCTCTAGCTTTTATGAGTATGGGTTTTGCAGCCCTATATGGTATCTTTGAAGAAATATCAGTTCGTTGGAAGGTTCACCGGATACCAAAAGTGTTGTTAGAAGGTATATATGTTTTAGAACTGCCTAGCGAGGTTGCGTTTACCGTAGGTATTTTAAAACCACGCATTTACATAAGTCGGCAGCAGTGGGAGGGCCCTAACTGTGCCACTATTCTTGCACATGAGAGGGCTCATGTGCGGCAGAGGCACGGATTGTGGCTGGCACTTGCACGCTGGAGTGCTCGAAGTCTATGGCTTTGGCCAACCTCCCATACGTTATTGCGCGAAATAAAGACCTGGGCTGAACTTGTGGCTGACGAATACGCTCTACATTTAGTGGGCAAGCCTGCTCTAGCCCGTGCGCTGAAAACAGTAGTTGTGCAACACAGTACACAGCCTATTTTGAATTTTGCCAGTTCGAGCATGCTTACTCGTCGCGTGCAACAGTTAATTCATCCAGGAAAGGTATTAACTTGGAAAGCCAATGCTGTTCTTATTTTGGTTTTCTTATGCTTGATTGTTCTTATTTAAATGTTCAGGTAGGGATCTGAACATTTTTTACCGAAAGTGCTACGCAATGTAGCAGAAGGAGACTCTCATGTTGGATTACGCTGTTACGACAAGCCACCTCTCTAAGCAATTTAAAGACAATAAGGTTATCAATGACATTAATTTGAGTGTGCCTTCAGGCTGCATTTATGCACTCCTTGGGCCGAACGGTGCAGGTAAAAGCACACTGATGAGCCTTATTCTTGGACTTTTGCAACCCAATACAGGTAAGATTGAATTATTTGGTCAGCCGTGGCATCGTAATTTACTTCGCCGTGTAGGTGCAAGTATAAATGGCCCTGCGTTTTATGGACACTTAAGCGCTGACGAAAATTTAGAGATACATGCTCGGTTACTCGGACTTAATGCTTCAGATGTTGCTAAAATACTGCAGCAAGTTGGCTTAGATAATACTGGAGGTAAACCAGCAGGTCAGTTTAGTACTGGCATGAAAAGCCGTTTAGCATTAGGAATAGCTCTTTTGTCTGAGCCAGACCTGCTTATCCTAGATGAACCCCAGAATGGCTTAGACCCAGAAGGAATCTACTCTTTAAGACAACAGCTGCGAGAATACGTCACCAAAGGAAAGACTGTTATTATTTCCAGCCATCAGTTGGGTGAAATACAGCATATCGCTGACCATATAGGTGTTCTTCATGGCGGCTATCTGAAATATCAAGGTACAATTGAAGAATTAGAGCGTGGACATGAGTCTCTAGAGGAAGCATATTTTTCTTTAGTATATGGAAAAAATTATTTGGGCAATGCATCATGAACGCAGCCTTTCAATTAGAAGTATTAAAATCAAGGCATGATGCGTTATCTCGTTTGCCGCTGATCGGCCTGGCATTAAGCATATTGCAGGGCATTTTATTTCTACTTAGTCCAGAAGCAAGCCATACGTGGCAGGGGATTACAGCATGGCAAACGCTATGGATTACATTTTTATCTCCTTTATTTTTATCGCTTCTTACTGGGTTAAGTATGAACCGGGAAATAAAAGCTCAAGGCGGTGGACTGTGGTTGCGTCCTCTTTCCTGGCAATCCCAAGCTCATGGAGAGTTGCTATGGCTATGTTTACAATGTTTATTTTTAAATCTCGCAGTGATTCTGCCAACTATACTCTTTGGACTAATTTTTAAAATTCCTGGTGATATACCATGGCTACGTATATTCAGTTTAGTTGCTGTATTGACGCTAAGTTCATTGCCACTTTTGGTAATAGGACAGCGTATTTCACGAAAAACTGGCCTAGTGATGAATATTATATGGGCACTTTTAGGAAGTATAACAGGTATTTTTGCATCTGAGCGGTTCTTTTGGTGGCTAGACCCATGGGCCTGGCCCATAAGAGCCACATTCGTTTTGAGTGGTACTGCAGCTAATGGTGTAGCTTTATCTGAAAATAGTCCGTTATGGAGTATATCACCCTTACCAGTTCTTGGCGTAGCAATTTTAGCAACCTATTGTCTTGCTGCATTCCCTTATGCTTTGCCCAGTAAAAATTTAACTTTCAAAGCTAAAGGAAGAAAGGTAAGAGCTTGGCACTGTAATGGTTCACTTTCTGCCGAATTTGTTAAGTACCGTCATACTGTTACACCTTGGTTGGCTATTCTTATACCAATTGCAGTGGCACCATTAGCATTATCACGTCTGAAAGGTCATGGAGCTTGGCAATTATGGACTCTTCTCGTCATTCCATTAGGCAGTGCTTTATTACCTGCTCTAGCTTGGAACTGGGAGTTGGAGAGCTGGAGAATTCTTAAAACTCGCGCTAATTTTCCGTCTACGTTGTATAGCTCTAAACTTTTAAATCTGTGGATTGCATCACTAATAAGTAGCGCTATTCTTTTTATTCTGCTCAGGTTTTTGCATATGCCTGAGTATACTACATTGGCTGATTTTATATTGATTGGGCTGTCGGTTTTTGCATTTCAATCGTTTCATCTTTGGATAGCTGTCAGATACAGTTCTAGTGTAACATTGGGCATAGGCATAGTTCTCAGTCTACTTGCTTTAATTTTAGGTGGTACTGGATTAGGTAACCAAATCTGGCCCTATTTCCCCTGGATCTGGGCAGCGGTTTTGGCAGATGCAAATGGTCAATTCAGTATATATCTTCTCTTATTAACATTACTTGGCATTTTATTTACCATCCTAGGTATGAAAGAGTCAGCAAAATAAGGTTCATCCTGGGTTTCAGGGAGCTGGAATCAGAGAGCGGGGTAGACGCGAGTGGAAAAAGATACGGGTCTCGCGGTATGAAAGCGCAGGCAGCGCCTCTGGCACTACTGCTTTATCACACCACTACGCTGCATTTGTCTTACACTACAAAGAAGATGACGCTCCCTGATCCGCAGTCAGTCCACCAGCAAGGCTCCTTAGGCCCAGAGCTGGCTGACAAGTTGCGTGTGGTACATCCTAAAGAGGTATTGCCTGAGCGCCCCGTCATCCGCGTGGTGCCGCTAGAGTTCCGGGGTACCACTGCCGAATACACCCGCATCTGGCTGGTTAATGTGGCGCTGAGCATCGTCACGCTGGGGTTGTATCTGCCCTGGGCGCGCATTCGCATGCGGCGGTATTTTTATGGCAATACCTTTTTAGAAGGCCACAATTTTAGCTACACGGCCTCGCCTGTCAGTTTGCTCCTGGGGTATGTGGTCGTGTGGGTGCTGTTTGTCACCTTTAGCCTGTTGCAGAATATAGAGGCGCTTCAGTGGGTCAGCGTGGTTTTGCTGCTGCTGTTTGTGCTGCTCTACCCCTGGCTCCTCTACCGTAGCCTGCGCTTTCAGGCACATAACACGCTGCACAGGGGACTGCGCTTTGGCTTTGGCGGCGGCGCGGGCAATGCGTATTTGTTTTACGGGTTGCTGCCACTCACCTACAGCATCAGCCTTGGCCTTACGGTACCGCTGGCGCAGTATGTTCAGCGCCGTTATCTGGTTGAGGGCCTGCGGTACGGTGCTACCCAAAGTATGTTTCGCGGCAGGGTGGGCCCAGTGTACTTGGCGTACCTGATGGGTATAGGCGGCATGGTGGCGTTGTGGCTGGTAGTGATCGGACTGTGGGCGGCGCTGCGAGCATTCACCGCAGGCCCTCAAGTCGCACAAGGAGGCTGGAGCGGAAGCTGGCCCTGGCTGCTGCTGGCCCTCATCAGTGTATCGGGGTACCTGGGTGTAGGGCAGTTTGTCCGCGCCCAACTGTTGCGCTACACCCTGGAACAAGCCCAATTGGGCACTACGTTGCGCTTTCGCGTGCGCTACCGCCCGCTGGGGCTGGCCTGGGTGGTGGTGAGCAATTTGTTGGTACAGGTGATGACGCTAGGGCTGGCAGCGCCTTGGGCCGCCATTCGCAAAAACCGTTATCTTCTGAGCCGTATTGATGTGCTGACCCTGGCCCCGCTTACAAACTACCCCGCCGCCCGCAGTCAGCAAGAAAATGCACTGGGCGAAGCCGCCGCCGAACTCTTTGATATTGGGATAAACCTGTGAAGACACCCGCTCCAACGCCGACAACCACATCGCCCCGTCCAGCAGAGCCTGCTCCGCCTGCCCGTTGGGTACTGTCGGGCACATTGTTTGACGGCCTTACGTCGCAGCCCTACGCGGCGTGGGCCTGGTTTATTGAGGGTGAAAGCCAGTTGCACCTGGAGACCTTGAGTGTAGAGGCGCAGCCGCGCTCATGGCAGTTGCCCCTGACCCAGCTGCGTCTAGAGGCACCACTGGCGGGCTTGCCCCGCGTGCTAGAGCTACGCGGGCCTGCCAAGGCGTTGGGGCTTACGCCTGCGCCGCTGGGCAGTGGAGCGCGACTAGAACTCACCAGTGCGGCGGTGGAGACGGCAGTGGAGGTACCGGTGGAGGTACCGGTCGTGGTGCTGGCTCTAGAGCGGGCCTTGCCACGCCGCCCGTACAGCGGCGTAGCCCGCCTTGTGTCAACGCTTGAGCGGCGCTGGGCGGGTGTACTGGCAGCGCTGCTGTTTTTGGGGGGCTTTATCTACGCGTTTATCAACGTGGGGTTGCCGGTGGCAGCGCGTCAAGCGGCGCTGGCGAGCCCCATGTCGGTGCTGGAAACCTTTGATCGCCAGACTGTCAAGTACCTGAACAGCAATGATATTCTGGCGCCCAGTCAGTTGAGCCAAGCGCGCCAAAACCAGTTGACGACAGGCTTTAAGGCGCTGGTACGCGAGCGCGGCGGGCCGTACAAGTATCAGATATTTTTTCGGCACGGTGGTGACAGCATAGAAGCCAACGCCTTTGCCTTGCCTGGGGGTACGGTGATGATCACCGACGAACTGATCGGCCTAGCTCGCAACGACACTGAGGTTTACGGCGTGCTGGCGCACGAACTCTCGCATGTTACGCGGCGCGACGCCCTGACGCAGGTCTATCAGGCGCTGGGCTTGGGCCTGCTGGTAGGCGCGGTGACAGGCGACCTGATAGGCACCAGCACGGTGGCGGCGGCAGTACCTGTGACCCTGTTGCAAAGCCGCTATTCACGCCAGATGGAAAGCACCGCTGACCAGGCAGCGGGTGAATACTTGCTGCAACACTTCGGCACCACCAAGCCGCTGCAAACCCTATTGTCACGCCTGGATAAAGCGGTGCCCAACTCTTCTGCACAGAAAAACACAGGCGACCAGGGCGATCATCACCCCGCAAAGAAGCAGAATAAAGATGACAACTGGCTGGAGAACTGGTTGGGTGATCACCCGGCTACGCAGCGGCGCATAGACGCCTTAAAGCAACAAGAGCGAGAATGGCGGGCGAGTCATAAGGATGCCAATTAAATCAGGTGATTGCCGACTTAATCAGGGCGGGTGCGAGTAGGAAAAGCTACGGACTGCTTGATATGCAAGCGCAGTCAGCACCTTTGATACGGATTCCGATTGATTTGGCGTACTTCCGAATCAATCCGAGCGGATGC
>JAGLBF010000092.1 GCA_018260375.1 Deinococcus sp.
TGTTCCCACTCGCATCCGCTCGGATTGATTCGGAAGTACGCCAAATCAATCGGAGTCCGTATTACTGCTTATTGGTCTTGACCACTAGCACGGGCAACTGTGCTTTTTTCAGCACTTCCTCTGCCACTGATCCGAGAAAAAAGTGTTCTAGCGCTCCCTGGGTGTGTGTGCCAACCACCAGCAAATCAGCGCCCCAAGCACTAGCCGCTTCAACCAATGCGCTCGCAGGTTCACCCGTCACCACTTCCTTAAACTCGCCTGCCTGAGCCAACTGGTCAAGCTGGTGGGTGTCATTTTTTCTGAAGGTATCTAGTACGTTGGCCGAGGGCATCATCGGCACCATGCCCGCGCCCGACAGGTCAGGCATTGCGGTAGCGCGGCTATCAATCACATGGATCAGCAGCCGCTGGGCCTGGGGAAAGTGTGTGCGTGCCAGTTGCAACGCCGCGTCTGAGCTACCCGAAAACTCAATGCCAATAGCCACTTTCTGAAACGCCGTGCGGCTTTCTGGTTCGTTGGTGATGATGGTCATGCCAACAGTGTAACGTGAGGCACGTGGTGGGCAGATGGGAAGGCAAGAATGTCTAAACGTACATATACGGCCAGCCTGTCTACAAGGCCGCCAACACCGCTCAGCGCAGCCTCGGGTTATCGCAGCGCCCTGTCCCTGCTCACAGCGGCTGCCCTGATACGGACTGCGCCTTGAATTTTTAAAAACGCGGTGTAAGAAGGGAAGCAGGAGCAGGAAAAAGTGTGCATTTCGCGGTAATGCGCAGGCGGTACGTTTCTTCTTGTGGTGGAATGAAGCGCAGTCTGTATTATTCCATCTCGTCTAACTGGTGTAGCCGCTGCGCTCGAACGTTATCGCCTGGATGATGGTGCTGGGCAATCAGGGCCGCGACTGCCTCGCGTCCGCCTGCTTCGCGTACCATCTGAGCGCCGTATTCGGGATGGTGTAGGCGCACCTGCACCGCGCCAAAAGACAAATAAGGCATGGCCCAGTGCGGCACCAAACCCGCCAGTACCCGCTCATGCACACGGTAGCGGCGGGCCGCTTTGCCGCAGTCGTGGAGCAGGGCGGCGGCGAGCAGCTCATTGTCCTTATAGTCACTGTCTTTATAGCCATTGTCCTCATATTCACTTTCCCTATACCCACTGCCACGGTCTGGGTATGGCCGCAGCAGTGCCTGAGCGACACGACAGGCATGAGCGCGGTCACGGGCGTCCAGGCTCAAATAGACGCGCCCTTCAGCGGGGCTGAGGTGAGCCAGGGCCCACAGGTCATCGGGGCGCGCCTGGGCTTCGTCAAGGCTTTGGCCTAAGCGCCTGAGTTTGCCCGCTACTTTACTCAGTGGTTTGGTTCTAGACATAAGGTGTCCGGGGGCTTATACAAACTGCAACTTGAAACTTGGTAACAAGGCGATACAAGAAGGCCGGCGGGCGTAGAAAACGGTACAGACCCCGTCGTTGTGGCAAGGTGCCTAAGATGTCTGCGTGTCTAAAACAAAACAGCATGACCCACATCTTGCCACAAGACTGTGTTTGTATCCTTCGCCTTGTCTCATAGCTTCTCACGCCCCACCCGTTGCCCAAACTGTCTGGCGGCTTGCAGGAGTTCGCGGTGCAGGTCGGCACTATTGCGGGCCTGGCGAGCACGTACCTGTGACAGTTCATTGGCGCTCAGGTAAGCCACCACCACAAACTGGTCGCCGCGCGGCTCACTACGAGCGGGGATACCGCTGAGTTCGGCGCACAGCGACAGCAAAAAGGCCGCCTGAAACTCATCTTGGGCGCGCAGTTGCCGCTCAGGGCGCAGCAAAACCGCCGCCCGAAGCAAACTGAGGTTTTGAATGCTGCTGGCGAGGGTGGGGGCCTGGTCACGCGCCACCTCGGCTTCAGTTAGTTGGGCAGCAGCCCGCGTGATGGCCTCAGCGGTCATCTCTTGGTCAGGCTGCGTCAGTGCCCAGCCTTCAGCGCGGCTCGCTGCCAAGCGCCCTATGTCCAGGTACTGCAAGACCTGCTGGCGCTGGCTGAGGGTTAAGTCTGGCGCGTCAGCGAGGTGCTGCAAAGCCTCATCACGGCTGGCTGGGTCAGCAAGCGCGGCGAGGTAGCGGTTGTGTTCGTGGCCTGCTGGGGCCGCACCGGGGTCGCGCACATGGGGCAGGCCCACCTCAAGGTCACTGAGGTACAACCCCGCCGTCTCTAACACCCGCACCAGCGCCCCGCGCGCCTTATCTTTTTCGCCGCCCGCCGCTCCGCGCCAAAGCCCCAACAACTTGCGTGCACGCTCAAGCTGCCGGGGATCAGGGGTGGTCATGGCTTTATGATAGAGGGTGCCGGCGGCGTTGGCGAATAGGGAAGACCAAAAGGTGACCTAGACGATAAGGTGACCTAGCTTCTGGAGAAGCGCGATCTCCTGATTGTCTAGCCGCGCCTTTTTTACGGATACAGACCGCGCAACGCCCGCGCTTCTAGCACGCGGGTACAGGCCACGATGTAAGCGGCGGTACGCAGGGTGACTTTGTGCGTGTCAGCGACGTCCCACAGGCTGTTAAAGGCTTCTGCCATAATGCGGTCAAGCCGGGCGTTGATTTCGTCTTCTGTCCAAAAAAAGCTGCTAAAGTCCTGCACCCACTCAAAGTAACTCACCGTCACGCCGCCCGCGTTGGCAAGTACATCAGGCACAATCACCACGCCGTGCTCGTGCAGAATGTCATCGGCGGCAGGGGTGGTGGGCCCGTTGGCGCCTTCTACAATCAGTTTGGCCTTTATTTTGTTGGCGTTGGCTTCAGTAATCTGCTTTTCAAGTGCAGCGGGGATCATAACTTCGCACTCTAGTTCCCAAAACTGGTCTTTTTCTAGCGTTTCGCTGTCTTCAAAGCCCTGCACACTCTTGGTATCGCTCAGGTGCTTCAACAGCTTGTTGGGGTCAATGCCGCCCGCGTTATAAATGGTGCCCGTCACGTCCTGCACCGCCACGATTTTGGCGCCGTGGTCATGGAAAATACGCGCAGCGGCGTTGCCCACATTACCAAAGCCCTGCACGGCGACGCGCGCGCCTTCAAGCGCAATACCCATTTTCTTCAGGGCCTGTGCGCCCGCTACGAATACGCCGCGCCCTGTTGCGTCACTGCGTCCCAGCGAGCCGCCCAGTTGCACAGGCTTACCCGTTACCACACCCGTAGCGGTGCGGCCTACATTCATGCTGTAAGTGTCCATCATCCAGGCCATGATCTGGGGGTTGGTGTTGACATCGGGCGCGGGGATATCTTTTTCTGGGCCGATGATCAGGCCGATTTCGGTGGTAAAGCGGCGCGTCAGGCGCTGAAGTTCGCCCTGCGAGTAGCCGCGCGGGTCAATGCGGATACCGCCCTTGCCGCCGCCAAAAGGCAGGTTGACGGCGGCGTTTTTAATGGTCATCCAGGCCGAAAGCGCCATCACTTCGCTGAGCGTCACGTCTTGGTGGTAGCGGATACCGCCTTTGGCAGGCCCACGCGAGATATTGTGCTGTACGCGGTAGCCTTCAAAGTGAGCCACTGAGCCGTCATCCAGGTGAATAGGTATGTCGACAATCAGTATGCGCTTGGGGCGCTTGAGGGTCTCGGCCCAGTACGCCAGCTTACCCAGGTAAGGGGTCACGCGGTTCACTTGCTCTAGATAAATCTCCCAGGGGCCGAGATTGTTTTTGTCAAGGTAGGAGGGCAGGTGATGCACGGGGGTAGGCACAGATTCGGCGGTCATTGTTGGCTCCTCATTGGGGATGTGAGATGGAGGTTGTCGGGTGGAGCAAAAGCGGCTAGACGTTTAGGCCATGGCATTAAGGATAAATGCCGCGCATCACGGCCGCTGAGTGCAGTTTATTCAGCGCTATGGCATAAGCGGCGGTACGCAGGTCGGGGGTTTGGTGCGTGCTGGCAAAATCCAGCACTTCGTCTACGGCGGCTTTGACGCGCGTATCGAGCGTGGCGTGAATTTCCTCTTCTAGCCAGAAAAAATTGCTGGCATCCTGTACCCATTCCAGATAGTTAGAAATCACCCCGCCGATGCTCGCGAGCAAGTCGGGTACCACTTCGATGTTCATGGTCTTGAGCGCGCGCTCGGCCTCAGGAAGTACGGCGCGGTTGGTGGCCTCAATAACCAGAGGGGCGCGGATGTCGGCAGCGTTGCCCGCGTAGATACTGCCGTAGTCGTGGGCCAGTATCAGAATGTCAGCGTCCAGCGCCAGCACTTCGTCAGCAGTAATACTGACGCCGTAGCCGCTGATGTGGCCCGCTTCGCTGCGGTAGGCGTCTAGCGCCGTGAGATCCAGGCCCGAGGAAGAGTAACTGCCTCCCTGCGCGCTGGCAACGCCCACAATTCGTGCACCCTGAGCAGCGAGGTATTCGCCGGCGGCAATGCCGACCACGCCGTAGCCGTGTATCGCTACGCTGAGGTTATTAAGGCTCTGGCCCCGCGCCGCCAGCAGGCGCTCTGTCACCACGCCTGCCCCGCGTCCGCGTGCTCCTTTGCTGCCCAGTGAGCCGCCCAGAGGTACAGGCTTGCCAACCACCACGCCGCTTTGGGTGTTGCCCAGGTTTTCATTGTAGGTGTCAAGCATCCAGGCCATGATTTGGTCGTTGGTGCCTACATCGGGAGCCAGTACGTCGCTTTGGTGGCCCAGTAGGTTCACCAGTTCGGCGGTGTAGCGCCGGGTCAGGCGCTCAAGTTCACCGTGGCTCAGGGTTTCGGGGTCTACGTTGATGCCGCCTTTGGCCCCGCCCAGCGGCAACTCGGCTACCGCATTTTTCAGGGTCATCAGGGCGGCGAGCACCTCGCACTCGTGGGCATTCAGGCCCTCTTTGTAGCGTACGCCGCCCATCGAAGGCCCCCGCGAGATGCTGTGCACCGTGCGGTAACCGCGAAATACCTTGATGTCGCCGCTGTCCATTCGCAGGGGCAGGCTCAGGCTCACGGTACGCTTGGGATATTTAAAGTAGGCCAGACTCTGGTCATTGACCTCGGTAAAGGGGAGGGCTTGTTCTAGTTGTTCCAACAGCCCATGCCAACTCAGTCCAGAAGAACGCATGTACACACTCCTCTCACGCCCCCCTAAGGTGCAAGGGCGCAAGTCTTTGCCGCAAGGTTTACTACCTGCCACAGCATTTGTCTAGAGAACACTTTCCTGTAGATTGTATACAACAGCTCCAGCAGTGTAAAGACCCACTACGCCTTGCGCGGTATGGACATACAGGCAAAAAAGCGCCGCCCACGCTGGAATAAAACGGAATGGCTACTTGTTCCTGCTACCGCTGCCGCTCGCCTTCTTGCCGGGCCAGCGCCCTGAGTTGTTCGCGGGCTGGGCTAGGAGGTAGGGCCTCTAGGGCATCAGCGGCGAGCTGAACGCGGCGGGCAATTTCGGCCCGGGTGCGGGTGTCAGCTTCCTCAAGGCGAGCAAGCGCGCGCACGCGGGCAATGTCACCAGGCGCGGTAGCGCGGCGCTCTAGGATACGGCGCACCTCTTCGGCGTGGGGGCCTTGTAGCAGGTACAGCACGGGCAATGTGGCCTTGCCTTCTTGCAAATCACCGCCTACGGGTTTGCCTAGGGCGGCCTCGTCGCTGCACAGGTCAAGCAAGTCATCTTGCATCTGAAAGGCCAGGCCGTACTCGCGCCCGTAGGTGGCGAGGGACGCTTGGTACTCAGGTTTTTCCTGGCGGAGCAGGGCAGGGGCTTGGGCTGCCAGCTCAAAGACGGCAGCGGTTTTGCCGTAGATCACCTGCAAATAATGGTCTAGGGTGTATTCGCCGTAAGAGGCCACCTGAAACTGCAACACTTCACCCTCGCACACCGCCGCCGCCGTTTGCCCAAAGGCGCGGGTCAGGCTGCTGGGCATGTCAGCCAGCAGCACCAGCAGGCGGCTGAGCATAAAGTCGCCGCTCATCACACTCACCACGTTGCCAAACTTGCGAAAGGCGGTGGGTTTGCCGCGCCGCATATCCGAGTCATCAATCAGGTCGTCGTGAAGTAGGCTGGCGGAGTGAAGCAGCTCCACGCCCACGGCAAGGTCAGTGTCATGCGGGTGTGCCGCGCCGAGGGCCTGCGCTGCTAGGTAGGTGATGATGGGGCGGCTGCGTTTACCCCCCGCCGTCACCAGATCGTCACCGATGAGTTCTATAAACTCTACCTGCGAGCGCAACACCTCCCGCAGACGGGCTTCAAACTCTGGCTTGGGCAAGGCAGTCATGGGCAAGATGATAGATGATAGGTGAGCGGCGGACAAAGGGCAAGTGGCTCGGTTGGGGTAGCGTCTGCATCCTCCGCCCGTAGCCTAGTGGAGTGGTACATGCCCGGGAAAGCCCAGTACGCTGTCCATAATGTCGCCCACAATAGCGCTGGCCGTCACCATGCCGCCTGCGCCGCCGCCTGCAAAGACCAGCGTGCCGCACTCCTCGCCTTCGTACACCATCGCGTTGCGCCCGTCACCCACAGTGCAAATGGGGTGATCAAGCGGTAAGCGGGTGGGGGCGACGCGGGCCTTCCAGGTGTCACCCTGGCGCTCTAGTGTGGCAACCAGCCTTATTTTTTGGCCTTCAGCGCGGGCCTGGGCTATATCTTCTAGGGTGACTTGCTCTATGCCCGTCACCGATACGGCGCTGTAGGGAAAGTGCCCGTCAGCGCAAAAGCGGGCCAGTACCGCCAGTTTGTGCGCGGTGTCAAACCCGCCGACATCCAAGGTGGGGGGGTCTTCAGCGTAGCCCAGCGCCTGCGCTTCGCTGAGGGCTGCTTGATAGGGTTTGCCCTGTTCCATCTGGCTTAAAATATACGAGCAAGTGCCGTTGAGCACCGCTTGCAGGCCCACAAAGCCGCTGGCGCGCAGCACAGTGCTCATGGGGCCGATGATTGGCGTACCCGCCATCACCGCTGATTCGTAATACAGCCGCCCGTCCAGCGCATGCTCACGCAGCACGTCCCAGCGCTCAGCCAGCAGCGCTTTATTGGCAGTGACTACGGGGCGGTCAGATTGTAAAATAGGCAGCAGCAGCTCTAGAGGACGGTCTACGCCGCCCATCACCTCTATCACCAGGCCGCAGCGGTTTAAAAAACGGGGGTCATTGGTGAGCGAGATACCCTCCGGCACGTCGCGCGGGCGGGTCAAGTCGCGCACCAGCACGCCCGCGACCTCTAGGCGCACCCCCAGATCGGCAAAAATAGCCTCGCGGCGTTGCAGGAGGTGCAAGACATTTTGGCCCACGGTGCCGCAGCCGAGCATACCCAGGGTCACTGTACGGAGTTCTGACATATCCAGCCACTATAAGGCCTGGTGACGTAGATTGGATCTCAAGTGATCAGCACGCCGACTTGAACCTTGCTTGTTGAACTTGAACCTTGTTGAAGGGTGTCACAAGAAAACGCAGCTGTGTCCGGGTTTGCGGCGCGCTATCCTGCACCATGCACATGAGCCCCGCATGCAGGGTAACACTGTCATTTGGCAGCGACACGCTAGACTGGCACCATGTTTACTGTGTTTATCCCTTTTTCTAGTGTGCTCAGCGCGGGCGCGTTAGCCCATGTACAGGCGACTGGAGGCCCCCGCCGTGGCTGAGGCTATCAGTGTGCCGAACCAACTGGCCTCCAATCTGTCTGGTGGCCATCTGTCTGGCCCCAGCCAGCTCAGCCCCAGTTTGCAACGCCGCCTCAGCGAACTGGCACACGAGTATGATCTGACGCTGCGACAGCTTTCTGACCCTGCGCTGCTCAATGACAGCCGCGCCCTGGTCAAACTGACGCGCCGCCAGCGCGAGCTAGAGCCGATTATTGCGCTTTACCGTGAAGACCAGCAGCTCGATCAGGCCCAGCGAGAGGCCCAGGACATGTTGGAAGACCCTGAGCTGCGTGAACTGGCCCAGCAAGACCTTCAGGCCACCCAACAGCGCCGCCAGGCCCTCAACGCCGAACTAGAGGTGCTGCTGTTGCCCAGCGACCCCGACGACGTACGCGACGTGATTTTAGAAATCCGTGCGGGCGCGGGTGGTGACGAGGCGGGATTGTTTGCCGCTGACTTGCTGCGCATGTACGAGCGTTACCTCAGTGCTCACGGCTACAAACTCAGTATCCTTGATGAAAATATGAGCACTCTGGGCGGTTATTCCAAGGTGATGGCGGAGGTAACAGGCGAGTACGCCTTTCGTACCCTCAAATTTGAGCGCGGCGTACACCGCGTGCAGCGCATTCCCGCCACCGAGACCCAGGGCCGTATCCACACCAGCACAGTCACGGTGGCCGTGTTGCCCGTTGCCGAGCCTGAAGACGTGGCACTAGACCTCAGTGACATTCGGCTTGACGTGTACCGGTCGCAGGGCGCTGGCGGGCAGGGGGTCAACACCACTGACTCGGCCGTGCGGGCTGTATACAAGGCGGGCACCCCTGAAGAAATTATGGTGGTGTGCCAAGAAACCCGCAGCCAGATCAAAAACCGCGAAAAGGCGATAGCGCTGATACGCACGCGCCTCGCCGAGCGGGTGCGCGAAGCCTTTGACCAGCAGCAAAGCGCCAACCGCGCTGCCCAGGTGGGTACGGGCGACCGCAGCGAAAAGGTACGCACCTACAACTATCCGCAAAACCGCGTTACCGACCACAGGTTGAGCGGTGATGACAAAAACTTTGCCCTAGACAGTGTGATGCAAGGCGGGCTAGACGGTATTATCGCAGCCCTGACACGCCTAGAGCGGGAGGCGCTACTGGCGAACATGACCCATGGCGCGGCGTGATTTACTGGTCACCGCAGCGATTTTGCGCGATGTACGCGGCCGTGTGCTGCTTGTTGGCAATGACTGGCAAGGCCAGGGGCGGGTGCGCTATACCCTGCCAGGCGGCATGGTCGAAGCGGGCGAAACTGCCCCCGAAGCCGTGTACCGCGAGATATTTGAGGAAACGGGCCTGCGGCTGACCAGCATACGGCACATGGCTTATATCGTTCATATTGAGGATGCACGGCGCAGTGAGCGGGCCATTGCCATTGTCTTTGAAGCCACCTGGGAGGGCCTGCTCAACCCCGACGACCCCGACAACCTGATAGTAGAGGCCCGGTTTTATACCCCTGAAGAAGCCGTCGCCAAACTCGACAGCCCCCCCATGCGCGAGCCGCTCAACGACTACCTCAATACGGGCCAGACTGGGCGCTTTTATGCCTTTCAGGGTTGGGATGGTCGCGGCGGCCTGAGGATTCCGGGACTGACGTGACGTCATACAGTTGATGCCTTTATGCCAGCACAGTATTACAGCCCAGTAGTCCAACCCAGTATTCTAGTACAGTCAGGAAAGTACCGCCTGCGCTAAGCCCCTCAGGTTTTCCGGGGCGATTATGAAGAAAAGGCGGAAGAGCCTTAAGAAAAATTGTTTGGAACACCGCAGCAAATGCGGCAGACTGGGCGCATGAATATCAGTGACATTCAGACTGCTTTTGAAGGTTCCTACAAACAAGACCCCCGCGACGGCTTGAGCGTGACTCCGCAAGCTGGCACGGGCGACTTTACCGTGCTGGTGCGTCATAAGGACGCCGACGGCACCCTGCGCGGGTTTGACGTGGTGGCCCAACCTACCGAGGCTGAGGAGAAGACGGCGCAGCAGGTCGGGCAGGACGTGGCCGAGGTCGTCGAGCGCGAGCTGGGCTACGGCCAACTTGCGGCGGCGGGGGAGGACGGCACCTTTAAGCGCATCGTGGTGTAGTGAGAAGTAGTGTGGCCGTGGGTATGCACGTTCAATCTGACGGGTACACCACGGCGCAGCGAAGCCTTTTGTCTGCAATCCGTAACAGCAATGGTTCGTGCAGTTTTTTGGCAAAAAGGTAAGGCCCGTTGAAAATGGTG
>JAGLBF010000093.1 GCA_018260375.1 Deinococcus sp.
ATTGATTCGGAAGTACGCCAAATCAATCGGAATCCGTATCACTTGAGCAGTGGCGTATAGTCCTCTACAAAGTTTCCGCCCGCGCTCTGTGGTTTGGTCTCATCAATCAGGGTGGGGGTGATACCAGCGCCGTAGCTAAAGTCGGTGGGGTTGGTGTTTACGGGGCGGTCAATAATCACCTCGCCTACTTGGTAGGCCCTGCCGTCTTGGTGGGTAAAGGCCGTGTCAGGCGTACGGAAGTAGCGGTAAGTAAAGAGGGTTTCAGGAAATACGTCCTTGCCAAAGTCGTAGCGCTGCGTAGCGACCACTTGGCGGTAACGCCGGGCGTTTTCCTCAGCGCTGCTCTGCGTGGGCAAAAACAGTTCGGGCCGGATGGTGCCCGCTGGCGTAAGGTAAGCACCCCGCGCTGTAAATTCGCGCATGAGCTTCAGCCGAAGTTCCTGCGCCGCCTTGATGCCTGCGGGGTGTTTGGCGATCACTTCGCTGCGAAGGGCAGGCCAGTCGGCGCTGTAGCCCTGCGCGCGCGTAATCTGCCCGTTGAGAAAGGTATCTACACTCTCGGGCATATCTCCAAACAGCGATATACCGACCACATGGTCAAGGAAATAGCGGTACTCGCCTATATTTTTGCCCCTGTTGACAGGCTCGGGCGTGCTCAGCGTGCCTTGAACCGCGCCCGCTTTGGGGGCCTGATAACCCAGATAATCCATCTCGCGCCAGCCCTGCGCTCCTTCCAGCTGCCTCGGCATAGCCCAGGTAGAATCTATGGTGTTGCCTGTACCAGAGGTAAACACCGCATTTTGACCTATCTCAGAAGGCCGCACGTTGCCGCTGTGACAGGCCACACACTGGGTCAATTCGCTGGTGGTCTGGGCGCGGAGTTCGCCCCCCTTGTCCTCAATCCAGCCGCCCAGCAGCCAGCCTGTGCCGTTTTCTATCCAACTTTCCTTGCCGTTGGCGTATACAGGAGCCGATTCTTCTTTAAGGGCCAGTCCAAATTCGTCTGGGTGCCACTCATGCTGCTTGTACATCCACCGAATTTCCTTGACGCGGCGCGCGCGTGTGCCGCCAAAAGGACTGATAGCTTTGTCAGACCCGTCTGCTGCCAGGTCTACATAGTGCAGCGGGTGGGCAAATTCAGTGCCCAGCGGGTACTGCCCGCGCACAATCTGAACACCTGAAGCTGCGCCCAGATAGTTTTTTTGGCTCAGGGAACGGTTTTGAACATTGCGCTGCACCAGTTCCAGATTGTTACTGTAGGTAGCCAGGTCAAACTGGCCCGCTGCCGACTGCATAAACGGCTTAGGCAGGCGAATATACACCCCTGACACGCTGCCCGACTGCGGTGTAAAAATGCCGTAGGGCATAAAGTTAATGGCCCGCCAGCCTGTCACCCAGCCTTGTGCACTGCTAACCTGTGCATCTTTGAATAGGCCGCGCCCAGCCGTACGTGAGCGCACAAAGCCGTCAGCCTGCGCGGGCAAGTCATCGGGTGACAGCGCAGGAAAGAGGCGAAACGGCGAGGAAACACCCGTGTCCCAGTCCTGCGACGTAGCGGGGCGCTTGGCGTAGGCGGCTTTCCAGTTGTCCTGGCGCACATAGGCTTTCATGTCCCATGTCTCAGGTTTAAGCGCTAGCGACTCTACCACGCGGCGCAGTTCTTCGGGTTTTAGGGTGTTTTCCCAGGGGTTGATGCTAGAACTGAGCACGCGGGGGTAATCGTAGACCCCAAAGGCGTAGGTGGCCTGCAAGTTGCCGATGTTGGGGTTGGCACCCGCCTGCGGGTTGTTGTTAAGGCCCAGTTTGTACACGCCGTCAGTGTGGCAATACTGACAGGCATTTTGAGTACCAAAGCTGGTTTCAGCGTAGCACTGCGCGGGGATGTGCGCGTGCTTGTTGGGGAAAGTGGCACGGCTGATAAAGTCGCCCCGCAGTGGTACCGTAACCTGCTGCGGGGTGACCTGCGGGGCGGGCGCCTGGCTAGCTGCATGAGTGGCCTGGGCCTGTGCGGCGGCCCACAGCCCCAAACCGCTGATCAGCGAGAGCATACCCGCGCCGAGCAACAGCTGAGGCCGTATATGTGTTGTCTTCATGATCTCTGCTCCTGTAGAGTTAAAAACTGTTTCCCTCCCCAACAGCGCTGAGGAGGGATGGTTTCACCCTCTCTCTTGCGGGAAAGGGCCGTACACAGTGAGGGGGGAGAAGTAAGTCTTACTTCACCGCGGGCATGCCGCCGAGGTAGCCGACGCTATTTTCTAGCTTGTAGTTGGGTACGCCGTACTTGTTTGCGCCCCACTTGGCCTTAACTACGTCTTCTAAGTGCGCGGTGAACTCTTTGGGCTGGCTGGAGATCCAGTCGCCTTGGTGCTGGTTGTTGCTGGTGATGTAGCTGTAGCCGCCAAAGTTCTCTACAACGCTCAGACCCGTGCTTTCTGCACCTGCTGCTACGCTCAGGATACGGCTGAGTTTCTTGGTGTCTACGTTGTAGGCCCACAGGTAGTTATTCACGTGGTTGCCGCTGTCTTCACCGATAAAGAGCGTACGCATGGCTTCTGAGTAAAACAGGTTGTCGGTATTGGCAATGGTGTTGATGTCAGCGGTGTTGCCCTGTTCGTCGGCAGCGGGGAGCATCTTGCCCAGCAGCGCGGGTTCTACGTAGGTTTTGGTGGCAACGTAGGCACTGTTGATAGGATTACCCTTGCTATCTTTGACACCGCTGGCAAGGTCAAAGGTGAGGGTGGCGCCGGCCTTGTTTTCGGGCAATTTGATGTCGTCAGCAGGTACGCCTTCTTCCGCTTTCATGCTGGACTGCACGTAGCTGATCGCCATGTACATCTTCTTATTCGCGTCGTTAAAGGTTACGCCTTCGCCCTTAGTAAACTCAGTGGTCGCGCCCAGGTAAGCGGCGTAACGGCGGGTTTCAAAGAAGGCGGCGGCCTGCTCCATACCGGGCTTGAGCTTAAGCCATATCGTCTGAGCGCTGCCCGCACGCACAGGTACATAGCTCTTGTCACCAGGGTCAGAAAGGCTGGTGAGGAAGATGTCGCCCAGGGTCACACCCTTATCGCGCAGCGCCTTAATTTCATCGTAAGTGCCGTGGCCTAAGCGTACCCAGGAGATATTCGCCGCGCCGCCCGCTTGGTCGCTGGTCTGGTTCCACTTGGCGGCGTAGAGGGTGCCGCCCGCTTTGGGGTCGTTGACTTTGTCGCCTACGAACATAAATACACCACTGTACGCGCCGTCATCACCGTAGACGGCGGTACGTCCGTCGGGGGCAAAGCGGGCAAGTTCCCAGGTGCCGCGTCCCATTTCGTAGTGCTTGGTCACGTCATAGCCGCCATCAGGCTTGACCGCCACTTCCATAGGATAGCCGTAGTCGTAGGGATTAGCGACTTTGGTGCCCTTAAAGTACACTTCGGTCATGGACTTTAAGCCCGCTGCAGTGGTGGTGTAGGATTTTTCGCCAGGTACAAAGTAAAGGTCGTAATCTTCCTCGCCGCCCATGTGGGTGCCCCAAGGCGTAGGGCCGCCCGCGCAGAAAATCCAGCCACCGCCTACGGTGCTAAAGTCCACGCTGGTCTGGTCGCCGACGCTCAGCTTGCCGTTTGCACCTTGGCGCAGGCCGCTGACGTTCATGGTCATGGGCATGCGGCTATACCAGTTTTCTACCTTATAGGCTTCCTGACCGTTGGCGAGGATATTATCGTATTCCCAGTGGTTGACCAAAAAAGGCTTGCCCTGCACGTTGAGGAAGCTCGTGCCGTCAGCAGTTTCAGCAATGACGGGGTCACCGTTGAGGTCTTTGATGGGATTCATATTGACATCAAAGAGTTGCCCAGCCGCGTACTTTTGACCTTTTACCGTGTTGGTCATGTCGGTGTTTTTAAACAGCACGTCATAGCTCAGGGGAAAATCTTTGCTCGTGCCGTCGCTGTAGGTCACTTTGGCAACGGATTTGGTGTAGGTGCTCACCAGTTCATCATCAGTTTTTGGAGCGGGCGTGCTGCTAAATTCCACGCCTTTTACCGCTTTGGTAACACCGCTGCCACTTTGGGCTGGGGCGCAAGCACTCAGGCCGGCACCTAGCAGCAGAAGCGCACTGAGGCGTAAAGCGGGTTTCATTATGGCTTTATGATTTTGCATGAGGACAAGGTAAGTGTGAAATGTCAGGGGAGTATCATCTGCTCATGTAGAGCGGTGAATGGCAGGTAACCTGGTCTCGGCAAAAGGCAGTGGCTATGCTCAGCGTGAAGGCGGCAAGCAAGAGTTTTGCTGCCTTCACAGTGAGCATGGCCATGGTGTCTTATACGGCTACAGATTGCGCTTCAGTCCGGCACAGGTAGAAACCGGCACAGTTAGAAAAGCGCCTTCTGTGCTTTCTTATCACGGCTTTCTTACCGTGAAACGTGTACTTTTTGCTACGCCTGCCTCCCGAATTTCACCGCTTGTGCAACACGGTTCAAGTCGAAATCCGAATGAGGCTGTGCTGCGCGTTGGTGTTAGCGTCGGCGCTGCCGGTTAGACCCGGCTTGCCCGCCTGAAGCCTGGCCACCTTGCCGGCGTTGTCCACCTTGTCCGCTGCCCTGTCTGGGCGGGCGACTGTCTACGCCGTTGCCGCTGCCGCGCCCCTGTTTTTCTTGTATGTCTTTGTCAATCTGATGTTCCTGTGCGGTTTTGGGAGGGTGCAGGGCGATAGGCAAGCCTCGGCGTACCTGTGCCCAGCGCTGACGCTGTTCAGGAATGAGCAGCACCAGATTGCGCCCACCACGACCAGCGCGGGCCGTACGGCCTGAGCGGTGAACGTGTTCTTCAGAGGTGGTGGCGACGTCGCTGTGAATCACCAGCCGCACTTCGGGCAGGTCAATGCCGCGTCCTGCAATGTCGGTGGCGACCAGTACACGGGCTTTGCCTTCTCGCAGCATGGTCATCACGGCTTCACGTTTGCGCTGATCCATGTTGCCCTGCAAGGCCACCACGGTTTCACCAGGCAGCAGCCTGCCCAGCTCTTCGGCGCGGCGTTTGGCCAGCGCTTTGGTGCGGCAAAACACCACCGCGCAGCCGCCCGGCTCACTCAGCGCTTCGCGGATTTCCTGGGTGGCGTGTTGCAGCAATTCGGCCTTGGAGCTGTCAGCAGCCACATGATCAGCTTGCCCTTCGCCAGCAGCGGCGACTTCGCCAGGTTGTGTAGGGGCGGGCGCGGGCGGTTCAATGTCAATGCGCACGGGGTGGCGCAGTACCCGCTCAGCTACGCGGCGCACTTCGTCGGGGAAGGTTGCCGAGGTCAGCACCACTTGCAAGGCCAGTCCGCGTCCTTCTGACTGTCGGCGTGCCTGGTTAACAATCCACTCTACATCTTTCAAAAAGCCCAGTGACAGCAGTTCGTCAGCTTCATCAAGCACCAGGTAACGCACGTAGCTGAGGTTCAGTTCACCTTTGTCAATCAGGTCTTTGAGGCGGCCTGGCGTGCCGCTGATGAGCCCCTTGGCGCGGCCTTCGCGGGTGGTTTCACGCGGGGTAATGCCGCCTGTGATGCGCCCCGCCTCCATGCCCAGTTCGCGGGCCACGTCGCGGATCTGCACCGCGAGTTCGCGGGTAGGCGAGATGACCAGCACTTCGGGAGCCATCTGCGCGGTGGGGGCCTTAACCCCAATACCGCGCACCACAGCGGGAATCAGAAACGCCAGGGTTTTGCCGCTGCCCGTGCGGGCGGTTGACACCACGTCATGCCCCGCAATGAGCTGAGGAATGGTGTGCTCTTGCACAGGCGTAGGCTGGCGCTCACCCAGCAGGGCGCGCCACTGGGTAGGGTCAATGGTGCTGGGGTCAAGGCGTACGGGTGCCGGGCCATTTGAGTTTGAGCCAGTTGGGTTTGGGACAGTTGAGTTTGGGCCAGCCGTAGCGACACTTGACCGGCCAGCGGCGGGCCGCTGCGTGCTGTGCGGCTGGCTCTCGCGGCGCGGGTCACTGTGGCGGCTGCCATCGCTCGCACCATTACGGTTACTGCGCTCGCGGCGGCCTTGCCCATGTTGTCCACTGCCTTCAGCGGTGGGTACAGCCTGGGCTTGCCACTGGCCGCCCTCAAACGCCATGCGCTCTTGCGGCAAGTCGGCGGGCTTGGGTCTGCCGCCGCTGCGCTGGGGGCGGCCCTGGTTGTTCTGGTTTTGCTTAGTGCGCGTTGTGTTAGAAGGTTGCTTGGGTTTATGTTCGGTCATGAAATCTCCTGAGTACAAAAAAGAAAAAGCCCCTATGATGCTGCCTGTATATCGTGATCGTGACAACACTGAGGCGTTGTGTGCCAGCCCTAGCTGCGGGGCGCGAGTGTGGTGTGGGCGGGGGTGTCCTGGCCTCCAGATACCAAAGGGTAAAAAGAGGCGTGTCGGGTCAGCTACATCACACCCTATCATCCCCGCCGATCACTCCCTGCTGTGTGTGATACAGATTGTCAAGCAACCCCACCCTGACCAACACAGTCTGTTCTCAGTCAGACCGTGGTGCGGGGGGATGAGGGCACTTTTTCCGGGTCTGCCTAGTGGTAACCAGCAGTGATACGGATTCCGATTGATTTGGCGCAGTCCGTATGACTCAGCATGGCCTTTGCCCAGAGCCAGCGCATAGGGCAGAGCATAGCATCTCAGCGCGGCCTATCTTCGCCAAACCTTCACCCTTTGCATGGAGGTTCTGAGTCAAGTTTGAGGCACAATGATACGTATGGACTTTCCTCCTGCTTCCCTTTCGCGCATGACCCTGCTCAGTGCGGCTTTGCTGGGAGCCACCTGGCAGCCTATAGCCCAGGCCCAAGACGTATCCACTACGCCACCAGCTGTAACCACTACGCCTGTCACCACGCCAGCGGTAGACGTCCCCGCTTCAACCCCTACGCCCGTAGTGACCACTGTGCCGGCGAGTACTACAGTTATTGTGACCCCGTCCAGCAACCCATTTACGCTAGAACAGGCTCTTACACAGCTGGGTGCCGCCCCAGCGGTGCAACAGGCCAATCTGGCCCTAGAGCGTGCTGGACGTGACCTAGATGCTGCCCGCGCCGCGCTGAACCTCAATGTGACGGTGGGCGGCAACAACGTTAATTATACCTCCGCACCTGCCACAGGCGCCAATAATCTGACCGGCACGCTGTATACACGCGCCACGGCGGGCCTCCTGCCCTGGGCCACCAACCAGTCAGCCCTTGCCACCGCGCAGCAGGCCCTTAACTACGCTAAGGCCGTACGCCAGGAGAATATCAACGTCACGCGCCTAAATGTGATACAGCAGTATCAGCAAGGGTACCTGGCTCAGTTGCAGCTGACGGCGGCCCAACAAAACCTGCAAAGCGCCCAGCAGACCCTGGCCGCAGCGCAGGCCCAGCGTAATTTGCAAAACACCACCCAGGAGAACCTACTTCAAGCTCAGTCGGGGCTACAGCTGGCACAGGCCGGTGTATTGACTGCCCAGAACGCGCTAGACACCGCTCGCCGCTCGCTCGCCGCTTCGCTGGGACTGGGCAGCAGTTTGGATAATGTAACCTTTACTACCCCTCCACAACTGCCTGCTAACCTAGACGTTACGGGCCTCACTGCGCTGGGCCTAGGTGACGTCAATGCTCTGGTGTCCCGCGCCATTGCCGCTAGCTCAGCCGTAGTAGAAGCCCAGAACAACCTGCTCACCGCCCAGCGCCTGCTTGCTGACCAGCAGCGTAACCTGGTCTTGCCTTCGCTGACGGTGGGGGCCATGTACGGCAAAAACGGCTCTGGTGCCACCGCCGGTTTAGACTTGCAAGCGGGTACGGTTTACGCGGGCTACAACCAGAGTTTTGGCATGGCGGGCAATGCGACCAGCAACTCGCTGAGTGTGTCACTCAACGGCTCTTACAGCTTTTATAACCCTTCAGGCCGTGCTCAGATTGCCAGCACGCAGGCCCAAGTGACCCAAACCCAGCTATCACTGATTTTGGCCCGCCAGACGGTAGAACTGTCGGTGCGTCAAAAGTACAGTGACACCCTGACCGCACTGGGCGCAGTGGCTTCCAAAGTCACTCTAGAAGAGCGTGCCCGCGTCGCCCTGCAAACCGCTCAGGCCCGTCTCGGCGCTGGAATTGCTACCCAAAATGACGTGCTCAGCGCGCAGGCCGCCTACGCCCAGGCCCAACAAGATACCCAGGCCGCCCGCGCCGCTGCGAGTGTGGCTGTTATTCAACTACAAAACCTTGCTGGAGGAGCATCATGAAGCATTTTTCAACCCTGACTGCCGTATCTATGACCACCATCGCCCTGGTAAGCACCGTTGCTACCGCCCAGAACGCCACTTCGCTGAGCACTTCGGTGCAGGCAGCCCTGAAAAATGGAGCCAGCGTCCGCACTGCACAGGCCAATCTGGACAAGGCCAACAACACCCTCGCCGCCACCAAAGCTGACCCCAGCGCCCTGGTCACCGAGACACTGCAATCTGCACAGGCCGCTACTTTGGCAGGCGTGCAGCTGCAAAATGCCCGCCTAGGAGCGCTGCAAGACGTGGTTAACGCCTATAACGCCCTCTATGTGGCTCAGGAAAATGTGGACTTGCAGACGTTGGAGGTGCAAAGTGACACCAAGGCGCTGCAGGTGGTACAGATCAAGCTGAATGTCCAAAACGCCACCGCCCTTGACCTCAAAAATGCCCAGAATACCCTGAATACAAGCACCCAGAATCTGTCGGATGCCAAGGCTCAGGTGAATATCGCCGCCCAGAAACTTGCCGCCCTAACGGGGCTGAGCACCAACGTGCGTGCCTCTGGTATCACCCAGGTACCGCCGCTCAAAACGCCACTTGCTAGCCTGGTGAACGGCCTCAATACCCGTTTGGGAAGCGTGGTGCAAGCGCAGCAAGCCGTTGACCTGGCGCAGCTGAATGTCAAGCTGTATACTAACGACTTTACCCCCGTTCAGACACTGAATGTTGCCAAAGTGACCCTTGCAAACGCCCAGCGCAGCCTGGACACCGCCGTCAAAAATGCTTCTACCACACTGAGCAGCGCCTACCAAGCGGCCGCCAACTCGCAGCAACTTTTGGTGGTCGCCCAGCAAAGAGAAGCCAACGCCAATACCAAATATCAGCAAGACCAGTTGCGACTGAAAACGGGCGTCATCAGCGCCGTTGATTTGCTCAACAGCCAGGTGGCCCTAGCACAAGCCCAGCAAAACCGCCTGCAAGCCCAGGCCACCGCCATGAATAACCTGGCTGCCCTCTCGGTAGCGAGCGGGGTCAATTTGACAGGCATTAGCGGCATTTAGTTGCTGCTGCGATGACCGGGTGTCTGACATCTTGCAATGGTTCTGTCAGATTAAGTTTTTGCACGGCTGCCCGGGGGGCGTTTAAGAATGTCCTCGAATAGACGGTCGGCAGCATGGTGATCAATAAGAAACCCGTAGCCTGACTCAATGTCTCGACCAACCCAGGAGGGGCTGGAGACGCCCACGTTTCCTTACGGCTGGTGCTCGGCTATGTCAATGCACAGATAAAGACGCCTGTCTGCATCTGTCGGTGCCCCGAACGGCCATAGCCGTCGATGATGGGGTGATCTAGGATAAGGCAATAACGGCGCGATGAGCAGCGGCGCTGGCCCGCCTGGTGGCGGAAGTGTCAAGTGTCTGGCTCTGCTACAACTCCGTCTTATAAGCATTACGGAAAATTAGTTATAAGTATATCTTCTTAGTTTGCCATAGGGCAGGCAA
>JAGLBF010000094.1 GCA_018260375.1 Deinococcus sp.
AAAAAAGCTGAGGTTCGCGCCCCAGCTTGTGCTCGCCGTCACTCAACGCCTAGAACGCACTTGGCAAGGCGCCCAAAGCCCCCTCAGCGTCGGTAATCCCCGCCTGCGCCATGTCAGGGCGGCCCCCGCCTTTGCCGCCGCCTGCCGCTGCCAGTTTGCCTACCAATTGACCCGCGTGTGCGCCGCGCTCTACCGCTGCTTTGCTGGCCTTGACCACTAACCCCCTGTCAGAGGCCAGCACCACGATGTCGGCTCCGCTGCTGTCTAGCATTGTGTCGGCGGCAGCCCGCAACTCATTGCCCTCAATGCCCGCTAGTTTCAGACTGGCGACCTTGAACCCGCCCAGTTCCTGAGTTTGCGCCGCGCTGCCGCCCCCGCCCATCTGGGCCTCGGCCAGTTGGCGCTTTACCTGCGCCACTTCTTTTTCGCTGGCTTTGAGTTGGCTTTGCAGTCCAGTGACGCGGGCTTCAAGGCCGTCTGGATTGGTGTTGAGCAGCGCAGCGACCTTGGTGGCATTGTTGAGGCGATCACGTACCCAGCGCGTCGCCGCGTCGCCTGCCAGCGCTTCTATACGGCGCACGCCAGCCGCCACGTTTTCGTCAGACACAATCACGAACGTGCCGATATCGCCCGTGCGCTTTACGTGCGCCCCGCCGCAAAGCTCCATGCTGGTGACCATCGCCCCGCCGTAGTCCACATGGCCCTGCACCTTGACCACACGCACCGTGTCGCCGTATTTCTCGCCAAAGAGGGCCGTTGCACCCGCCGCTTTGGCCTCGGCAATCGGCATTTCTTGCCACGTCACTGCAAAGTTGGCGCTGACCCAGCGGCTGACCAGCTGCTCTACAGCGGCAATCTCATCGGCACTCAGGGCAGCTCCGTGCGAAAAGTCAAAGCGCAGGCGCTCAGGAGTCACCAGCGAGCCTTTCTGGGCCACGCCGTCGCCGAGCACGGCCCTAAGCGCTGCGTGTAGCAGGTGCGTGGCGGTGTGGTGGCGCTCCGTGGCGGCGCGGCTGCGGTCTACCACGGCCCGCACGGTCATGCCCTCGCTCAGCTGGCCTTCTTGTACCAGCACGCTGTGCAAAAAGACCCCCTGCTTGGTCTTCTGGGTGTCACGCACCTGCCCCCAGCCTTTACCAGCACTGCCGCCGTTCCACTCCAGACGTCCGGTGTCGCCCACTTCGCCGCCGCCTTCGCCGTAAAAGGGCGTTTGCGACAAAATCACCGTGGCCTCGCTGCCCGCGCTGAGGCTGCCAAAGCGCCCCTCGGCGCTGACCAGTGCCAGCACCTGGCCCTGTGCGTCCAGGTGGTCATAGCCCACAAACTCGGTGGCGGGCAGGCCGTCTAGCGCTTCCTGATTGCCGCCGAACAGTTCGGACTTGCCGTATTTGCTGCCTTCGCGGGCAATCTTCTGGGCGTGCTCTAGGCTCTCGGCGTAACCCACTTCGTCCACGCTAACACCGTATTCCTCGGCAATTTCGCGGGTCAGGTCAACGGGAAAGCCGTAGGTGTCGTACAGTTCAAAGGCCGATGCGCCCGCCAGCACGTCACCTTTGCTCAGGCTACTTAGCAGGTTGCCCAGCCGCTGAATCCCGCCTTCAAGCGTATGCAAAAACCGCGCTTCTTCGTCTTTTAGGGCTTGTTCTATCCGCGCCTGATGGTGCTGTAGCTCCGGGTAGGCCTCGCCCATGCGCTGCACCACTAACTCTACCAGTCTGTACAGCGTCGGCTCACGAAAGCCCAGCATATACCCGTGACGAATGGCGCGGCGGGCGATTTTGCGGGTGGTGTAGCCGCGCCCCGTGTTGCTAAAGGCCACGCCGTCAGCCAAAATCATGCTCACGCTGCGGATGTGTTCGGCGACCACGCGGTGTGACACGCTGGTTTCGCCCTCATACGGCTTGCCGCTCAGCTCGGCCACACGCTCAATCAGCGGCTTAAATACGTCGTTGCTGTAAAAGTCGGGAACGTCTTGCACTACGCTGGCAACCCGCTCCAGACCCATGCCGGTATCAATGTTTTTAAAGGGCAGGTCTTTGAGCACAGGCTGACCGTTTTCGTCTAAATCCTGGCGGTCAAACTGCGGGAACACCAGATTCCACACTTCCAAAAAGCGGGCGCTTTCGCGTGTCACGTAGTAATCGCCCCAAGTGTCGTCGCCGTAGTGGGGGCCACGGTCATAGTAAATCTCACTGCAAGGGCCACACGGCCCGTTGGGGCCTTCGAGCGGGGCGTTAGCAGGCCAGAAGTTCTCGTCAGCGTCAAAGCGGTGGATGTGCTCGGCGCTCAGCCCCACCAGCTGTGTCCAGTAGTCAAAGGCCTCTTCATCGTCTTTGTAGATGGTGACGTAGATTTTGTCCTTGTCTAGGCCCATCCACTCAGGCCCTGTCAGAAACTCCCACGCCCATAAGATAGTGTCTTTCTTAAAGTAATCGCCAAAGCTGAAGTTGCCCATCATCTCAAAGAGGCTCAGGTGGCGGCGGGTGCGGCCCACGTTCTCAATGTCGCCCACGCGCACACACTTCTGGGCGGTGGTTACGCGCTTACTTGCCTGACCTTCAAACACCGCTGGAGCGCCCATAAACTGCTCCTTAAAGGGTTGCATTCCTGCGACGGTAAACAGCGTGGTGGGGTCGGGGGCGATGGTGGAGTGGCTGGGCAAAATCAGGTGCTGCTTGCTTTCAAAAAAGTGCAGGTACCTGTCGCGAATCTGTGCTGTTGTTAGGGGGACGGTGGTCTGTGGTGCAGTCATAAAGGGTAGTGTAGCGCGTACCCGCTTTCTAAAGGAGCGCTTTGAGCGTGACGTAGCGCCGTGGACCTAGCCTGGTTGTATGACCTGAATACCTGCCTTCTAGTCACCTATTATTCAGTCACCTGTCATACAGTTTATTCAGGCACCTGTCATTCAGATTCTGACCTGAACCTTATAACACACGCGGTGAACTCCGGGCGGCGGAAGCAGGAAACCGTGTCCGTTTCAGTCCGGCTGATCGGCCCTTGTCCTGACCGTGCGCTGCGGAGTTTAACGCTCTGGTTATCTTCACCATACCGGCACAGCAGCGCGCCACAATAGGCAGCATGTTGTTGAAGGTGGCGCATATTTTTGTCGGCTGAACTATCTCTGTCAGCAAAGGGACAGCCGCAGGTTCATTCTTCTGGCTCCGGCTTGACTCAGGCCATACCGCCGGCCAGACACCGCTTGGTGGCCCTAGACGGCTGGCGCGGCCTGACCATTTTGCTGATGTTGCTGGTCAATAATATCGCCCTGGGGCCATACACACCACCCCAGCTGATGCATGCCCACTGGGGCGCTGGCATGACCCTCACTGACCTGGTGTTTCCCTGGTTTTTGTACTGTGCGGGCGCGGCATTGCCCTTTTCGCTGGGCAAACGCAGCGATCCCGCCGAGTGGCGCTTAGATGCTTCCACCCGCAACAAGCTCCTCATCCGCACTGTCAAAATGTACCTGGTGGGCGCCGCCCTGACCAGTTTGGCAGGCCATCACCTCACGCTGGGCCTGGGTGTGTTGCAACTGATCGCCCTGGCTTCGCTGTGTGCGGGTTTGATGGCCCGCCTAGATACCCGCACACGGCTGTTGACAGCGCTGGCGCTGCTGTTTGTCTACCAGCTGTTTTTGCTCAGCGCCCCCTTTGGCGAGGCCGACAACGCCGTGACCCACCTCAATGCTCTACTGCTGGGGCGTGTGGGCCTCAGGGGGCTGACTTCGGTGCTGCCCGCCACCGCCCTGGTGCTGCTGGGCAGTGTGGCGGCTCAGGCGCTGCGTGATCGCGAACATGAAGTCAAACGGCTGCTGTCACTGGGCGCGGCGCTGTGTGTAGCTGGCTGGCTGGTTTCGCTGCTGATGGGCTACAACAAAACCTACTGGACACCTTCTTATGTCCTGATGTCCTCTGGCCTCGCCACCCTGGGCCTGCTGACGCTGTATCTCACCGGTGACAGCAACGAGGGCCGCTATGCCAAAGTGCTGCTGCCGCTGACCATCGCAGGGCGCAACTCGCTCTTTGCCTATGTGGTGCCTATCGCCGTCAAGCTCACCGTGCTGTCGATACCCGTGTACTGGACAGGCCAGAAGATGAGCATATTGTCATCTATTCTGGTGCTGCTTCAACGGCAATGGGGGGTGGTCACAGGCGGCTGGATGTTTACGTTGGGGTATTTGGGTGTGGTGTGGCTGGTGCTGTGGTACCTGTGGCGGCGCCATTACATCTGGAAATTGTAAGTACGGATTCGGGTTAAGTCAGGTCATTTCTGAATGAGAAGCGCGGTTGCTTTGATGATGTTGTGTTGTTATGTCTTATGTTGTTAGGTCTACTATGATGTGAGTATGTCTACTATTCCCGAACTTATCGCCCACAAACGCAGTGGCCTGACCCACAGCCGCGCCGACCTAGAGCAACTGATCTTGGGGTATGTTGCTGGAACGGTACCCGATTATCAGGTGAGCGCCTGGCTGATGGCGGTCTACTGGCGCGGCATGAGCGCCCCCGAAGTAGCTGACCTCACACAGGTTATGGCCCGTAGCGGTGACATGCTCAACCTCTCCGAGCTGGCGCACACCGTTGACAAGCACTCTACAGGCGGAGTTGGCGATAAAACCAGCTTGGTGCTGATGCCTATGCTCGCGGCGCTGGGCTTTACCGTTGCCAAAATGAGCGGGCGTGGGCTGGCCCATACAGGCGGCACCGTTGACAAGCTAGAGAGTATTCCAGGCTGGCAAAGTGAACTGAGCGAGGCGCAGTTTTTGGCACAAGCCCGTGACATCGGCCTGAGCCTAGTGGGCCAAAGCAAAAACCTTGCCCCTGCTGACGGCCTGCTTTACGCTCTGCGTGACGTGACCGCCACCGTAGATAGCCTGCCGCTGATTGCCAGCAGCATCATGTCTAAAAAGCTCGCTAGCGGCGCACAGACCATTGTGTTGGATGTCAAAGTGGGCCAGGGCGCTTTTATGAAAACACTGTCCGCAGGCTGCGAATTGGCCCGCGCTATGGTCAGTATTGGTGAACACGCAGGCCGTACCGTACGCGCCGTACTGACCGGTATGGATACCCCGCTCGGGCATATGGCGGGCAATAGCCTAGAGGTGCAGGAAGCGGTATTCACCTTACAAGGGCGCGGCCCTGCTGACCTTACCGAACTGTGCGTAGCGCTGGCGGTAGAGGCGCTGTTGGCCCATGACCCACTTGCCCAAACAGCAGTGTCACAAACAGCAGTGAGCTACGCGAGTGCCGAAGCCCGCGCCCGTCAGGTGCTGCAAGATGGCAGCGCCCTGAGCAAGCTGCGCGCCTTTGTGCAGGCTCAGGGCGGTGACCCCATCTACATTGACCACCCCGAACGGCTGGATGTCGCCCCAGACCGCGCTGAACTACAGGCCCAGCAAACGGGCTACCTGGCGGGCCTTGACGCGCTGGCCGTGGGACAGGCGGTGCTGGCTCTAGGCGGCGGACGTGAGCGCAAAGGCGAAGCCATAGACCACGGCGTAGGTGTAGAAGTGCTCAAAAAGCCAGGCGAGCGCGTTGCTACAGGCGAAGTAGTGGCCCGCCTTTACCACCGATCAGGCCGTGGCCTAGAAACGGCCCACAACCTGCTTCAGGAGGCTTTTGCGTACTCGGAGCAGACTGTCAGCGTGCCTCCGCTTATTCTGGAACGGATAGGCGAGGAAAGGGCCTAGTAAGTACTGCGACGTAAAGCAAGTTCAACACACCATGAGCGCCGGCCACCGGGCGTAAGGAAAAGTCTAGTCTTCACGTTTTTAAGTACCTGCTTTAAGTACCTGCTGGCGGACGTGAAGCAAAAGCCGTATTAGCGCCCAGTCTACCCTCTGGTGCAGCCAGCCTGCCTATCCCTCTCTGATCACCTGTGTTCCTCCGGTATCTATCAGCAAATCCAATATGCGGCCCTCTAGGCCGTTGCGCTGCATCACGCTTTGCAAAAACTGGTGCAGCGGCGCGGTGCTGTGGCGCTGGTCATGAAAGCACAGCACCGTTGGGCCCGCACCGCTTAAGGCTGCGCCAAGTGCGCCGTTGCGGGCGGCCCCTTCAAGAATGTCGCTGAGGCCTGGCACCAGTGGGGCGCGCCATATCTGGTGTATGTAGTCTTGCATAGCGTGCTCAAGCAGGTCTAACCGCCCAGTAGCCAGAGCCGCCGATAACAGAGCCGCGTGTGACAGGGCGTGCACCGCGTCCGCTCGCGAGTATTCTTTGGGCAGTACGGCGCGGGCTTTGCTGGTGCTCAGTTCAAAGTCAGGTATCAGCACGGTCACCCCCAGGTGCTCAGGCGGGTTTAACCGCACGTGGTGGGTTCCTAACTTGTCGAGCGTAGCGACCACAATGCCGCCGTAGAGTGCGGGAGCCACGTTATCGGGGTGGCCTTCTTCGCGGGCGGCAATGTCCAGCACAGTTTCGTCATCCAGCACCCTGCCCAGCAACTCATTGCCCGCCACAATACCTGCGACCAGCGCCGCTGCGCTGCTGCCCAGGCCGCGTGCCAGCGGTACCTCGGTGCTGATCTCTATACGGGCAGGGGGCAGGGGCCGCCCCGCACGCTTGGCACTCAGCAGCATGGCCTGGTAGATGTAGTTGCTCTCGTCACTCGGCGTCTGGGCTAGCTCTTCACCCAGCGGCACCACTTCGGTCACGTCCTGGGGCGTAACATACAAGGTGGTGTACAGCGGCACACTCAGCCCCAGGCTGTCAAACCCAGGCCCCAGATTGGCGCTTGAGGCAGGGGCGCGTACCGTAAATGATGGTGTGCTTGCTGGCATGTGGGGTGTATGGCTCGGCATGGGCTGTTATGCTACGGCATCAGCGGGGCCTTTATCTTCAGGTTAGCCTAGTCCCCCTTGGGTATACGGATTCCGGTTGAACCGTGTTGAAAAGGTCATAAAATCTATGAGGTGCGAGCTTTGTATCAGCCGCATCCTTGAGGTGACTTTAATACGCCCTAAAAGGCTGCTTAATCACCCCCTCCAATTCCCTTAAAAAGCATTTGGTATTACACTTGGGCGCTTTGTCCCGCCTCATTATCAGTGCAGACAGCGGGGTCAGGCAGAGCGCAATCTGCATTCTGACGTGGTTGAATACCCCAAATTCACCAAACTACGGAGGCACACACATGGGATGGATTGTTACTATTTTGGTCGGCGCACTGTGCGGTTGGCTTGCCAGCATGATTATGAAGACTGACGCTCAACAAGGCGCGTTTCTCAACATCATTATCGGTATTGTCGGCAGCATTGTAGCCCAGTTTATCTTTGGCAATATGCTTCATATCGGCGGTGCTTATGCAGCGGGCGACGGCTTTAACTTTCTGAGCATTGTCTGGGGTGTTATTGGTTCAGTGGTGCTTATCGCCATCCTCAAAGCTGTTGGTCTGCTGCGGTAATACAGACTGCGACTTGAACCTTGTTGAGTACCCGGTAGAAGCCCAGTGAAAGTCCGGTGGAAGAAGGCCAGCGGGAATAGAAACAGTTACGGACTTCGTGACGGTGCAGGCAGTACCTTTCCGGCTGTGCTACAAGCTGTGTTATAAGGATATGCAGTCCGTGAACTACCAAAAGTCTGGTGGTTAGCCCCTTGCCCAGTTTGTGGTAAGGGCATTTTTTTGCCATCTGGTGCATTATGTGCTACTATTTTGGGCGCTTGCCTGCCGCAAGACGAGTGTTATGGCAGCGGCAGGCTTAAGGACACTAAGGCGGGGCAGCCCAGCGCACCCCACAAGGAGCAGAAAAAGTATGTCTAAAGTATGTGAAATCTGCGGCAAAGGCCCCATCGTGGTCAATTCGGTGATTCGCCGTGGTAAGGCCCGTGCTGCGGGTGGCGTAGGCCGCAAAGTTACGGGTTGCAGTAAGACCCGTCAGGTTCCTAACCTTCAACGTGTGGTTATCCACAAAAATGGTGCGAGCGTGCGTATGCGCGTATGCACCAAGTGCCTCAAAAACGCTCACGCCGCTTGATAGCGCGTTTACGGTTTTTGAATCAAGAGCGGCCCTAGGTATAGGCGCCGCTCGCACTTTTTTAGCACTGTAAATTTGGTGGTCTAGGCTATACAAAAAGTGCTCAATCCTTAAAGGCTACTGGAAAACAGAAGGCGCAGTTCTGTTTTAATCCTAATACGGATTCCCTTAAATCAGAAAGAACCTGATTTGATCCAAGCGGGCGCCAGAGGCAAAAGATACGGGTTGCCTGGTATGCAGCGGCATCTGTATTCGGCTTTTGTCAGCAGCTATCCTTACTTTTCAAGGTTGTCCTGTCCGGTTTTGTTGCGGTCTAGCCAGAAACTGGCCAGTAGCAGCGCCAGCGTACCCCCCACCACGCACGAATCAGCCAGGTTGTAAATAGGAAAGTCACCTTGGCCCAGCGCCCGCGTGATCTGACTCAGCAGCGGCGAATAAATCATGTCGGTCACTTTGCCGTGTAAAAGGCCGTCTATGGCATTGCCCAGTGCGCCAGCAGCGATAAGGGTAAGCGGCACACTCAGCAGCGCAGGCTGAGGCCGCCGCCATAGGTACGCCATCAGCCCTAAGCTCACCACTATCCGCCCCACTGCCAGCAGACCTGTAGCGCTTGAAAACATGCTCCAGGCCGCGCCTGTGTTAAAGGTCAGATACCAGCCAAGCAACCCAGGAATCACCATCTGTACGGAGCCGTGCTCAAGCAAGTGGCTCACCGCCCAGCTTTTGAGCGCCTGGTCAAGTGCGACCAGTGTGGCAGCGAGCAGCAGCAAACACCAAAACGGCACCACCGTCCTCAAAACCTGAGTGGCGGGGCGGCGGGCAACATGAGGCGCAGACACGCCCAACAGTGTACCCACTAGCGGCACGGCTGGGCAAACGGTATGGCTGGGCAAACGGCACAGCTGGCCAAACGGCACGGTAAGTGCGTGTGGTTGAGCGCGAGCATATACCCCACGAATGCGCCACAATAGCCTTATGGCAAACGTAGAATCTTTTGATTTAGACCACACCAAGGTGAAGGCCCCTTATATCCGCTTGGCAGGCCTCAAGCGCACCCCCAGCGGCGACGCGATCAGCAAATATGACTTGCGTCTGTTGCAGCCCAATACAGGGGCCATTGACCCAGCTGCCATTCATACCCTGGAACACCTGCTGGCAGGCTACCTGCGTGACCACCTAGACGGCGTGGTAGACGTATCACCTATGGGCTGCCGCACAGGGATGTATATGGCGGTCATCGGTGAACCCAATGAACAAGCTGTGCTAGGAGCCTTTAAAGCTGCACTGGAAGACGTTGCCGCCCACGACCAACCCATCCCAGGAGTCAGCGAGCTGGAGTGCGGTAACTACCGCGATCATGACCTCACCCAAGCTCGCCAGCATGCCCGTGACGCTCTGGCAGGTGACCTAAAAGTCCAGCAAACCCTGCTGATTGAGCGCTAAGTTTTTGTTGTTGTCAGCAAAGTCGGCGAGTATCTCTCATGCGGCTTGCTGACTTTTTGGCGTACCATACAGCGTTTTCTGGCACTCACGGCGTTTTAGTGGCTCTATCTTATGTCACCTTCAGGATGCAGGTGTTGACAAGTTTGCGG
>JAGLBF010000001.1:0-42386 GCA_018260375.1 Deinococcus sp.
GCATCCGCCCTGATTGATTCGGAAGTACGCCAAATCAATCGGAATCCGTATAATAAGCATTCCGGAAAATTAGTTATAAGCATGTCTTCTTAGTTTGCCATAAGTCGGGCAACTAGGGCAATCAGAGTACAACGAATTAAACGGAATAAGTATAAGGCGGAGCTGTGCAGGTGCCCATACGGATGCTGACTTGCACCTTGTGACATACATGGTGAAAGAAGACCAGCAGACGTATCAAAGGTCTGGATGATTTTTGTTCAGCCACGGCCCATAAGCCGCCCACCTCTTTTTTGATCTTCTGACTTTTTACAACTTCGTCTTTACAACTTCGTCAAATTGGCATACTTGACAATCAATTTCTTCATGCCCGTTTCGTTGCCGAAATGCACCGTCACTTCCTGTCTGTCGCCCAGGCCCGACACCGCCAGTACCTGGCCCGTACCAAATTTGGGGTGGCTGACTTTTTCACCGCCTTTGTAGGCCATTTCAGCGCTGAGCGGGCTGGTGTTTTTGACGCTGCCAGTGGCACTTTTGACCGTGCTGGTGCGGTAATCGCGCCAGGTTTTGGCCCTGTAGTCGATCACTCGCCCGTACTGGTCAATGGTGTCAAAGTGGTCTGTGCCCAGTTCCTCCAGAAAGCGGCTGTCTTCGGTACTGTTGGTTTTACCGTACTGCATGCGGTTTTGGGCCGCTGTCAAAAAGAGCCTGTCCATCGCCCGTGTGATGCCCACATAAAAAAGCCGCCGCTCCTCTTCTATGCCGCCGCGCTCGTTGAGGCTGTTGCGGCTGGGCAGCAGGCCCTCTTCTACGCCGACGATAAACACGGTGGGAAACTCTAGACCTTTGGCGTTGTGCAGGGTCATCATGGTGAGGGCGTCTTCGGGTGCGCCTTTGTTTTCAACTTTGGTGCGCATATCATCCACGCTCGCCAGCAGCGCCGCGTCATCCAAAAAGGCGGAAATGTCGCCCTCGTGTTCGCGGCTCCATTCTTCGGCGGCGCTGACCAGTTCGTTCAAGTTTTCTAGGCGGGCCGCACCTTCTTGGCCTTCTTGTACAAGCAGATCAAGGTAGCCGCTGCTCTCTATCAGCAGGCGCAAAAAGGCGGACGGGCTGTAGTTTTCGGCGGCCTGAGCAAACTCGTGCATTAGCGCGGCAAACTCGGTGGCTTTGTTGGCCCCGCGCTCCAAAATCTGCTCGGCATGTTCGCAGGCTGTCAGCAGCGAAGTGTGGTTGATCTGCGCCCACAGCAGTAATTTCTCTAAGGCAGTGTCGCCAATGCCGCGTCTGGGCCGTGCGATGATGCGCCGCAGCGCCACGTCGTCGCTGGGGTTGATGCTCAGGCGGGCATAAGACAGGATGTCCTTAATCTCACGGCGGTCATAAAAGCCCACGCCACCGACAATTTTATTCGGTATTCCCAGGCGGCGCAGCGACTCTTCAATGCTGCGTGACTGGGAATTGGTGCGGTAGAGCACCGCCATAGACGAAAGTGGCTGGCCCTGGGCGTGCAGGAGGGTGACCCGCTCGGCTATAAAGTCGCCCTCGGCGCGGTTGTCGTTGGCGCGGTAAAAGCTGACCGCCTCACCCTGAGGTTTTACCGGTTTGAGCACTTTTTCTAGACGTTCGGTGTTGTTTTCTATCAACGTATTGGCCAAGCCAAGTACGCGGGCGCTTGAGCGGTAGTTATGCTCTAGCCGGTATACCACAGCGCCGGGATAATCTTTTTGAAAGTCAAGGATATTTTGTATATCCGCGCCGCGAAATTTATAGATACTCTGGTCGGGGTCGCCAACAACCAGCAGGTTTTTATCTCTCTGGGCCAGCAACCTTGTGAGTTCGTACTGCGCCTTATTGGTGTCTTGGTACTCATCAACGTGAATAAACTTGGCCTTGTGTTGTATGCGGTCTAAAGCTTCAGGAACTTCTTTGAATAACCTCACCGTTTCGGTAATCAGGTCGCCAAAATCAACGGCATTCTGGCCCTTTTTACGTGCTTCGTAGCGCCTATACACTTCGGCAGCGGCGGCGCGGGGGATGCCGCTGATGTACGGCTCAGGCCACTTGTCTAGGTCGGCAGGGCTTTGCAAGTTGCTCTTGGCGCGGTCAATAATGCCGCGCAGCACGCGGGGCGTGGTGTCGGGGCCGATACCAGGAATGCTGCCCATCACTTCTTTAAAGATGTCAAGCTGGTCATCATCATCATAAATGACAAAGCCGCGCCGCAAGCCGATGTATTCGCCGTATGTCCGCAAAATACGCACACCTGCCGAGTGAAAGGTGCTCATCCACAACCTGTCGGCTCCTGCAATCAGATGTGAGGCCCGGTCACGCATTTCGGCGGCGGCTTTGTTGGTAAACGTGACCGCCAAGATCTCGCCTGGGTCAACATCGTGGGCTTGTATCAGGTGGGCGATGCGGTAAATCAGCGTCCGCGTCTTGCCACTGCCCGCCCCTGCAATCACCAGTGCAGGGCCAGTGTAGTGCGCGGCGGCAGCGGCCTGATTTTCATTGAGCTGGGCCAGCAGGTTAGAAGTCATCAGGGCAGTATAGGGTTGTTATACGGACTGCGCTCCATTCCAGCACAGGCGGGAAAGTACCGCCGAACTAGCACAGGCGGGAAAACACTGCCGGACTAGCGCTGGACTAGCACAGTCGGTGTGCTTCCATACCAGGGAGCCCGTATCTTTTCCCATTCGCCTCTGCCCGGATTAGATCAGGTCGTTTCTGATTGAACCGGAATCGGTATAAGCGTGAATTCTGCCCCCTTTCCCTCTTTAGTATTCTGAAACGGCCTGTGCAGGTTTATGTGACTATGACCATTCAACCGCTCTCTCTGCCTGCACGTCAATCCTTTGTCCTGTGGCTGGATGTACAAACCCCAGTTTCCAGGCGTGAAGCCAGTATCCCAGGTCGCTGACCAGCGCCGCCGAGCCGGGGTAGGGAAGGCCGCCTGCGGCATAGAGTGGGTCGCCCAGCAGCGGCAGGCCGATGCTCGCCAGGTGTATACGAATCTGGTGGGGCCGTCCCGTGGTGATGCTGACTTCAAACAGTGTGGCGTTGGCGCGGCGTTCGCGCACGCGGGCAAGGCTGTGGGACGCTTTGCCCTCGGGGTGGGCGGCAAACACCCGGCCTAGTTTGGAGTGCGCCACCGGGCCAATGGGAGTGGTAATAATGTACTCATCTTGTGTGGCTCGGCCTGCCGAGAGGGCCAGGTAAGTCTTTTGAATGTGGTGCGTGCGCCAGGCCTGACTGACCGCGGCGCGGGTAGGCCCATCTAGTCCAAAGAGCACCAGACCCGATGTGCCGCGCCCCAGACGGTGCAGCGCCGAGGCGGTGGGGTGCGTGCGGCGCACCAGGTGCAGCAGCGTGTGCTCTAAAAAGCCGCCAGCAGGCATGGTGGGCAGGCCGCTGGGTTTGTTGACCACCAGCAGATGAGCGTCTTGGTACACGGTTTGGTAGTGCAGCGGCACACCGGGTTCATGCCAGGGGGGGCGCTGCCACAGCAGCAGTTGACCAGGGCGCAACAACGCCTCGCCGCTGACCACTCGCCCGTCAACTTGCACCTCGCCCGCTGCCAGCCGTACCTGCCACTCTTGGGGCGTGGAGTGCTTATAGCACTGCGTCAGGTAGGCGAGCACTGTCTGGCCCTGTGCCGCTCTTCCCAGCTGTTCACGGTATACATACCCGCTGTTGAGCGCCATAACGCCGAGTATACGCGGTAGGTAACGCTGGGAGAAGCGTAAACTATTGTGGATAGAAGTGATGCAAGATAGAAGTGATGGAATACGTATTCCGATTCAATCAGGTCGTTATCCGTACCGTACTCATTCCGCTTCCAGTGCAGGCATAGTTAGTGCAGGCATAGTTCCAGTACAGGCAGAAAGGCGCCGCCTGCATCCCACCGCCGGAGTGCGTACGTACTCCTATGCCTGCTGACCTTCGTTAACCGCATTGTGCATCTTTAACCGCATTGTGCATAAGATTCAAGTCGCAACCTGTATACGTTAAATAGATAAGTATCATGCTAGGCAACTGACGGATACAGTGGCCTCATGCTGCGCCCGCTGGCCGTCAGTTGTTTATAAGCAAAGCTCATACAAACCCGCTAGGATAGGTCTATATGTTCAGCAAAACAGTATCAGCGGCGCTATTGGCCTTCGGGATGATAGGGAGCGGTGTAGTTGGCGTGGCCTCGGCCCAGAGCACCACACCAAGCACGGCTCAGAGTGCGCCCGCAGTGGTTTCCAAGACCCTCAGCCTCAAGGTGGCGGTGCCTTCACAAGGTGCTTCGTCGCTTGCCATTGACCTGGGGAGCGCCACGCAAGGCCGGCTGATTCCTTGTCCCAGCAAGATCAAACTCTCGGCCCAGGCCCTGTGCCTCACCGCTCCTAAGGACGCGGCAACAGTGCGCCAGGTGATCAGCAGCAAGCTGGGCGGGCGCATCAGCAACGACTGGAAGACGGCGGGCAAGGCCAGCAGCGCCCTGGTAAGTCAGGGAGGCAGCACCTATATGCTGCTGCTTGCCCAGCTGAGTGACAAAGAAACCTTGATTATCCTGGACCAAGCCGCGCCGCGCCGCGCCCTGCCTGCCGGTGTGGTCAAGGGCGAACTGTATATGCTGGGCAGCGACCTGGCAGGGGTGGTCAAGGTGACGGCCCTTGCTGGTGGGCAATACCGCCTAGAGCGCAGTGGACAGCCCGCTATTACCGTGACCCCTGGCAAAACGGCAGCGACCACTGGAACCGGCAATAGCACTGTAGAGCTGGCTCTGGCCCCCGCCAGTGACGGCAAAAACCTGCTGCTGCCCTTTTCGGCTCTGCGCGCGCTGGGTTGCACGGCTACCCCCAACGGCAAAGTGTTGACCGTGGCCTGCGGCACTCAGAGCGTGGGCATTAAACCTATTGTCTTTTAGTGACCAACGGCTAGGTTCCAGTCGTCAAAAGTACCCGTTTACTTTGGCAAGGTGCTGGCGACGGAGCGCTCCGCAGGGCTCATGCCTCAGTGAACACGCCTGAGTGGATACGCCCTAGTGAAGACTGGCCATTGGTTATCTGATAACTCATAAACAGCTATGTTTCAAGAATTTAGTCCTGTTTCACTGGTGATTCGGCGTACACCCAAAGTAGGGCACGAAGCCAAATTTGAAGAAGCCCTTAAGGAGTTGGTCGCGCTGTTAGAGGTCTTTCCGGGGCATATCGGCACAGGGGTGCTGCGTCCTGGGAGCGGTGTGCGCGAGTACACTGTGCTGGCCCGCTTTATCAGTGCCGATGCGGCAGTGGCTTGGGAGCATTCCGGTGAGCGCCAGCAGTGGCTACAGCTTATGGAGCCGCTCAATGACCGGTCGTCTGAGCTGTTGCAGCACACGGGCCTGGAGTTCTGGTTTACGCCGCCTGAAGACCTGAGTGTTAGCCCCCCGCACTGGAAGCTGATTGTGCTGAGCATCGGTGCGCTCTACCCTGTCAGCCTGGTGGTCAATGTGGCGCTTACGCCAGTCACCGCTTCGTTGCCGCTGTGGCTGCGGGTGCTGATCATGTCTTGCGTTGTGGTGCCGGTGATGCTCACCTGGGTCTTGCCTTTTTTTACCCGCAGGTTTGCCCGGTGGTTACTGGCTGAATGATTGTCGCTATAGGCCACGACCTGATAGAGGTGGAGCGTATACGCGGCCTGATCGCCCGTGAGCCACACCGCCTGGGCAAGCTATTTACGCCTGCTGAGCTGGAATATTGCTGGGCCAGAGCGGACTTTGCGCCCAGTTTTGCGGCCCGCTTTGCCGCCAAGGAAGCCTTTCAAAAGGTATGGCCTCGCCCGCACCGCTGGACAGATGTGTGGGTAGAGCGCGTACGAACCCTGCACGGCCCCTTTGCCTACGCCCCGCCCACGCTGGGCTTTGCACCAGTGCTGCAAAGTGAGATGCGGTCAGGCGGCCTGACGGCCCACCTCACGCTGACGCACACCCGCGACTATGCTTCGGCGGTGGTGGTTTTGGAAAAAGTCCCGGATTAAATCAGGTTGTTTCTGATTTATCTGATTTAATCGCAATCCGTAGTGCTCCCTGGTTAGAGGCGCAGCCCCCGTGCGCTACGGTGCGCCTTATCCTGAACAGCCTATTGATGCCCTATCATCGCAGTCTATGACTTCTGCGTTTGCCCTGGTTGCCACTGATTTAGACGGTACGTTACTGCGCTCTGACTTGTCGGTAAGCCGGCGTACCCGCGCTGTATTAGACGCGCTGCGGGCGCGGGGTGTGCTGACTGTACCTGTGACGGCGCGCCAGCCGCACGGCCTCAGCCTGATTGCCCAGGCTGCTGGTTTTGAGCACTGGGCGCTGTGCAGCAATGGCGCGCTGTGCCTTGACCTCACCACAGGCAAGACACTGTTTTCGGCACACCTAGAGGTAGAGTTTCAGCGGGCGCTGGCCCAAGCGTTGCTGCGGCGACAGCCTGACACAGTCTTTGTCAGCATTCGGGGGAGTGGTGAGGTGTTTGTGGCCCAAAACGGTTACGCGGCGCTGGCGGCTTACGGCGATCACAAACGCGAGCCTGATCAGATGCAGGGTGCGAGCCTGGATGAGGTGCTGAGCCAGCCTAGCCTCAAACTGGCAGCACGCCACCCCCGCCTCAGCCCCCAGGAACTGTTTGATGAGGTGAGTGCGCTGCGGGCCGAGGGTCTGGGCGGCTTTGCCGTGACCATGAGCGGCGCGCCCTTTTTGGAGTTTATGAAAGAGGGTCTGAGCAAAGCCTGGGGCCTGGAGAAGCTGTGTAGGCACCTGGGCCTCGCCGCCGCACAGGTGGTGGCTTTTGGCGACGCGCTCAACGACGCGGAGATGCTGGCGTGGGCTGGGCACGGGGTGGCGATGGCCCAGGCTCCAGCGCAGGTGCAGGCCAGCGCCCAGGAAGTGACACTCAGCAGCGACGATGACGGCGTAGCGGTAGTGTTAGAAAGAATGCTGGCGCAGGGGCAATTTGGATAAGGCTGACCGGGTACGGATTCCGGCTCCAACCTTATGAAAAATGTGGTGAAGGCCAGCCGGAGCAGGAACAAGTGCGCCTTTCTACCTGTACGGCCGTGCAGCGCAGTCCGTATTACTCACGTTCAAGTAAGCTGACCACTTCAACGTGACTGGTCTGCGGGTAAAAGTCGTAGGGAGTGACTTGCTTTAGACTCCAGCCTTCGCGGGTCAACACACCTACGTCGCGCGCCCAGGTCGCAGGGTCACAAGACACATACACCAGCCTGTAGGCGCTGCTGCGGGCAACAGCTTCGCGGGCTTGAGCATCAAGTCCGGCGCGGGGCGGGTCGACCACCAGTACGTCGCAGTCGGGCAACAATGTAGCGTCGCCGTGAACAAAGCGCACGTTGCTGGCAGGCTGCTGTCCAGCAGGGACGCTGTGTTGCACGTCATGCTGACCACGCCGCAGGGCCTCGCCTGCGCTGTCTATCACCACCACCTGTTCAAAGTGAGGGGCAAGGTGACGCGCAATGGCTCCACTGCCGCCGTAGAGGTCAACCGCGACCTTGCCGCTGCCTGCCAGTTTGGTGGCCAGCCGGTAAGCTAGGCCTGCCGCCTCAGGGTTGACCTGAGCAAAGCCGCTGGCAGAGATGCTCACCAGTACGTCGCCCAGTTGCTCGGTGATCTCGCGCTCGCCGGTGATAAGCTGCACGCCCGCCGAAAAGCGCCGGCCTGCCGGCTGGGCCAAAGTAACGCCCACCACGCCCGCATCAAGCAGTGCGTCAGCGGCCCTAAGGTATTGCCGCGTATGGCCCTCACCGATGAGGGTGGCAACCACTTCATTGCTGTGCCGGCTCCCGCGCAGGGCAATTTCGCGGGCAGGAGAGAGCAGCGCCGTGTCGAGCCGGGCGATAACCTGCCCTACGGCTTGCATCACCATAGGGTCGTGGGGTAGGCCCTGGTGGTCACGTGGCAACAGCCAGGGTTGATGCCCGCGCCGCTGGCGGTAGGCCAGGCCCTGCGGCGTAATAAGGTACTGTGCGCCGTTGCGGTAGCCCCATTCATGTGGGCTGGATACGGTTTGATCGATCTCTGCCTCAAGGCGACCAATGCGCCTGAGCGCGTCTTGTACCAGACCGCGCTTGATCTCCAGCTGCAAGGGATAGCTGGCGTGGGCCAGGTCAGCGGTGGGCAGCGGCTCAACTGGCGTTTTGCGCTCTGGGTGAGCGCGCTCTAGCTGCACGATTTTGCCCCTAAACACCCCCTGCGTCTCATGTACCTGTGCCTGTACCCGCTCGCCTGGCAGCGCTCCGGCGACCAGCACCACGCCCTTTTCACTGCGGCTCAGGCCCTGCCCGCCCGCCACCACTTTTTCTATCTCCAGGGTCATGGGTGAGGTCAGGGGCGAAGTGGTGGGTTTGGGCGCAGCCTGAGGCGCGGGTTTACGGGAGTGTGAGCGGCCTTTCATCGCCTGTCAGGGTAGCACTGCGGGAGGTGTGGAAAACGTGGTGTAGAGCGACAGGGGTACAGAGGTATAGGGGTACAGCGATAAGGGTATAACAGAGGTACAGTGCCTGCGCCCGCAGTTGAGCTACGCCTGATCGGCGGGCGCGGGCGGCTGAGGCACGGGCGGCTGAGGTGCAGCCAAATGGGGTGCTTTGGGCTGAAACCCAACGGCGATGCGCTCGCCCTGGCGCACCACCACCACAGCGCCGCTGGTGAGGGGCAGTGCTAGCAAGTCGCCCACTTGTGCGGTGGTTACTCCCGGCACAATGGCGCTGAGTTCACCCTTGTAGTCGTTGCGCAGCGTGAGTGGTTGGTTCATGACTCGCACGGTCAGTGGCTCGCCCCTAAAGAGCAGCACGGCGTGTTGAGTGCCGTCTGATACCGCCGGGGTGCTGTAGTCGCTCAGCACGGGCAAGGCTAGCCGATCAGGTGGGCTTGTCAACAGGTTGATGAGGGCTTGCACGGTAGGCGGGCTGACCTGGGTGGCTATCAGTGCGTGAGCAAAAGCCTGACCCAGTTGTTCGTGGCTCACCAGTGGCGCGGACTTTATCAGGGTGTTGGCGCCCTGACGGGCAAAGGCCAGCAGGGTGGCTGTGGGCACTGAGGCGTAGGCCGCGGCACTCTGGGCTGACACCTTTTCGGGGACAATGTCGTTGCCGCGCAGCTTCATCGCCACGGCGCGGGCCAGGCGCAGATTGGCGTAGTCATCTTCTGGCTCTAGCAGTGCGGCGCTCAGGCGCGCTTCAAGCACCAGTGCCGCTAGGTCGCGGTGGTCTTTGGGGCGGCGCTCAACCGCTAGATCGTCACCTATCAGGGCCAGGTGAATGGGTTCACCCGCCAGTCGGCTTTCGGCAAGGGGCTGCGCGCTATTCAGGCGCACAAAGTCGCCTTCGCCCTCTGGGTCGCTGATGATGATCTCCCAGCCGTCTTGTGCCAGCCTGCGCCAGCGCAAATGATGTCCGCGCCAGCCCACCTGGTCGCCGCCTGACAGGTGAATGGCGAGCGACAGCGCAGTGTCTTCAGCCTTCTCCAGCCGTACGGCCTGACCACGGGCGTACAGCAACCCCCCTAGTAGCGGAAGCTCGGGGCCGCGCCCGCCCATACTGTGCGGCACTCCACTATCCAAAAAGGCGCTGAGCTGCTGCACAGCCTCGTCTAACAGCGGCTGTATAGGCGCAGTGCCTACGGGCATATCACCCTGGGCGGCGTAGGCCAGCAGCTTGTAAAGGGTGTGCTGTAGCTGCTCTTGGTCGTATTCCTCTTCTTTGATGGTTTTTATGCCCAGTACCGCCTGGGGTAGCGGGGCCGTGAGCAGGCCGCGCAGCACCGCTCTGACGCGCTGGTGGTTGTTGGGCAGGGCGCTGATGGGGCTGCACAGGTGCTGGGTTAGTGCGCCGAGTACCTGTGCAGCCTGATCGGGTCGGTGCAGGTCAGTGTAGTTTAGGGCCGCCGCCAGCGTCAGTGCGGGCCATTCAGAGTTGGGAGCCACCTGTTGCAAAGCCTGTAGCAGAGCCAGAGTCACGCGCAGAGGGTGCAAGTTTTTTTGGGTGACCCAGTGCTGCGCCTGCGCTTGGGCGCGGGTGTATAGGTCAAAGTGAAAGAGTGTGCTGCGCAGCTGTTGCAAAATATCCCACTCGTTGCGGGCGTCAGCGTGCTGCACCGCCAGCGCGTCGGTGATGGCAGGCACTTGTATGCCTTGTAGCCCACCTGAGAGCAGTTGTTGCAGCTCCTGAGCATTGCTAGGCACATGAATTTCTTTTTCAAAGGTACGCCAAGTCCGGTCAGCGCGGCGCATACGGCGCATCAGCGTAGAATCCAGCGATGCGTCCATCAGGTAGTCGCGCAGGTCATGCAGGGCCAGTTTGCCGCTTCTGGGCAGTTTACCCGCCACCAGGTCGGCAACTTTGTATTCAAACAGCTCTACCAGGGCGCTGTCATAAGATTCGTAGCTCACGTCACTAAGTATAGTGGCTTGGGTGAGCCGTTCACCTCTACTCCTATTTGGTCAACTCACCCGCTCAGCAGGGTTGGTACAGGGCGCACCCACAGGTTCTTTGCCATGACGCCGCTCCTTTGTCATGACGCCGCAAGTTAATCTTTGCTAGTGTGACGGTGACGTGGAAGCTTACATGAACCTGATGTTACTGGGGGCGCTTTTTTGGGTGTCGCTGCTGTTTTTTTTGCGCCCACCGCTGCGTTTGTTAAGCTTGGTTACGGCCCTGTGCGCCTTTGCCTGTTTGTTGCTCATCGGCCTGATCAGCGGGGTGGTGCGCGGGCAAGGGAGCATGGTCAGTGCCGTTGCGCTGCTGGCGGTGAGTGTGGTGGTGCTGCTTGAGCGCCCCAGTACAGACACGCGCTACAGTGCGCCCTCCTCGCCGCGCAGCAGAGGCAAAAGCAGCAGCAAGTTGCCCAGTGCGGCGCGGCTCAACAGTGAACAAAGGGCCGTGAGCAGCAGCGGCCCCCGAACGTCACTGTTGTCCCAGATTAAGCTTCCCGCACGCCGGCTTAGCCTGAGCAAACCCGCCAAAGGCTCCAGCAAGTTGCGCGTTACAAAAGCCAGCAAATGGACTTCAGCGTCTGCAAGTAGCATCCAGGGGGGCGGCGCGGGCGGCAGCGCAGGCAACCTGTCTTTTGAGCACTACGAGGTGCTTGACCGCATTGGGGTGGGGGGCATGGGCAACGTGTACCGTGCTCGCCGCCGAACGGACGGGCAGACCGTGGCCCTCAAAGTGCCGCAAGAAAAGTATCTGGCAGATGCCAAGTTTGTCAAGCGCTTTTACCGTGAGGCCGAGGTGTTGCGCCGCTTTGATCACCCTAACATTATCAAGGTCTACGATTACCGCTCGGAAGGGCACGAATACTACATTGCCATGGAGTATATAGACGGCGAAAGCCTGGAAACGTTGCTGGAAGAGCGCCCCCTTAACTTTACCGAAAGTGTGCAGGTGCTCCGCGCCCTGGCTGACGCCCTGCGGCACATCCATGCGCAAAATGTAGTTCACCGCGACATCAAACCAGGCAACGTGATGGTGCTGCGCGGCGCCCTCAAGGACGGCAAATTACAGGAAGGCGGCATTAAGCTGATGGACTTTGGCATTGCGGTAGGCAAGGTGCTGACCCGCCTCACCATGACGGGGGCGCGGGTGGGTACGCCGATTTATATGGCCCCTGAGCAGGCCAAAGGTAACCGCGTAGACACCCGCAGCGACGTGTACTCGCTGGGCCTTTTGGCTTACGAGATGATCACAGGCGTCACGGCCTTTCGCGGCAGCTACGACGCGGTGGTGCACCAGCAGATTTTTGAAACACCCAAGCCGCCCAAACAGGTGCGCCTAGAAGTGCCGGGTAAGCTCAATGACCTGGTGCTCGCCATGATTGAAAAAGACCCCAATCTGCGCCCCACCTTGGACGAGGTGATCGCCCGCATAGACGAGGGCGTGCTGAGCGACGAGGTCTTTAGCGACCCTGTGGCGCTGCTGGTCAGCGTACAGGAAAAGCGCGGCACCCTGCGTCTGCTTGACCTCCGGGGCAAACTGCGCAAGAGCCTGCGCGACGTGGCACTGGGTCACTTGAACGCCGCCCCTAGTGCGCTGGGCAGTGACGCGGCGGGCAATTTGTATTTTAGCGTGCAAGAATCTCGCCCCGCACGCGGTATGCCGCTGATTCACAAGCTGAGCGCTACGGGTGAGCAGCTGCTAAGCTTTGGGCCTTACGGCATGGGCGAACAAGAACTGTTGCAGCCTGTATCGCTGGCGGTCGGTGGCGACCGGCTGTATGTGCTGGACGGTGAAACCCATTATGTCAGCGCCTACGACCTGGAGGGCCAGTTTTTATTCCGCTTTGGCGGGCGCGGTAGCGGGCAGGGCCGCTTTGACCGTCCCAAGATACTGGTGGTCACACCCGCGCAGCAAATTTTGGTGCTGGATACGGGCAACCGCGAAGTGCAGCGCTTTGATAGAGAGGGCCGGTACCTGTCGCGCTACGCCTTTCGAATGGACAAGAGCAGTGGCGAACTGCGCCCTCTGGTGGGCCTGAGCGTAGACAGTCAGGGCACTGTATACATTGTAGACGGCGTTGCCAACAAGGTGCGCAAGATAGAAGCGAATGACGTGGCCGGTAACACCTTTACTCTAGAAAGCCTAGTTGGTCAACCCGCCGAAGCGCTGTGGCTGCTGCAAGTGAATGCTGAAGGCCATATCTTTGTCGTGTGCCAGGGCGGGCATACCCTGCGGGTGTACTCCCCAGTCGGCGACTTGCTGAGCAGCAATGACCTGTATTCACCCGTGCAGGCGGTGCAGCTGGTGCATAGATAGGGTGTATAGATAGTACGGGCAAGGGGTGAGTATAGGTAAGGTGGGTACGGAGAGTGCAGTAGCAGGCCGCGCAACTCGACAGGTGCCGTGCTGACCTAGGCAGCGGTTAGACGGTTAAACGGACTTCGGTTCATTCCAGCACAGAACATAGTCAGGAAAGCCGCCGACTGTACTTCTATATCAGGGAACCCGTATCTTTTCCCAGTCGCCGCTGTCCCCGTTAAATCGCAACCCGTATTAGTTGATAATTCATTTGCAAATACTGGAGTTTATCCGCTACACTGCTCGTCTGATGTCTGCTCTCGCCACCGCCCCCAACACCCTGGTCAGCGTGCAGGATGTCAGCGTGTGGTACGGCGCACATGAGGCACTCAGTCACGCCTCGCTGGAGTTGCGGGCGGGTGAGCTAAGCGCCATCATCGGGCCCAATGGAGCGGGTAAAAGCACGTTGCTCAAAGCACTTCTGGGCCTGGTGCCTGTCAGCAGTGGCACTATTGTCTTTGCCCCCGCGCTAGGCCGCCCGCAAGACGCACTGGCGTATGTGCCGCAGCAGCAAACGCTGGACTGGGCTTTTCCCGTCACTGTGTGGGACACCGCTATGATGGGCCGCACGGCACGCCTAGGCTGGGGCAAGTGGCCTAGACGGGCTGACAAAGAAATGGTGAGCGAGGCCCTGCATCAGGCGGGCGTGTATGACCTGCGCCACCGTCATATCGGCGCCTTGTCGGGCGGGCAGCGGCAACGGGTGCTGCTCGCGCGGATGCTGGCCCGCAACGCCCCTACCCTGCTGCTTGATGAACCGCTGACGGGGGTAGACGTCAACAGCCAGGAGCGCATTTTGGAATTGCTGCGCGTGCAAGCAGGGCAGGGCCGCGCTGTGGTGATGGTCACCCATGACCTAGACAGCGCTGCTACCTTTGACCAGTTGATACTCATCAACCGCTCGGTGGTGGCCTGCGGCAAGCCCGCCGAGGTCTACACCCCTGATAACATCGCCGCCACATTCCGCACCAGCCATCTGGGAAGTACCCATGCCCGCGCCTGAACTGCTGATCACCCTGCTGGAGCCTTTTCAGGATGCGACCTTTCGCCAGCTTTTTATGCAGGCCCTGTTGGGCGTCACCTTGGTCAGCGTGCTGTGCGCTTTGGTGGGCAGTTGGGTGGTGCTCCGAGGGCTGAGCTACATAGGTGATGCGATGAGCCACGCGGTATTGCCCGGCATCGTGGGGGCGTTTTTGCTGGGCGGTAATCTGCTGGTGGGTGCACTGGTCGCCGCCGTACTGACTGCACTGGGCATCGGCGCGGTGGGGCAGCGCAGCGGCCTCAAGCAAGACAGCGCCATCGGCATTGTCTTTGTGGGTATGTTCGCGCTGGGCCTGGTGATGCTGTCGCGTGCGCCCACTTACACCAGCGACCTAGCTAATTTTCTCATCGGCAACCCGATGGGCGTCACCACTACTGATCTCTGGAGCACGCTGGCGGTGACAGTGGTGGTGGGCGGCTTGTTGCTGTTTATTCAAAAAGAACTCTTGTTGGTCAGCTTTGACCCCACCGAGGCGCAAGCGGTGGGGTTGCCCGTGCGCCGGCTCAATAACCTGCTGCTCGTTCTTATCGGGTTGGTGGTGGTGATGACGGTGCAACTGGTGGGTACCACCCTCAGCGTGAGCCTGCTGATCACCTCGGCGGCAACCGCCCGCATGCGTGCCCGCAGCTTGCCGCGTATGATGCTCAGTGCCGCGCTGATCGGCACGCTGTGCGGGGGCCTGGGGCTGTATCTATCCTATTTTCTCAATACCGCGCCTGGGCCGACCATTGTACTGGTCAACACGCTGACGTTTTTGGCGGTGTTGCCGTTTAGGATCAAGGAATGAATAGAATGGCCCTTTTTCTGTAGAGATACGGCTCTCTGTACCTACTGCTCTGTGTAGCTACTGCTCTATTGGCAATGACCTGATGTAAGTGGAAGCTGTATACACTGTACCTTATGCTTTTTCTTTCACTCCTAAGGTTTACCAGGGCAGCGGGCAGGCGCTCTACAGGTGCTGTGTTGCCCAGATTAGCCTGTGCTCAAGACTGCGCGGGTCAGGGTGGCTTATCCCGCACCCACGTCAGCAGCCTGAGCACATTCACAGTTGTCCCTGTTGTGTTGGCGGCCCTGCTGCTGAGCACTCCAGCCCGTGCGTCTGAGCTGACCGTGTTTGCCGCCGCCTCGCTGACTGACGCGTTGACCGAGCTGGGCCAAAACTTTGATGCCCAAACAGGCCACCACACCACCTTTCAGTTTGCAAGCTCGAAGGTGTTGCGCACCCAGATACAGGAGGGCGCGGCCCCTGACGTGTACGCCAGCGCCAGCAGCGCCCAGTTTGAGTCGCTGGCGGGGTTGGTGGGCCGCGCTCAGCCGTTTGCCAGCAATCTGCTTGCGGTTATTGTCCGGAAAAGCCCCCCCAAAAAGAGCCAGGCGGTAAGCACACTGCGCGATTTGGTAAAGCCTGGGCTGCGTATTGTTACCGCTGACAAAGCCGTGCCATTAGGCGATTACACCCGCCGCATGCTCCGCGTCCTTGACCAGTCGGGCGCGTATGGTCAGAACTTTATGGGCCGTTTTATGCGCAACGTGGTCAGCCAAGAACCCAGCGCGCGCCAGGTGTCCCTCAAGGTGCAACTGGGCGAGGCCGACGCCGCCGTAGTGTACCGCAGCGACATCACCCCCGCGCTGAGGTCGCAGGTGCGCGAGGTGGCGCTGCCATCACGCTTTAATCAGCGGGTCAGCTACCCTATCGGCGTGTTGAGGGCCTCGCCCAACGCCAAGGCTGCCCAGGCCTTTGTCCATTATGTGCTGTCTGCCGAAGGACAAAGCGTGCTGAGAAAGTGGGGCTTTTTAAAGCCGTAGAAGAGTCATATAGATTCTGACTTGCACCTGAGTATTTCAGATTCAATCCGAGCGGATGCGAGTGGGAACAGCATACGGATGCCGCGGTATGGAGCCACAGGCGGCGCTTTTCCGACTGTGGTGGAATGGAGCGCAGTCCGTATGAGGCGGCCCGTCCGCCTTTTGATTCTGAGTGCTATCACCTATAGTTTGGCCATGTCGCAGCGCCACGCACCTCCTTTGATCTGGTTGTTGGGGGCAGTTTTGGCGCTGTTTTTGCTGCTGCCCGTTGCCGCTGTGCTGGCGCGTGGGCTCACGGCAAATTTCTGGCCTACCCTGGCAAGCGCGGCTGTGCAAGGTGCTTTGCGTGTGAGCTTAGGCACCACAGCGGTCACTGCGCTGCTCAGCGTGGTGCTGGTTACGCCGCTGGCCTGGTTGCTGGCCCGCAGGCACTTTTGGGGCAAGCAGGTGCTTGATACCCTGCTGGATTTGCCTATCGTGCTGCCGCCCGTGGTAGCGGGGCTGGGCTTGCTGCTGGTCTTTGGGCGCAGCGGGTGGCTGGGGCCGCCCTTGCAACTGGCAGGCATCAGCCTGGCGTTTTCGCCCGCAGCAGTGGTGATGGCCCAGTTTTTTGTCTCCGCGCCGTTTTATTTGCGGGCAGCCAAGGCGGGCTTTTTGGCCATCAACCCTGATACTGAAGACGCCGCCCGCACCGACGGCGCAGGTGAGGCGCAGGTGTTTGGCTTCGTCACCTGGCCCCTGGCCTTTCCCTTTTTGCTAGAGGGCTTGGTGCTCACCTGGGCGCGGGCATTAGGCGAATTTGGAGCCACCATCTTGTTTGCGGGGTCGCTCCAAGGCAAAACCCGCACTATTCCCCTTGCCATCTACGCTGCGCTGGAATCTGACCTTGCTCCTGCTCTGGTGCTCAGCGCGGTGATGGTGGTCGTCGCGTTTGCCGCGCTGCTGTGCGTGCGCTGGCTGGGGCAAAGTGATACGGACTGCCGCTAAATTCCAGCACAGTCAAAAAGGCGACGCCTGTGCTTTCTATACCGCGGAGTCCGTATGATAACGACGAGATTGCTTTTGCTACTCTCTACCAACCACTATCCATCACTATCTTTACGCCTGTTGATACATGACGGCGCGTTTCACTTCTTCAATAAGCTCGGTGATAGGAATGTCGCGGGGGCAGGCTTCGGTGCAGTTGTAGGCGGTGCGGCAGCGCCATACGCCCGTGTTCTGGTTCATCAGGTTGAGGCGCTGTTGGGTGGCGCCGTCGCGGGTATCAAAGATAAAGCGGTGGGCCTGCACAATCGCTGCTGGGCCAATGTAACTGCCGTTGACCCAGAAGATAGGGCAAGAGGTGGTGCAGCAGGCGCACAAAATGCAGTTGCTTGAATGGGCCATGCGCTCAGCGTCATGCTCTGATTGCAGGTATTCGGCGGCGGGGGGTGCGCCGTCAGCGATAAAGTAAGGCATGATCGAGCGGTAGGCGTCAAAAAACGGCTCCATGTCCACCACCATGTCTTTTTCTACCTTCAAGCCGCGTATCGGCTCTACCGTGATGGTGCCCGCGTTGCCTGTGACCACGTTGCGAATCAGGGTTTTGCAGGCCAGGCGGTTACGCCCGTTGATAAGCATCGCGTCACTACCGCAAATGCCGTGCGCGCACGAGCGGCGAAAGCCTAGGGTGGGGTCTATGTACCACTTAATATGGTTGAGTACGTCTAGCACGCGGTCACTCGGCTGACACTCTACCGCGTAGGTTTCCCAGTGCTGCTTTTTGTCCTTATCGGGGTCAAAACGCAGGATTTTTACATTAATTTGCATGTGGTTGCTCCGTAAGAGGTAAGAAGGTGGCAGATAAAGGGTAGAACAAGCAGCCTTTCTCTATGCGCTGTACTCCTGCACCTCATTCCTGCTCAAAATCTGATGGGCTGAACAAAACGGGGGCCAAAGGCTCGCTTAGAACGTGCGCGGCTTGGGTGGGAATTTAAAGCGTCCAGCTTCGTCGGGGGTGTAGCTGCTGAGCGCCACATATTTTCCGGCCTCACCCTGCACCATTACAGGCTTGTAGGCCAGTTTGACGTGTCCTAGGTTGTCAAAGTCCTTGTAGGCAAAGGTGTGCTTGAGCCAGTTGACATCATCGCGCTCATGAAAGTCTTCGCGGTCATGAGCGCCGCGCGACTCGGTGCGGTTCAGGGCACTGTGGGTCATCGCCTCGGCGCAGTCAAGCATAAAGCCCAGCTCAAGCGCTTCGATCAGTTCGCTGTTATGGCGGTGGCCCAGATCCTGGATAGAAACGTGGTGATAGCGGGCCTTGAGGTCACGCAGAATGTCCACCTGTTTTTGCATGTCAGCGCCGTTACGGAAGATGCCCACGTTGTTCATCATGCTTTCTTGCAGCTCGCGGCGGATCTTGGCAGCATTTTCACTGCCTGAGGCGGCTTTTAGGCTATCCAGCATCGCTACGGCTTGTCGCTCGGCGTCCGCAGGCATATCCGGCATATCCGCGTCGTGGGCGTACTTGGCGGCTTTAACCCCAGCGCGGCGACCAAACACAATCAAGTCGCCCAAGCTGTTGGTACCCAGGCGGTTAGCCCCGTGCAGCGACACGCAAGCTTGCTCGCCTGCGGCGTACAGCCCCTCAACCACGCTGCCATGTTCGTCAGCAAGACACTCACCGTCTAAGGTAGTGGGTATGCCGCCCATCGCGTAGTGGGCCGTGGGCTGAATAGGCACCAGGTCTTTGACAGGGTCAAGGCCCAGGTAGGTGCGCGATAGGTCGGTGATTTCAGAGAGCTTGCCCTCAATCACTTCGCGAGGCAAGTGAGTCAGGTCAATATTCACGGCGTCCTTGTCGGGGCCTACGCCGCGCCCTTCACGGATTTCGGTGTAAATGCTGCGCGATACGATGTCACGGGGAGCCAGGTCTTTAAGGCTAGGAGCGTAGCGCTCCATAAAACGCTCACCCGAGGCGTTGCGTAAGATACCCCCCTCGCCGCGAATCCCTTCGGTGACCAAAATGCCCAGCTTGGTCAGCCCTGTGGGGTGAAACTGATAAAACTCCATATCTTCTAGAGGCAGGCCCTTGCGGTAATAAATGCTCATCAGGTCGCCGGTGAGCGTCAGTGCGTTGGAGGTGATCTTAAAGATGCGCCCGTAGCCGCCCGCCGCCAAAATAACCGCTTTAGCGTGAAAGGTGTGGATTTCGCCGGTAGCCAGCTCATAGGCCACCACGCCCGCACAGCGTCCACCTTCAATAATCAGGTCAAGCACATGAAACTCGTTAAAAAAGGTGGTGCCTTCTTTGACGTTTTGTTGGTAGAGGGTTTGCAAGATCATGTGGCCGGTGCGGTCTTTGGCGTAGCAACTGCGCTCTACAGCAGCCTTGCCAAACTCGCGGGTGTGTCCGCCAAACTTGCGCTGGGCGATTTTCCCGTTGGGCAGGCGCGAAAAGGGCAAGCCCATGTGCTCTAGCTCATACACGGCCTCAATGATGTCTTTGGCAAAGATTTCGGCAGCGTCTTGGTCGGTGAGGTAGTCGCCGCCCTTGATGGTGTCGTACATGTGCCATTCCCAGTGATCTTCAGCAACGTTGCCAAGCGCCGCCCCGATGCCGCCCTGGGCCGCGCCTGTATGCGAGCGGGTGGGGTAGAGCTTGGAGATACAGGCGACAGACACATCACCTTTGGCTGCGTACAGAGCCGCCATCAGGCCAGCGCCACCAGCGCCAACCACCAAAACGTCATAACGGTGTTGCATTTGGGTTTTCCTTTGTTATTGATACAGAGAGGACTATTAGAGATTTGACCAAAAATAATGGTGCAGTGCAACTATTTATCTTAGTCTGAATGGTCATCCTGGGTTAAAGGCCAATAGTCCGATGGTTCCCATGACAAAGATAAGCGCTACTACCATAAAAAACAGTATCTTAACCCAGGCTTTGCTGGGGCGGCTGCGAATATAGTCTTCTATACTGTAGCGCGCACCGTTAACACCGTGCAGCAGCGATAAGGTAAGCAGCAGCCAGTCATAAAATTTCCAGGCGGGTTGTGAGAGTTTACCGACCACCGCATCAAAAGTCGCGTCTGATTCACTCACCTGCACAAAAGTCATGTAAATATGGCCCAGCACCAAAAAAATCAGCAGCAGTCCACTGATACGCATAAAGATCCACCAATTAAGCTCGGCGTTGCTGTGCGCTTGCTGTTTGGCATCAACCATTGTTCTTGCCCGAATCATTTAAACCCCCGCCATAATACGCGGTATAACCATAGAAGCCACATACAGTGTCCACACTACGGTAATGAGCAGCACCACATACCAAGCCTGCCGCTGAATGCCCACGCCAAAGCCTGTAAAATCCATGAGAATAATACGGAGGCCATTCATAGCATGGTACATTACTCCAGCAGCAATGAGAATAAGCCCAAAACGGAAAACACTCAGGTCATAAACGTGGTGTACCCGCATATAAGTCGCTTCGCCAAACATATACATGCTAATGCTGATAACGTGTAGCAACAAATAAAGCAAAATCGCCAACCCCGAAAGGCGGTGTAGAAGAAAAGCCCACTGGCCTTCTCTGCCTTTGTACATTGTCTCAGCCTCCTTGTGCGCTGTCGCGTAAGCACCACGCCGCTGCCCCCCTTGGGGCAATCAACGAACTACTTTAACATTGCTCAGAATACCACTGCCTGCGTGCCTGCATAGTAAGGGCCCGAATGCCGCTTAGGCTAAGAGGCCATGAGTTACTTTGAGAGTAACACACTTGGTCGCAGTCTGGTCGGTCACCGTGGACTGGCGTGGTGTGGTGACCGCTGCCTTGAATTGCTGGGTTATGCCCATACCCGCCCCTGCACTTTGCTAGCCTGTGTCAATGTCTGTTGCTCGCCTGTCTCCGTCCCGCGCTACTCGCCAGCGTGAACTCCTCAGCCGCTTGCTGCGCGAAGCCGAGGGGCCGCTGAGTGTTACCGAACTGCACCGCCGCGCCCTAGGTGAGCTGCCTAGCCTGGGCCTCGCCACTGTGTACCGCACGCTCAAGCTGCTGCAAGAGCAGCAAGAAGTTCACACCGTACTGCTAGACGGCGAGAACCTGTACGAGGCCACAGGGCGCGGCCACCACCATCATTTTTCTTGCCGCCAGTGCCATAAGGTCTTTACCCTGCATACCTGTCCACTGCCGCTGCCTGCTGGTACGGTGATGGAAGGCGGCTATGTGGTAGAAGCCCACGAGGTGACGCTCTACGGCCTTTGTCCCCAGTGTGCGGCAGCGGAAAGCGCCTAGAGCGACCTGTACTGCCCCCGCCTGTACTGCTGACCTCAACGTCCCTCCTTAACGTCCTTGGTGGCGCTGTACTGAGTCCGGTGTACGCCGGAGGATCACCCCCTTCTGTACCTCCTCGCCTTTCCACTTGCACAGTTACTGATATTGCATTATCATTATCAAGTGAAAGACCCAAATCAAGTGAAAGATCTAACTTCTGCTTCTACTGCTGACCTGCTTGCTGCCGCCCCGCGCCCTGCCAGCGTACCAATTACCGTGCTGTGCGGCTTTTTGGGAGCGGGCAAAACCACGCTGCTCAATCAGCTGCTTTCTCAACAAGAAGGCCAAAAAATTGCCGTCATTGTCAACGAATTTGGCGCGGTCAACATAGACGCTTCGCTGGTGGTCAAAACCGATGAGACCATTACCGAGCTGAGCAACGGCTGCATCTGCTGCACGCTGCGCGGTGACTTGTTGCAAGCGGTAGACCAGCTGCTGGCCGAGCGTGATCTGGACGCCATTTTAATTGAGTCTACGGGTATTGGCGAGCCGCTGCCTATTGCCCAGAGCTTTTGTCTCAGCCCCGCTGAGCTTGAGCTTGACCCCAGCCTGCCTAATCTGCTGGGGCGCGTGCATGTGGACGCTATGATCACCGTGGTAGACGCAGCGCAGTTTTTTAGCCTCTGGAACCGCCCCGATACCATTGAGGGCGACGAGTTTGGGCGCGGCTTTGGAGAGCTGCTGGCTGAGCAGCTTGAGTTTGCTGACATTGTGGTGCTCAACAAAGTAGATATCGCTGCGCCCAGCGACGTGCAGCAACTGCGCGAATTGATAGCGCTGACCAACCCCCGCGCCCAGATAATGGAAGCCGAGCGCGGTCAACTGGATGCCCGCACACTGCTGAATGTGCAGTTGTTTGACCAGCAGGTGTTAGAGGAATTGCCTGCTTGGGGCGAAGAATTGCAAAAAGAGCACATCCCTGAAAGCGAAGAATTTGGCCTGAGCACCTTTGTCTACCGCCAAGCTAGGCCGCTGGACGTGACCAAACTCCATCTGCTGCTGCGTGGGGGCTTGCCCAGCAACATCATCCGCAGCAAGGGATGGGTGCGCTTTGCAGACGACGACCTCGCTACGCTGTGGAATCACACGGGCAAGTTGCTGGCGCTTGAGGGTACGGGCTACTGGGCCGACCCACAGCAGGCCGTTACTGAAGTGGTGTTTATCGGTCAGCACCTTGATGACCAGGCCCGCCAAACCCTGACCCAGATGTTAGACAGTGCCGTTGCTTAATGGCTCAATGCTGCACACCTTCACCAACAAACAGGAGAACAAAAACATGAGTAAACAGTGCTACATAACAGGTAAGAAAAATAAAGTGGTTAACCGCGTCACCCGCAGGGGAAAAGCCCGCGCTCAAGGCGGAGTGGGCCGCAAAACTACGGGCATTGCTAAGCGCACCCAAAAAGCCAATTTGCAAAAGCGACATGTGACGGTGAACGGCACCAGCAAGGTGGTGTGGCTGTCGGCCAAGGCCCTTCGCACACTAGAGCGTGGCACCGTCCAGGGCGTGGCCCTCGCATGAAGCGCCTCATGATGTTCTCATTATTGCTGCTGGGTAGTGCTGCTGCTGCGCCTATACCCGTAGCCGCCAGCAATACCATTGTGGCGGATATCGTGCGGCAAATAGGCGGCGAGCGGGTTAATGTGCAGGTGTTGCTACCTGCCAACGCTGACCCACATACCTTTCAGCCCACGCTGCGCGATATGGTGGCGCTCAACAAAAGTAAGCTGCTCTTTGTCAATGGCGCGGGCTTAGAGTCTTGGCTGGGGAGGGTGAAAAGCGGCGCGCCGAAGGTGCAAGTGGTGACGCTGAGCGAAGGCATCAAGCCGCGCCAGGACACCGGTCATCCAGATACGCACGGGCAAGATCCGCATATGTGGTGGAACCCCCAACATGTCAGTGTCTACGCCCAAAATGCCTCGCGCGCCCTGAGCCAGGTGGATCCTGCAGGTCAGGCCACTTACCGCAAAAACCTCGCCGCGTACCAGGCCAAACTGCGCCAAGCAGATGCCTACGCCAAAGCACAGTTTGCCACCCTGACCCCTGCCCAGCGCCTACTGGTTACCAACCACGACTCTATGGGCTACTTGGCAGAGCGCTACGGCCTAAAGGTTGTGGGCAATGTGATCGCAGGCCTGAATACAGACCGCGAGCCTACAACCCGCGAGCTAGCGCAGTTGCTCAGCAATATCAAAAAGAGTGGAGTACGCGTTATTTTTACAGAAAATACCGTTAACCCGCGCCTGGCCCAGAGCCTCAGCAAAACTGCCAAAGTGACCATCGCTCCGCCGCTGTACACGGACGCCCTCAGCGGCCCAAATACCCCAGGCTCAAGTTATTTGGGCGCCTTTAAGAGCAATGTGGATACGATGGTCAAGGCACTAAAGCGCTGACACAGTTAGGTCGTAACACAGTGAGGTCGTGAAACAGTGAATTTAGTAATACAGTGAGGTCGTGAGACAGAAGAAGTGACAAAAAACAAAAAAGCGCCTGAGTATCTTAGTGTTCAGACGCTTTTTTGTTGTGCCTGATACGGGCTGCCGGTTTAATCAGGTCGTTACTGCTTTAAGTAAGGCGCACATGGGTGGAAAAAGATATGAGTTCCCTAGTACGGAAGCACAGTGGGCGGCTTTTCTGACTATACTTCCGTACCAGGTGCTGAGACAGTAGACTGGTCAATATAAGCTGTCTGCAACCCAAGGCCGCTTGGCTGCTCAGACACCTAGATGCCCAGATACCTAAATGCCCAGACTCACCTTAAATAAAGAGCGGCGCTTCCTCATCACCCGACTTGGTTTTGCGTATGGGAGCAAGCAAGGCGGGGGGGGAGGAGGCGCCGCGGCCCAGTACAGCTGCCCTTAGCCATTGAACAAGGCTTGCGCCTAGTGTGCCCAGTATGATGCCTAGCGCCAAGCTGAGAACATGGCCCAAGACGGGCTGTTTGGATAGTGTCATACTCTGCATCATATCAAATCAGGCTTTAAAGGGCCATACCAGCGGGATAATCAGCAGTGCCGAGAGCATGGTGATGAGGGTCAGGCCCGTGCCCACCCGCACAAAGTCGCCAAAGCGGTAGCGCCCTGGGCCGTAGACCAGCAGGCAAGACGGCTCTAGCGGTGTAATAAAGGAGTTGCTGGCTGCTACAGTAATGCCTACCACAAATGGGCGCGGGTCATAGCCCAGCTCGCGGGCCAGCCCCACACTCAGCGGCAGCATCACCAGGGCCGCCGCTTGGTTAGACATCGGCTGTGTGAGCACTACTGTTACCACAAACAGCACCGCCAAAATGCCGTATGGCCCTAGTGGAGTGAGCCAGTGCGCCAGCAAGCCCGTGAGGTGGGCTGCCGCGCCGCTTTGTTCAAAGGCCTGCCCAAACGCCAACATGCACGCCACCAGCACCAATATGCTCCACTCTACCGAAGCGTAGCCTTCTTCGGGCGTGAGCACGCGTAGGGCCAGTAGCAAGGTGACGGCGCTGAGCAGCGCGACCACCAACGGCACCACATTCAGTGCGCCCAGCACGATAGCCCCCAAAAACACCACCAGCGTTACCACCGCGCCGCGCCCCTGGGGAGCGGGCATTTCTACTTCACCCAGCACACTCAGTTGCTCGCCCAGCGCCGCCACTTTGCCGGGCGGCCCCTGTATCAGCAGCACGTCGCCCACCTGTATACGGGTGCGGGCCAGCGCTTGACGCAGTGCCGTGCGGCGGTGCAGGGCCAGTACCGACATGCCGTAGTGCTCCCTAAAGCGCGCTTCTTTGAGGGTACGCCCCAGCAGCAGGCTGCGCGGCATGACCAGCGCTTCTACCAGTACGGGCGCGCCACTGTCTTCGTCTGGTGATTGGGCGAGAAGGTGCTGCTCAGGCTTGCTGATAAGGCCCAGGTTGCCTTTGCCTGACAAAATGCTGTCGCTGCGGCCTTCTATCACCAGCATGTCGCCCGCTTGCAGCACAAAATCAGCCCCAGGGCTTGGCCACGTCTCGTTACCGCGCTGCACCTGTACCACGCTCAGCTCGTAGTCGTGTCCTAGTCCGCTGGCCAGCAGGCTTTGGCCCACCAGCGGCGAGTCGGCGCCGACCATCAGGTCGCTGAGGTAGGCCCGCAGGTTGTAGGTGGTTTCTAAGTCTGTGTCCGTAGGTACGCGGCTGAGCAAGTGCGGCGCGACAAAAAAGAGGTACAGCAGCCCCAACACGGCGATGGGCAGGCCCACCCAGGCCAGCTCAAAAAAGCCCAGCGGTTTAAGGTGATAGGTGTGCATCGCCCCCGCCACCACAAGGTTGGTACTGGTGCCGATGATGGTGATAGTACCGCCCAAGATGCTGGCATAGGCGAGCGGCATCAGCACCCGTGAGGCGGCGATACCGCTGCGTTTACAAAGGCCCAGTACAATAGGCAAAAATACCGCTGTGGTGGCGGTGTTAGAGGTAAATGCACTGACGCCTGCTACCGTGGTTAAGATGGCGCGTATCAGCCTTGTGGCGTTGCTGCTGCGCCCCAAAAGCAGCATGCCGATGCGGGCAATCACCCCTGTTTTGAGCAGTGCCCGCGTGAGGATAAAGAGGCAAGACAGTGTTAGTACGGTATCACTACCAAAGGGGGCCAGCGCTTCTTTGACGCTTAGCAGTTTGCCCAGCAGCAGCGCACACAATAAAAAAAGTGCCGTTACCTCTACGGGCAGCCACTCGGTGCTAAAGAGTACCAGCGCCACTACAAAAAGAATAAGTAGCAAGGTCATGTATCACGTTCCTTTGAGCCTAGATTTGGAGCAAGGTGTCCAAATGACGTTGTGTATGCATGATACAAGATATAAAACTTATCGTTTGTCCAAGATGTGCGCAAAACGATGAATTGCCCATGTAATTGCTATATATCCTTGCAGATACTATAAGAAAATCTCTTAATATAGCGCCCATTGTAATGTTAAAGCGCCACTTGAACTAGAAGGGACTTTCAGTAGAGAAAAGTAGACAAACCTTTTCAACACCTCAGCGATTAGCCTTTGATGCTAGGTACTGTCTTATAGCCAACACTCAACACTACTGTCTGGGCCCTGAGCGCAGTCCTAGCTTTTCTTGCAACTCGGCGTGTGAAGCCACCAAGTCCGACGCACCCGCCTGGCGCAGCCGCTCTGTTCCAATGGTGTGGTTGGCCCCGCTAAAGCCCCAGGTGACCGCGCCCGAAGCCGCACCTGCCCGCACACCGGGTAAGCTGTCTTCAATAACCAGGCAGCGGGTGATGTCCTGGCCCAGTTGCTGCGCGGTGTACTGGTACAAATCGGGATTGGGCTTGCCGCGCCCGCCCACATACGAGGGGTCGTAGACGTGCTCGCCAAAGAGTTCTTCTAGCCCCGCTAGCCTGAGCTTGGGGCGCAGGTGTTGGTGCTCGCTGTTGCTGGCAACCGCAAAGGGAACCTGGCGCTTCTGAAGCAACTCCAAGGTTTGCCGCGCCCCAGGCAGCGGCGGCATTTCGGCAAAGGCGGCAGAGATGCGGCGGGTCATCTCTTCTTCAAACGCGTCGGTGCGCTTAAACCCAAAGTCGCGCTCTAGCTCCGCGTACAGGTTTCCTAGGGTTTGACCCGTGACGCGGTCTACAAACGCCTGACGCTCAAAGTGAAGTCCCTGCTCAGCCAGCAGCGCGAGCCAAATGCCATGCGCGATATGCTCAGTGTCTACCAGCACGCCGTCAAAGTCAAACAGCACAGCGGCAAAGGGAAAGTGGGGGACAGTGGTCATGTCCCTACTGTAGCGCGTTGTGTCTGAAGGCTTGAGGCAGAGATAAAAAAGCGTATGGCTAGCCAGAATTCAGATGGGTCGCCATATGCTTGTCCTGTACTACGCCCTCCGCCTCATTCCATTACCGCCCGCAGGCCCTCTTTCAGCGCGTACAAGGTTCAAGTCGCAGTCCATACCACTTGTTGCCCTGCTGCGCCGCATACAACGCCCCGGCCGCCTATCAACCCCGGCTACCTATCAACCCCCGGCTACCTAGCAACTCAGTCCTTTTGCAAGGCTGCCGCAATAAACCCCGCAAAGGGCGGACTAGGGCGCATGGGGCGTGACTTGAACTCTGGGTGCGCTTGCAGGCCCACAAAAAAGGGATGCTCAGGCAGCTCTATGCTCTCGACAAGCCCCGCGCCGCGCCCTTTCATGCCAGGTGTTGCGCCGCTGACCACCAGCCCTGCGTCCTTGAGCGGCTCTACGTACTGGGGGTTGACCTCGTAGCGGTGGCGGTGGCGCTCGGTGACTTCGCCGCCCTGTGCCACGCCGTATAGATCGGCAATTTTGGTGCCTGCCTGGAGGGTCATCGGCCAGTCGCCCAGGCGCATGGTGCCCCCCATGCCTTCGGTTTGTAGCTGTTCAGGCATCAGGTCAATAACCTTGTGCGGCGTATAGGGGTCAAATTCGGTAGAGTTGGCCCCCTCCAGACCCGCAACATGGCGGGCGTATTCCAGCACGGCTACTTGCATGCCCAGGCAAATGCCCAGGTACGGCACCTTCTGGGTACGGGCGTACTCGGCCGCGCGGATTTTGCCTTCTATGCCGCGTATCCCAAAGCCCCCAGGCACCAGAATCCCGTCCACCCCTTCAAACTGGCTTTCGGGCGTGCTGTCACCTTCGAGCGCTTCGGTATTCACCCACTTGATGTTGACACGGGCATTGTTGGCAATTCCGGCGTGCAGCAGCGCGTCCATCATCGACAGGTACGCGTCTGGCATCGCCGTGTATTTGCCGGCTATGGCGATGGTCACTTCGCGCTGCGGGGCTTTGATCACCTTGATGGCGTTTTGCCACACGCTCAGGTTGGGGTGGATGTGCTCTAGGCCCAGCAGTTCTTCTACCGCCTTGCCCAGCCCCTGTTGCTCTAGGGTCAGCGGCACCTCGTACACATGCGGTACGTCAAAGGATGAAAAGACGCGGTTGGCCTTGACACTGGTAAAGAGGGCAATTTTTCGGGTGATGTCTTCGGGCAGTTTTTCCTTGCTGCGCACCATCACAATGTCAGGGCTGATGCCGTAAGATCGCAGCGCCGCCACCGAGTGCTGGGTGGGCTTGGTCTTAAACTCGTTGGAGGTGCCCAGATACGGCACCAGGGTCAGGTGCAAGTACAGGGTATTTTCATCGCCCACATCAAAGCGGCACTGGCGTATCGCTTCTAAAAAGGGCAGTGACTCAATATCGCCCACCGTGCCGCCTACTTCAACAAGCACGATATCGGCGTTAACCTTTTCGCCAGCAGCGCGGATACGGCGCTTAATTTCGTCGGTAATATGGGGTATAACCTGTACCGTCTGCGACAGGTAATCGCCGGCGCGCTCTTTGCGTATCACCTCCAGATAGACTTGCCCCGTGGTGATGTTGCTGCCCGCTGGCACGTCTAGGTCAAGAAAGCGCTCATAGTTACCCAGGTCAAGGTCAGTCTCTGCGCCTGAAGCGGTCACAAATACCTCGCCGTGCTCGTAGGGGCGCATGGTACCAGCGTCAATGTTGATGTAGGGGTCAATTTTTACGGCAGTGACTTTGTAGCCGCGTGCGCGCAGGAGTGCGCCCAGCGAGGCGGTCGCTACGCCTTTGCCCAGGCTAGAGACCACACCGCCCGTTACGAAGATGTATTTGGTCATGTTGTTTTGCTCCTTGTTGCTGAGATGTACTGAGTGGTGCGTGTGGGGCCAGGAGCGCTTGCAAGCCATAAAAAAACCGGCAAGCACGTCGGCTTCCGGAATTTCAGTGTATCACAGCTGCTTTGCAGCGCGCTCCTGTGCCGGGTGACCGGCAGGCGACTAGGGGCAGTTGGCTTTGTTGGCAACGAGGTCTACATCTTTAGGGCAATACCAGTTTTTGACCAAAACACTGCCGCCTAACGTTCCTGCACTGCCCGTGATGGGGAGAGTGGGGCCGCGGCCATTAAACTGCTCCATAGAGAAGGTGTAGTCCACACGTCCATTGGGTAAAGCGCTCCCTTTTACAGGCTCGTTGGTCACGGGGTCGTTGCCAACAGGGCGATATACTGTAAAAGAAACACTATGTGGCTTTACATAATCCACCAGTACATTGGCAGATCGACCCTGAAAAAGAGTAGCGCTGGGCAATATAGTAAAACCACTGGTTGGGCTGGTAGCATTATTGGGCATCCAAGTGTTCGCGGTACTGCTATCAAATAAATTAGCGCGGTATTCCATAAGAACCCAGCGGTCTCTAATAATATCACCTGGAAAGTCATTACGGGGGTCGGCTTTCGGTCTACTGGTTTCAGCAAGTTGCCCTGTACTTAGGCTAGTAAGGTAAGAGCGCCGCATAGGAAAGTAAGCATAGAAGCGGTAGCAACCATCTGTTTGGTCTGACGCGCCACTACCTGTGCCGGTGCAATTATTAATGATACCTGATGTATACATAGGTGCAATAGGAGGCAAAATCATCGCTACAAAGTTTTGTGCATAGGGAACTTTAGGCGTAGCAGACGGATTTGTATAGTAAGCCACCGTGCCGGAACCGCCCGAGGTATCGCCATACATCCACTTTTGGCCGTTAGTAGTTGGAGAAGCACCGAGTGTGTTCGCTGTGGTGACACCCGCACTACTCAACAGTAGGTTGGTCGTTACGCCTGAGGGCCAAATATAAATGGCTTCCCCCAGGTGACCTGAAATCACCTGTTGGGCGATCTGGCTTTCTTTGGTTAAGCTGGAATTATCATTAATAAAGACGCTATTTTTTGCTGTTCCACTAAATACATTGACAATAGCAACCATCAAAAGTCCAGCGACAAACATGCCTATTATCAGTTCTAATAGAGTAAAACCATAGGTGTTATTTTTCATGGGCGCACACTCACTTTAAGGACAAGATCCTTGTTATTTATTGTCCGTTTTAGTGTGAGCTGACGCATCGGTGGGCTATCCAGAGCAGGGCAGTCACTCATCTCATTTCCGAAAGTATTAACATTTTTACAAGTAAGCGTTGTTCCAGTTGGCAGTGTAGGAGTTAATGTCGCTAACTTGCTTTGTATAGTTGTTCCACTGTTGTAATTAGAGAGAATAATCTGACGTGCCTTCTCTAGGTCACGGCTCGCGTCTGCACTGCTTTGGACATTGGTTTTAGAGCGGCCCAGTAGCGTATAAGAATTGAGTATAGGTGTGAGAATAACCATGACAAGTGTGCCGAATATAGCTATAGCCACCAGAACTTCTACCAGAGAGAAACCAGAATTATTGTTTTTCATTGCACGACCTTGCCAGTGACGCCCAGTAGGTAAAATTCTCGCTTGGTATAATTTGAGGATGCGGTAGTTACCAAACCATCACCTGTATTATCTAAAGTAATGGTTGATCCTATGGCGTTCACTGTGCCATAAGGCGCAGAATACCTAATAGCAGTTACTGGAGTATTGCCCCCGGAAGCGACAGCTGATAGTTTGAGATTGCTGGGCAGGTCTTTTGTTGTTCCTGGGTCAGTAGCACCATCAAGCCGCAGTGTGTATGATTTTCCATTATTGATAATGGTTAAGCTGGCATCCTTACTCGTCTTTAGCGAAGCACTTCTGGCACTTTCCAAATCAGCCATAACCTGAGTGGTTGTCTGGCGAAGTTGTGAGGCTGAAAGTTGATTGCCAACGGCAACAAATATGATACTCAGTAAGATGCCTGCTATAACCATAACAACGAGTAATTCTATAAGTGTAAATCCCAACGTACGGCGATTCATGGTTGTCCCCTATATTGGGATGGCGTTGGTGTTCGCCAGCTGAGCGAAGCAAAAAGACGAATGAACATAGCTGCACTATGCCCCCTCTACAGGGACAAAGAAACCCCACAATGGGGGCAAGTCCTTATACACTGGCACGGTATGTATCTGGCTTTAGAAACTGCAACCCCCTATCTGGCCCTGGCATATGGTTCCCGCTCTCTGGTGCGCGAGGTAGGCCGCCAACACGCTGAACGCTTGCCTCAGGCCCTCAGGGAGCTACTGCCAGAGCAGTGTCCCGGCGCGGTGAGTCACATTGTTATTGGCGTAGGGCCAGGGTCGTATACGGGCGTGCGCGTAGGCGCTAGCTATGCGCTCGGGCTGGGACGGGCCTGGGGCCTACAGGTTTTGGGAGTCAGCACTCTAGAAAGCTTAATAGATAGCGCCCAAAACGGCGTGCAAGCCGTATCGCTTGATGCCCGCAAAGGCGCGCTTTACGGCGCTATTTATGAGATTGTAGGCGGCGCGGTGCAGCGCGAAGTGGTGCCACCTGCCAAATTTACCGCCGAAGATTTTGCTGTGCGGGCGGCGGGTCTTTACTGGCGCAAAGATGCCGTGCCTGACCCCGTAGCGCTGGCGCTGGCAGGGGAGAGACACGGGCAAGAGGCGTGGCAATTGCAGTATTTATAAGGTCTTGATATCTATAGGGTGTTGAGGGCCAAGCTGTCTCACCGTTCACACGCGCCGAAAGCAGGCTAGCGGTCGTAGCAACAAGTGCGCATGTCGCACTAGGGACGTGCAGGTGGTGCCCTTCCCACTGTGCTGGCATAGAGCGGCAGTGCGTATTAAGCCTGTTATCTTAAGCTTGTGCAACCTTATCAAGCTGAATTAGAAACTGCCGTGCAACTGGCCCGGGAGGCGGGGGCGCTGCTGCTGCGTCACCGCGATCAGGGCTTTACCGTAGAATACAAAACGTCTCCTGACGACCCTGTGACGGTAGCTGACCACGAGGCTTCAGTGCTGATTGTGGCGGGGTTGCGTGCGTCTTTTGCTGACGACGGTATCTTGTCGGAAGAACTTGCTGACACTGCCGAGCGTCTGAACCAAAAGCGGGTGTGGATCATTGACCCCATAGACGGTACCCAGGAGTATACCCGTGGCCTGAATGACTACAGTGTGAGCATCGGCCTGGTGGTGGCGGGTGAGCCCGTGGTGGGCGTGGTTTTTGCTCCGTCGCTGGGTACTGATTCCCTGGGGGTCATGTATAGCGGCGTGGTGGGCCAAGGGCTGAGCAAAAATGGTGTGCCTGCTGGCCTCAACACCGCGCTGAGTGCTGAGCAGGCCCGTATCTCAGTTTCTGATAGTGAGTATACCCGCGAGCTGCGCGCCCTGGGTTTGCCCAACATGCAGCCTTCAGGAAGTATTGCCCTTAAACTCGCCAAAATTGCTACGGGCGACCAGGAAGCTACCTTTACCATGTCGCCGCGCAGTGAGTGGGATATTGCCGCTGGACACGCCCTGCTGCGGGCGGCGGGTGGCGAGTTGCGGCGGCGAGACGGGCAGCCTATCGTGTATAACCGCCCCGACCCACAGATAGAGCAGGGCATCATCGGCGGGCGCCATGACGTGGTAGCGCACCTAGAAGCCGAGTTGCTACGCCTGCGGGTACCGCTGCATCACCTTGGCGTGTTGCCCGGACAGTCGGCCTACCGCTTTGGGCCCAGCAACCTGGCGCCTGATCAAAGCCTGCATGTGCGCTACAGCGGCGACAGCCTGCTGGCTTTGGTCATTCTGAGGGGTCAACAGGTGATAAGCGTGCAGGGCGGCGCAGCAGATGTGCAGGTTCTCATGCGTGACCTGAGGCGAGCCTATGGCGTAGCGGCCCACGCTATACAAGACCAAGCTATAAAAGACCACACTATAAAAGACATAGAGATAAGCTAAACTAAAGTGTGTCCCTCACCGAGCCACCTTTACCTACCATTGCTGTAGTGATTCCCGCCTTTAATGAAGCTGAGACAGTCAGCGCGGTGATTGAGCCAGCGCTGCGACTTACGCCTGATGTGGTGGTGGCTTCTGACGGCAGCAGTGACGATACCGTTACCGTTGCCCGCCGCGCTGGTGCCAAAGTGATAGAGCTGGGGCAAAATAGTGGCAAAGGCCCCGCCCTCAAAGCCGCGCTCGGGGCGACTGGGGCCGACTATGTGGTGATGCTTGACGCTGATTTGGTGGGTTTAGAGGTCGAGCATCTGCATATCCTTTTGGCCCCCGTGTTGGCAGGCAAGCTTGATATGAGCATCGGTATTTTCGACGGCGGCGGCATTATGACCGATCTGGGCAATAAGCTCACGCCGCACCTCAGCGGTCAGCGGGCTTGCGGGCGCCAGTGGTTGCTAGATGTACCGCATCTGGGCGAAGAGCGCTGGCCCGAACCTGCTATCACGGCCGCCCTCAAAGCGCAGGGCGTGCGCTGGGACTATGTAGAGCTGCCTGGTCTAAAACAAGTGGTCAAAGAAAAAAAGCGCGGTTTTTGGAAAGGAGCCCAGTACCGCACCAAGATGTACATCGAGTTACTGGGGTTTAAAGGCAGGCAGAAGAAACGTGATGACGTGTAATACGGACTGCCGACCTAAAACGTGTTAAAAACACGGTGAGAGAAGGACAGCGTACCTAGGCCAGTGTACGTAGTGAACAATACTCATTTTATTGTAGGCAAGCACAGACGGCGCCTCTGGGGCTGTGCGGGAATGAAGCGGAATGCACATAGGAGAGTCCTACGGGCCTACAGATTTAAGGTGAAGTTATTCACATTCTAAAAGTCTCTCCTCATACATTCCATAACAAGGCCTATTCTTTTTCGCTTTGTGGCCTCTTAGCAAGCATAAAGTCTTAATCTTGCCGCAGTACCCCCATCTGTGTGGAACATTCCTGTTCAAATTGAGCTACTGTAGAAGCATGATGTATGTACTGATTGCTATCGTGCTAGTGGTTGTGGCATTGGTCTTGTTGGCTATGAGCAAAAAGGGCAATCCGCAGTCTACTTCGAAAGAGGAAACTGCATTGCCCGCAGAGCCTCAACATGCTGACCAGTACAGTGCCCCCACTTCCCAATCCGCCGCCAGCCGTACAGTGGTTACGCCTGTAGTGCCACCTGTTACGTCCGCGCCTGAAGCTGACGTTCTCAGCCAGTTTAAGCCCGTTGGCACACCCCGCCTAGACGACGCCGAGAACCTAGAGCGCCCCTTTATAGACAGTGCTGTTATTCAGCGCACCAAAGCCATGATTCCCAGCGTACCTGAGGCAGTACTGGCAGACGCACTGCTAGACACCACGCCCCAGCAAGCCAAGGCCCTGCTGAGCCACGCCCCGGACTCAGTAATTCAAGAAGCCTTTGGCAACCGCACGGTGCAAACCCAGCACCACAAAACCGAAGACCTGAACCAGCTTAAAGGTATGGGCGACGCGCTCGACGACCTAGATATCTGGAGCTTTGGCGACAAAAACTAAAGCGCAATAAAGCAAGGCCCAATAAGGGCCCAGGTTACAAAGTGCTGTGCTGAGCAAATAAACACCCAGCCCTTGCAAGAAAGTAGGAGACAGCAGGGCTTTTTTGCTGTCAACTCATACGGACTGTGCGGTATGGAACCGCAGGCGGCGCTTTTCCGACTGTGGTGGAATTTAGCGCAGTCCGTATGCTGTTCCCACTCGCATTCGCCCTGATTGATTCGGAAGTACGCCAAATCAATCGGAATCCGTATCACCAGCAGATACGGATCACCAGACGCCAAAAAAACCCCCGCACCAATCAGCCGTGCGGGGATAAACAAGCGTAAAAGCTGGGGGTGAATTACTTTTTGCGCTTGGTGGTCGTGACCGGCTTTTTACCGCCGCCTGCCGTGGTGCGCTCTTTAGCATCGCGCATAAAGGAACGCAACTTGGCCTCAAACTGCGGGCTTTGGCGGCCAATAGCGCGTGGACGGGGGACTTCTTCTGGCTCTTCAAGGAGTTCCTTGATAGACAGATCAAGCCGTCCCCGTTCGTCGCGGCCAAGCACCTTCACTTCTACCGTGTCACCTTCATGAACATGGTCGTGAATATTGCGTACGAATGAATGGGCGATTTGGGAAATGTGAACAAGTCCCGTTTCACCGTTGTCAAACTGAATAAAGGCACCGAAATCGGTGACGCGTGTAATACGGCCTTCGGCGACCGCACCAGAATCAAGCTGCACCAAGGGTGCTCTCCTGAAGAAGCATGACTCTATCTTACAACAGATTGCCGCAAGCGCAAGCACAAGGCACTAAAGGCCAGGGCAATCGCAAAGTCAGTTTAATGCTCTGTCCAGGTAACTTGTACCTAGGGCAGCCCTGAACATTTTGGTCTCCCAACTGCCTTTTCCCACTACAGAACAGCAAAAAAGATATGCTCATGCGGATTCCGATCCAATCAGGTCGTCGCTGATGTAATGAGGGCAGATATGAGTTCCTTGGTACGGAAGCCTAGTCGGTGCTTTCCTGGCTGTGCTGGAATAGAGCGGAGTGCAGTCTGTATGGGCGCCACTTTGATCGTCTCGCTCTGTCTGAGGGCTCAGAGAATCCAGACTGGTCTATAGCCGGCAGCTACAGCTACTTATGCCCAGAATTTGCTACCATACTGGGCATGGAACGTATGCGCCACTGGTGGCCCAGGCTGTAGCTGGCAACTTTTGGCGCTACCTCACTGTTGGCCCCAGTTGTTGACCCAGAAGACAAAGCGGTGTATCTTCTGGGGTTTTTTCATTTATATAAGCAAGTATCAGCATCAAGAAGGAGAAAAAAGTTATGTCAACACCTATTAAACCCCGCATCCTCACGGGTGACCGTCCTACGGGGCCGCTGCACATCGGGCATTATGTCGGCTCGCTGCGTAACCGCGTGGCCTTGCAGCGCGACTACGACACTTACATTCTAATTGCGGACGTGCAGGCCATGACCGACAACTTTGAACAGCCGCAAAAGGTGCGCGACAACGTGCTAGAAGTGGCCCTAGATTACCTGGCGGTGGGCCTTGACCCCCAGCAAAGCACCTTTGTGGTGCAGTCTATGATTCCTGAAATTGCCGAGCTGACGGTGTTTTACCTCAACCTGGTCACGGTGTCGCACCTGCGGCAAAATCCCACCGTCAAAACTGAAATTGCCCAAAAAGGCTACGGCGAAAGCGTGCCGGCAGGCTTTTTTGTGTACCCTGTGTCGCAGGCCGCCGATATCACCGCTTTTGGCGCGGCGCTCGTACCCGTCGGTGAAGACCAACTTCCTATGATTGAGCAAACCCGCGAGATTGTACGGCGCTTTAACACCCTGTACGCGCCCGTGCTGGTTGAGCCCAAGGCGCTGGTGAGCGAAACGGGCCGACTGCCTGGACTAGACGGCAAAGCCAAGATGAGTAAAAGCCTGGGCAACGCCATGTACCTGTCAGACAGTGCCGACGACGTGGCCCAAAAGGTGCGCAGCATGTACACCGACCCCAACCACCTGCGGGTAGAAGACCCAGGTCAGATAGAAGGCAACACCGTGTTTGCTTACCTCGACGCGTTTGACCCCGATAAAGCAGGTGTGGCGGCCCTCAAGGAGCACTACCAGCGCGGAGGGCTAGGCGACATTAAGGTCAAAAAGCACCTGCTTGAGGTACTGGAAGCGACCTTTGCCCCCATTCGTGAGCGCAGGCTGGCCTACGCCAAAGATATGGGCGCCGTAGAGCAGATGGTCAAAGAAGGCACTGCACGCGGGCGCGAAGTAGCGGCCCAGACCATGCAAGCGGCCCGCAAAGCCATGCGCCTGGATTATTTTTAGCAATCAGTGGTGAGCATGCTGCTGGTGCGTTTGGGGCCAGCCTACTTGCGCGGCCGACAGGCTTACAATAAACCCCGCATCTTTTCGTTTGTTTTGGCTTTTGGATCTTCTTGCCCTGCCCGTCCCACCTCGCTCACCTCTGCTAAGGAAACTCCCTTTTATGACAAAAGAACCCTTTTATATCACTACGGCGATTGATTACACCAACGGCGCGCCGCACATCGGCCACGTTTATGAGAAGATACTCACCGACGCGCTCACCCGCTATCACCGCCTGGCGGGGTATGACACCTACTTGCTGATCGGCACCGACGAGCACGGCGAAAAAATCAGCAAAGCAGCAGCCAAAGCAGGTCAGACGCCCCAAAGCTTTGTAGACGATCTGAGCACCAAAGCATTTAAGGGCCTGTGGGATCGCCTGGGCATCCACTATGACGACTTTATCCGCACCACTGAAACGCGCCATAAGCGCTATGTGCAAGAGACGCTTCAAAAGGTCTACGACACAGGCGACATTTATTTTGCCGAGTATGAGGGGCTGTATTCGGTGGGGGCCGAGCGCTACGTGACCGACAAGGAACTGATAGTAGGCGCAGACGGCGTGCGGCGTTTTCCTGGCGATAAAGACCCGCCTGAGCTGCGCCGTGAGGCCAATTACTTTTTTAATATGCAGAAGTATCAGAGCTGGCTGCTTGATTACCTGATGCAGCACCCTGACCTGATTCAGCCTACTGGCTACCGCAATGAAGTGCTGGAAATGCTCAAAGAGCCGATTGGCCCGCTGAGCATTTCACGGCCCAAAAGCCGCGTGCCTTGGGGCGTAGAGCTGCCCTGGGACGCTGACCATGTGACCTATGTGTGGTTTGACGCGCTGCTCAGCTATGTTTCTGGGCCGCTGAGTAAGGGCAAACCTGAACTGAGCAGCTACGCCTGGCACGTCATTGGTAAAGATATTATTAAGCCGCATGCGGTGTTCTGGCCCACCATGCTCAAGGCCGCTGGCTTGCCGATTTACCAAAAATTGGTGGTACACGCACACATCCTGGCTGAAGACGGCCGCAAGATGGGCAAGTCGCTGGGCAACGCCATAGACCCCGTAGAGCTGCTTGAAAAATACGGCGTGGACGCGCTGCGCTACACGCTGCTGCGTGAAGCCACCCTGGGCGCCGACAGCCCCTACGGTGAAGGCATCCTGATTGCGCGCCAAAATGCCGACCTTGCCAACGACCTGGGCAATTTGCTGTCGCGCACCATCAGCATGATTCAGAAGTACCGTGGTGGAGCTGTCCCCGCTAGTGGGCCGCTAGGCGAGCGCGATCAAGCCATCAAAGCCTCCGCACTGGCCTTGCCTGACAAGGTGATGGGGCTGGTACGCGACCTCAAGGTCAATATGGCGCTGGAAGCTGCGATGGAGTTTGTGCGCGACCTCAACCGCTATATCGCTGAAAGTACGCCCTGGACACTTGCCAAAACTCCTGACGACGCGCACACTGCCGCTCAGTTAGATACTGTGCTGTACACTGCTGCCGAGGGCCTGCGGGTGGCGAGTGTCGCGCTTGAAGCCGCTATACCTGGCAAAGCCCGCGCCCTGCGTGAGCAACTGGGCCTGGGCGGGCAGACCTATACCTTGCAACCCGCCTGGGGTTTGCTGGCGGCAGGAACCCAGGTGGTCGGCGGCCCCGTGCTGTTTCCCAAGCCTGAGCCAAAAGAAGGAGCGGCAAAAGAGGGAACGGCAAAAGATGGTGCAGGCAAAGATTCAGATGAGGCTGCGCCCAAAAGTAAAGCTGCGCTGCCAAAAGCCGGGCCAGTGAGCAAGGCCGTCGCTGCTCCGCCTGCAGCCGCTCTGCCTGTATCACCGCAAGGCGCTACTCAGCAACACCAACACGAAGGGCAGCAGGGCCCCGTGCTGATTGGTATTGATGACTTTGCCAAAATAGACCTGCGTATTGTCGAAGTGATTGCCGCCGAAGCCGTTGCTAAGGCTGACAAACTCCTCAAGCTCACTGTCAAACTGGGTGATGAGGAGCGCACAGTGGTCAGCGGCATACGCCAGTGGTTTGAGCCAGAAGCACTGGTAGGCCGTAAGGTGGTGCTGGTCGCCAACCTCAAGCCTGCCAAGCTGCGCGGTATAGAATCGCAGGGTATGATTCTGGCCGCCGAAGATGCCGAAGGCAACCTAGACTTGCTGGGCACACAGCTGGATATGCCCAGTGGCACCCAGGTACGCTGAGGACGGGGATAAGAAGCATCTTATTTGGATACGGGTTTGCGGGTTGCGCTTCACCACAGCACGCGCCGTCAGGAAAGCACCAACTGTGCTTTTATAGCGCCAAACCCGTAGCCACTCGCATCTGCAGTCCATACCTGTTCCTACTACTGCTAGCCTACACTGACCGCGTGTTGAGCGCAGTTCAGGTTGGCAGCAGTAAGAACATGCCCCCTGGGCGTAATGGCCTAAGGGGCATGTGGTGCTTCACTCGCTGTACTGACCGTTAAGCCCTTTACATCCAATCTTTGAACCAGTTGCGCAGTTTGCTGCCCAGTCCTTCGCCTTCAGCCTTGGGCTGCTTAGGCGACTGAGGGGCGCGGGGCTGCTTGGGTTCACGCGGAGCGGGGTCGGCGCGGGCAATAACCTGCGGCTCAGGAGCCGTTTCTGTAACGGGCCTGCTGGCAGCGGTAGCGATAGGGGTGGGGGTGTCGGCTTGACGCTCTACCAAGTCAATGGTAAAGCCCTCATTTTCATGAGCTGTGCCGTAAAGCACCAGGCCTACAGCAGTGGCGTGCAGTGGGCCACCCACAATGTCCGCCAGGCCGCTGACACCGCGTGGACGGCCTACCCGCACAGGCAGGCGGAAGCGGTCACGGGCAAGTTCAATAACGCCGGGCATCAGCGTGCCGCCGCCTGTAACAATCACGCTGCCTGCAACCATCTCTACTGGCCCCATCGCCTTGTCAATTTCGTCACGAACAAGGTCATAGATTTCGCTGATGCGCGGGCGAATAATCCGCGCCAGGTCAAAGGCGCTGATGGCATGGGTGGTACCAGAGGCGTTGGTGATTTCTAGAGTCAGTTCGGGGTCAGCGAGTTCGGGAATCGCCGCGCCGTATTTGCGCTTGACATTCTCGGCTTCCTCTAAGGGAATCTTGAGAATCTGCATCAGGTCGCTGGTCACATGGTCGCCGCCGATAGGAATGCAGGTGCTGTGGGCCAGGTTGCCGCGCCGGAATACGCCCACGTCAGTCGTACCGCCGCCCATGTCAATCACGACAACCGTCTGGTCGCGCTCGGCAGGTTCTAGCACCGCCAGACCAGAGGCGAGGGCTTGCAGCACAAAAGCTTCGGGGAAAAGCCCCGCCTCTTGCACGCAGCGGCGTACATTGGCCAGTGGGCCAGCAGCGGCGGACACCAGGTGCACATCAACCTCCAGGCGCACACCATGCATGCCTACAGCACTTTTAATGCCGTCTTGTCCGTCTACCACATATTCTTGTGGTATGGCGTGAATCACTTCATAGTTGGGATCAAGGGGAATGGCGCGGGCATTCTCTATGGCACGGTCAACATCAGAACTACTGATTTCCTGGTTGCGCCGTATAGCGGCGAGGCCGTGAGAAGTGGTGGCGTGCACGTGGTGGCCTGACATGCTGACGTAGGCACGGTTAACCCGCACCCCGCTGACGCGCTCGGCGGCGGACACCGACTGACGGATGGCGTGAATGGTGCGCTCCAAGTTCACCACTGCGCCGCGCTTAATACCCTCGCTAGGGACAGTGCCCTCGCCGATAATGTCAATGACACCATTCGGGTTGATTTCGCCGATGACGGTGGTAATTTTGGTGGTGCCAATATCTAGCCCCACGATAAACGGATTGTCTCTCCTCATTTTTGGACGCTCACTCCCCAAGGATATAGATTAATGCGGCTGCCTTCACTCTGACTTTCAATAGCAGCGGCGTACTTGAGAAACAACGCTCGGTCGCCGCTCCAAATAGTGCCTTTGTCTGTTTGCACAGTGATACCGGTAGGTGAATATTCCACTGATTTCACATTGTAACGCGATAATGCCCCTGCTGCATAAAGAGCGTCGTCGCTGCGTTCAGGTCCCCAGCCCGAAATGACCGGTAATGGGCGCTGAGCGCTGGTTGCGGTATCTGGAGCCTTGGCATCCACCCCTGCTACCCCCCCCGTCATATGAGGCTCAGGCGTGTCTGCCGCAGGTGTGGTGGACGTCGTGGCGGTTTGCGCCGTGCTGGGTTCAGACTGGTAACTAGGGAGCGGTGTGGCGTCAGCGGCGAGGGCGGTCAGTTCACCGTTAGAGCGGCGCAACCAGGCAACAGGCTGGCGTTCATTAATGGTTAAGACAACGCGGTCAGGAAAGATACGGGTGATGTGCGCGGCCTCTACCCAGGCATTGTCGCGCAGCGCACTCGCTTGCCCGGGACTATAGTAGAGCCAGCCAAAAGGCTGAGCGCGCTCTAGCCCCGCCAGGCGCTTGACTTCTGTTTCTGAAAGGTGATGGTTGCCTACGACGGTCACGCTGCGAATCGGCAGCAAGAACCAGGAGGCGGCCAGCACCCCACCAATAACCATGAGGCTTATCAGCCAGGTCAGCAGCACGCTGTAACGCTGCCAAAAGGAGCGCTGGCCCCCAGGTGGGCGTCCTCTTTTGGCAGGGGTGGTGGGCCTTTTGCTGTGTGGTTTGCTGTGCGGTGGCTTGCCGCCGAGTTGCTCGGCTACAGGTTCTGGAATGGTGGGTTCCTGCGGACTGGTAGCGGGCGCGTTACCGGGTACGTCAGGGCCTCGCATGCTCGCTTCACCTTGAGACGGTATAACTTGAGGCGCTGTGGCTTGAGGCACTGTAGAGGGCTGCTCAGGCTGCTGGCCGCCGCGCTTGGACGTGCGGCGCTCTCTGACTGCCAGTAAGGGCACCAGTAAAGGAACCAGGGGCGGGGTCAGGGCCATAGCTCGTACTCCAGCTCCATATCTGTACCTACTCGGTCGCGTATCAGGTTGAGCAGGGCGTGCACGTCAGCGGCGGTGGCGTCGCCCACGTTGACAATAAAGTTGGCGTGGTCAGGCGAAATCATAGCCCCACCTATCCGGGTTCCCTTGAGGCCCGCTTCGTCTATCAGCTTGCCCGCGCTGGCACCCCCAGGGTTTTTGAAGGCGCAACCGGGGGTCTTCATTTTGGGTTGACCTTTGCGGGCGAGGTCGGCGCTGTTCATATGCTCAGCGACTTCGGCGGGGGTGCTATAGCGCAGTTTGAGCTGTACCCGTGTGACGATGTGCCCGCGTGGAATGGCGCTATGGCGGTAGCCCCAGGGCAACTCGGAGGCCAGCACTTGCTGCACGCCTCCGGGCGAAGCGATTTCTAGGCGGTGTAGGCCGTCAAACATCTCGCCGTAGCGCGTACCAGCATTCATCCATACCGCGCCGCCCACCTGTGCGGGTACGCCGGCGGTGCCTTCTAGGTTGCTTAGCCCTGCTTCACGCAGCCGCCGCAATAGTCCCGGCAGGGGCACACCGCCGCCTACCCAGCCGGTAATCAGCTGGTCAGGGGTGCTTTCGGCAGTGGGCGATAAGTCGGTGGTCGCAAAGTCCCCTTTGAGCCGTATCACCCGTTCGCGGACGCCCTGGTCAGACACCACCAGGTTACTGCCGCCGCCCAGGACACGGTAAGGCGCTTGCATGGCCTCGTGGAGCTGGGCGTGGTTGTTGACCGTCCATACCTCGCTTATGCCGCCCACGCCTAAGGTAGTTAAGCGGGCCAGGGGCAGGTGCTCTATCACAGCGCCTGTGCTGCTGGTAGTGGCGTGACTTGGAGTGGTGGCGGTCACAGCTGCACCATGTTGGTCGGCGCTACCGGCTCTGAGGCCGTTTCTTCTGGCTGCGCTGCTGCGGGTTGCACTGCTGC
>JAGLBF010000001.1:42486-75202 GCA_018260375.1 Deinococcus sp.
GGTTGCACTGCTGCTGGTTGTGCTTCTTCTGACTGTACAGGGGCTACCGTTTGCGCCAGTTCGCGTGCCAGTTTCCACACGTCGCCCGCGCCCATCGTCACAATGATGTCGTTAGGCTGGGCGCTGCGGCGCAGATACGTGACCACGTCGGCAGGTACGGGGTAATACTGCACGGCGGTGTGGCCCTCTTTCTGCATTTGATTGCTGATAAGGGTGGCGTGAATGTCAGCAATCGGGTCTTCGCCAGCCGCCGCAATATCAAGCAGCAGCACCTCGTCGGCATTCATCAGGCTGCGGGCCAGTCGGGGCCAAGACTGCTGGGTACGCAAATAACGGTGCGGCTGAAAGATAACCCGCACGAAGCGCCCTGTCTGCTGGGCAGCGCTGATTGCGGCGGCGACTTTGGTGGCGTTGTGGGCGTAGTCATCAATGATGTGCGCTCCGTTGAGGGTGCCGATATGCTGCCAGCGCCGCCCTGGACCTTTAAAGGCGGCCAGGGCTTGTACTGCGCCTACCAAGTCGCCGCCGTACAGGTGGGTGGTCGCTAAGGCGGCCAGCGCGTTGAGCACGTTGTGCGTACCGGGCATATCGATACGGGCTTGGGCGATCACCTGCCCTGCATGAACCACATCAAAGCTGGTGCCGGTGCTGTCAGGGCGGATGTTGGTGGCCTGATAGGTGTTGCCCTCAGCCGTGCCGTAGCTCATGGCGCGGGGGTGGCCCGCCACAAAACTGCCTAGCCCTGCGCCGTCACCATCTTGCCAGTCGGCGCAGTATAAGACCTGTTGGGCCTGGGCCACAAAGCGGGCAAAGGCGGCATGCTGGTCGGTCACGCTGTGCCAGTAGGTCGCCATCTCGCTTCCCTCAGCTCCGCCGATGTGGTCATCTTCGGCGTTGGTAAAAATCGCCGTGTGGCAGTGAATGTACTGAAAATTGCGGTCAGACTCGTCCACTTCAGCCACCAGAGGGCCGCTGCCCACGCGGGCATTGCCGCCAAATTCCGGCACAATGCCACCCACAAAGGCCGAAGGATCTAGCCCCGCACCCAGCATGGCGATAGCGAGCATAGAGGTGGTGGTGGTTTTGCCGTGCGTGCCCACCACACCGATGCCCGCTTGGGTGCCCTCGCCGCTTTCAAGAAGCTGGCGCAAAAGCTCCATACGCGGCATAACCTCCACGCCCGCCGCCCGCGCCGCCAGCATTTCGGGGTGCTGCTTGTGTACGGCTTCGGACGCAATCAGTACCTGCACGCCGCTATGAACGTGCTGGGGGTCATGTTGGGGGTAGACGGTGATGCCTTCTTGGGCCAGCTGAGCGGTGAGTTCGCTGGGGTGCTCGTCGCAGCCACTGACCTCAAAACCGCGTGCGTGCAACAAGCGGGCAAAGGCAGATAGGCCAATGCCGCCAATGCCCATCAGGTGATAGTGCGGCGTTTTGGCGGTGGGGCTGCCAGAGGTAGGGACGGTGTGTGTGGGCAGATCGTTAGGGTTAGTCATGATGGTGTGGGGGAAGAAAGGGGAGATGAAACAGCGGCGACTTGCTCAATAAGGTCAGCCAGTTTGGAGGCGGCTCCAGCGGGCGAACGCTGTAAAGCTGCTTCCCGCATAGCAGCGCGCCGCTGAGGTTCTAAACACTCTAACACTGCCTGAGGCAAAGCCCCTAAGTTGGCCTGCTCCACTACCACGCCTGCACCCGCCTGGGCCACCGCCTGAGCATTAAAAAACTGGTGGTTTTCGGCAGATTCGGGCAGGGGAATCATGATGTCGGGTACGCCGTAAAAGGCCGCTTCTGCGAGCGTGCCTGTGCCAGCGCGGGTGATGGCGAGGTCGGCAGCAGACCAGGCCGCCACCGCATTGACATACCCTGTGGCGTGATACCAGGGCAAGTCGGCTACGCGGGGACTTACGTCGTCTATCCAGCGCGGGCCAGTGGCGTGAAGAATCTGTACAGGGCCGTAGGGTGACACGCCGTCAGGAAAGGCGGCGCGAAGCAGCTCTGGTAGGGCGTTATTCATAGCCAGACTGCCCTGCGATCCGCCCATAATCAGCACGGTGAGAGCACCCTCAGTCTGTAGCCCCAGTGCGGTGCGGGCTTCATGTGAGGACAGGCGCTCTTCGCGCACCGGCATACCGACCAGTTGGCCTTTGGCCGCTGACAGGCCGTTGACGGTGCTGTACGCCGTACCCACAGCGCGGGCGCGGGCCACAGCGAGGCGCTGGGTGAGGCCCAATCGGGCGTTTTGTTCATGTAGCACGGTGGCAATGCCCAGGCTCTGCGCCGCCAAGATGCCAGGTAAGCTCGCAAAGCCGCCATAACCCACCACCACTGCGGGCTGCTCCTTTTGCAAAAATTGCCGCGCTTCAAGCACGCCTCGCGCCGCTCGCAGCAGTTCGCGGGGGTCGGCTTTACCCTGCCCGCTGCGGGCCAGTTTGCCTGCCTGCACCCCAAAAAAATGAAGCTGTTGCTCGGCAGCGATGCGCTCTTCCATGCCGCCTTGCTGTCCCAATACAGTCACCTGATAGCCGCGCCGCCGCAGTTCGTGAGCGGTCGCTACTGCGGGGTAAATGTGTCCGCCTGTACCGCCACTGGCGAGAATAATATGCGTCATTGTGCCCAGAATAGCGCCTGAGTGCGGCGGGGTAGGTGTGGTGACGTGAGGTTCGGTCTACTGCGGGATAAGGCGGAATAAGACAGCCGGGCGTCTTGACAATGCTAAGACCTTTGCTGAGCTCTTTGCTGAGACCGTTACAGCCTCTCTAGCGGCGTTTTTCCCAGTGTGATGGGGCGCTGATTCAAGTGCTCGTCACCTGCATGGGCTGGGGTGGTGTCTATATCGTCAGGGTCTAGGTCTGCTTCATCGTCACGTTCATCCTCATCACTGCTGGCCACTTGGCCCCATTGTCCTGGGGGGTGATGCCGGGTTTCGCCGTGAGTGGGCAGGGCGCGGTTTACTTCGCGCAGCGCCGAGTGAATGAGGGCAAAGCCCAGTGACATGGTGAGCATGCTCGAAAAACCGTAGCTGATCAGTGGCAGTGGCACACCCGTGACCGGCAAGCGCCCCGCCGCTACCAGCAGGTTGATGCAGGCCTGGCCCACAATCATGTACATGGCTCCTGTAGACATGACCACTGCGCCATGTAATTCGCGGGTTAGGGGAGTGACGCGGCTAGCCACGCGTGCCACTTGCAGGGCCGCGCTTGCCACCAGCCAGTAGGCAAAGAGTGCCATAGTGACCCCCAATAGCCCTGTAGAAAAGCCCACTGAGGCGATGGCAAGGTCAGTGTGGTCAGCAAAGTAGGGGTAGCGCGGCGCATCAGGCCCTTGCCCCCACAGGCCACCGTAGGCCAGGTCGCGGTGTGCTTTGCCAATCTGGTTGAGGCCCACATTTTCGGTGGTGGCGCTGGTCTGGTGCATATGAACGCGCTCTAAAATATACGGGTGGCGCTCCAGGTACCAGCTCGCCACAGGTGCAGCGATCAGCAGTGTGGCCAGCAGCAGCGCGCCGATGTTGCCAAAGCGCACCCCCGCAGCGTACATCAGCACAATACCCAGCGAAAAGGTCAGCACGGTGGTGCCCATGTCCGGCTCTAGCACAATGAGTATGGTGGTAATGGCAATCATCAGCGTCGCTGAGATCAGCTTGCGCTGTACGCCGCGCCGCGCAAAAAAACTGGCGAGCATCATGATGAGGGTCAGTTTGGCAAACTCGGAGGGTTGAAACCGGAAGCCTGGAATGGGTAGCCAGCGGTGCGTGCCTGGTGAGGCGTCGGTGCCTACGCCCACAATCAGTACGGCAACCAGCAGTACGAGTGACATAATCCACACGGGGGTAGCGATTCGTAAAAAGAAAGAAGGCCGCATGCTGCCCACCAGCAGGGTCATCAGCAAGGCCAGCACCGCCTTCCAAGCCTGGTCGGGCAGCAGTTGGGGAGCGGCGGTAGCAACGGCCAGGGTGCCGAGTATCAGCAGCAAGATTTGTGCCATCAGCAAGCGGGCGTTCACTGCGGGCCCCCTTCTAGTTCAGCACACAGCAAGCGGGCCGCTTGGCTAAAGGCTTCGCCGCGCTGGGCATAGTCTCGGTAGAGGTCAAAACTGGTGCCGATGGGGGCGAGCAGCACCGTTCCTGTGGGGTCAGCGCTGGGTTGGTCAGGGCTGGGTTGATCATTGCTCAGCACCTGCCAGGCAGCGCGGATAGCCTGCGGCATGGGGTCGGCCTTTGGCTGATAGGCAATTACCTGGTACGGCAATCCGAGTGCTTGGGCCAGCGTAGGGCCGTCTTCACCAAAGGCGATCACGCGGCGCACTTTGTGCTGGGCCAGTGCGCGCAGGGGAGCCAGGTCAGCGCCCTTATCGCGCCCGCCGACCAGCCAGGCGATAGGGCCAGCGGCATGCTCAAGGGCAGCCTCTACGGCAACAGTGCGGGTGGCGATAGAGTCGTTGATAAAGTGCACATCCTTGTAGCGGGCCACCGTTTCAAAGCGTCCTCTGACAGGCTGGGCCGCGCGGAGGGTGTGGGCCAGCACAGCCGCGTCAACCTGTTGACCCAGGGAGGTCAGCAGTGCCTCAGTTGCCAGCAGCGCGGCGGCGGCATTAGCGGGGTGAATGCCGGCGGGCAAATCGGCGGGGCTAAGTACCTGTTCGCCCGTGCTCAGGCACAAAAACTGGGGACTAAAGGTACGGCGCTGGGCACGGGTAGGCACCTTTGCCGTCAGCGCTTCAGGCAGCAGCAGTACGTCACTTTCCGTCTGGTTACGGGTGATGTTCAGCTTGGCCGCGTGGTAAGCGGCCGGGGTGCGGTGGCGGTCTAGGTGGTCTACGCCTAGGTTAGTTATCACCGCTACCTGCGGCCTAAAGTGAATGATACGTTCCAGTTGAAAGCTGGAGAGTTCTATCACCACCGCCTGCGCGCCTTCGATGACATCGAGCAGTGGGGGGTCAATGTTGCCGCCCTCACGGGCTTGTAGGCCACTGGCACGCAAGAGCTCAGCCACCAGCACGGTGGTGCCACCTTTGCCGGCCGTACCTGTAATACCCACCATCGGCAGATGCGGATAGGCGCGCCAAGCCAGCTCAACCTCGCCCATAATCTCGGCACCTTGAGCGTGCAAGGCCAGTAGATCAGGGTGATCAATAGGCACGCCAGGCGCAGCTATGACCGTGCGGTAGCCTGTGAGCATTCCAGCGCGGGCAAAGCCTAATTGCTGGGCCAGGGCTAAGTCCTCGTCGCTGGGGCGAGCATCTGCCCACTCGGCGCTCAGGCCACGCCCAGCCAAGAAACGGAGTACGCCGCGCCCACTGCGGCCCAGGCCATACACCAAAACGGGAGTTGATAAGGGAAAGGTTCTATCCTGCACGCTGCATAGCGTAGCGCGAAACGGAGAGGTAATACGGATTCCGATTGATTTGGCGTACTTCCGAATCAATCCGAGCGGATGCGAGTGGGAACAGCATACGGACTGTGCGGTATGGAGCCACAGGCGGCGCTTTTCCGACTGTGGTGGAATTTAGCGGCAGTCCATATAAGACAGATTCCGCTCCATTTCAGCACAGTAGGGCCAGCACGGTTAGGAAATACAGTCAGGCAAATACAGTGAGGAAAGCCGCCGACTGCGCTTGCATACTAGGGAAGCCGTATCTTTTCCCACTCGCCTCTGCCCTCATGACATCAGAAACGACCTGGTTTAATTCGGCATTCGTAGAATTGAGGTGAGCCACACGCCTTTTGACTAGCTTGTGGCTACCTTTGATCATCCCCCTTTTGATTTTCTAGTTGCTCGTTCAGCCAGTCAATCGTCAACTCTTCTACCTCAGCGCGTACCTCGTCATTGAACAGTTCGTGGTAGCCGCCCGCAAACTCGTGGTAGCGGATGACGGGGGCGGGCACAGCCTTTTTGCCCGCGTGCTGGGCAAAGCGGCGCGAACCTTCCACCGCCGCAAGTTGGTCAGCGTCGCCGTGGAGCAGCAAGGTGGGCACTTGCCACGTACCTAGTTTGTCACTCAGGCTGGCGCTCAGCTGTAGCATGGTGGCGACAGTCAGTGCGGGGACTTTACCGTGGTAAATATCAGGGTCATTTTGGTACCGGCTCACTTCGTCCGCCACGCGCGAAATACCGCCGGCGGGCAGATCCGTCACGGGCAGGCCCGGCAAAACTTTGGCAAGCACGCCACTCAGTTTTTTGGTGAAGGCAGATTCGTTTTCACCCACCAGCAGCGCAGGACTAGATAAAATTACGCCGCGCAGCCCACGCGGGTCTTGCAGCACTGAGGCGGCGGTAATTAGCCCGCCTGCGCTGTGTCCAAAGGCAAAGAGTGGTACCTTGAGCCCGCGCAAGCTCTCGCGCAGTTTGAGGTGGTCGTCGACCAACTGGTGCACGTCCACCACTGCCCGCTGGCCCTTGCTGCGCCCGTGTCCACGCTGGTCATAGGTGTATACCGTAAAGCCCGCGCTGCCCAGCCGCCCGATCAGGTGCTCATAGCGCCCCAGATGCTCGGCATAACCGTGAGCAAGCAACACCGCGCCGCGTTCGTGCTCGGCGGGAAACACCTGGGTATGCAGTGGCAGGTCAGGAACGACCCATTCAGAAGTGTGCAGCATACCGCACTTTAACACAGCGGGCAGGCTGTTGTGGCAGTGCACAGGGGCTAAGGAAGTGTGGTGTTATATACATTCCGACTAAATCAGGTCTTTTCTGATTTAATCCGAGCGGATGCGAGTGAGAAAAGATACGGGTTTTGCGGTATGGAAGGACAGTCGGTGCTTTTCTGACTGTGCTGAAATGGAGCGGAATCCGTATCAGCCAGCAACAAAAAGCCCCACCGCCCTAAGGCGAGTGGGTGCGTTGATATCGCTTTAATTTAGGTTTAGAAGCGGAACTTCAGGCCGCCCGTGACCGAGCTGATGTTGGCATTGGTGCCGTTGAAGTAGTAGTGCTGGCGAGCTTCACCAAAGATAGAGATGCGGTCAATGATGCGGTAATCCACACCGATAAGCAGTTCGCCGAAGGTGGAGTCGGTGAGCGACGCATTAACGTCAGCGTTGCCACCAAAGTTGTAGCCTGCCCCCACGCCCACGATGCCGTCAATGCGCCCCGTCGTGCCGCGGTAGGTGATGTCGCCCGATACGCTGTTGCCAGGGGTACTACCGGTGACAGCGATATCACCTGTGATACGTACACCAAAGCCGTTCAACAGTTGGTCGTTGCCGGCGATGACGCGCACCATACTGCCCACGTTGCTTTGCAGCACGCTGTAGTAGGCTACGCCCAGGTAGCTGCCGTAGCGGAAGGGAGAGGCAGGAGGAGTAAAGTCCTGGCCAGCAGGGCCTTGCAGACCCATTTCACCCTGGTCGCCCTTGTCCCCTTTATCGCCCTTGTCTCCCTTATCACCCTTGGGGCCTTGAGCACCGGTATCGCCCTTCTCGCCTTTTTCACCCTGAGGGCCTTGAGCACCGGCGGCACCATCACCACTAGCGGGCAGATTGGCAATGGCGGCTTTTAGGTCGGCGATGTCTTTATCGTGTCCGTCTACACGGGCCTTCAGTTCTTCTAGGCCAGCGAGCGCTTCGTTCATGCCCTGACGCAGGGTGTCCAGTTCGCTGCTGTCAAAAGTGGTTTGGTTGGCGGGCAACTGAGCCAGCAAACGGGCTAACACCTGAGCAACTTCTTGGCGGGTGATGTTCTGGCACCAGTCAAACTGACCGTCAGGGTAGCCGATAAACAGGCCCTTCTGCGTCACTAGGTCAATGGCTTGCTTGGCCCAGGCGCCCTGTGAGCAAGCGACCGACACGGTGGCTTTGGGGGTAGAGGTCACGATAGGCGCTGCGCCGCCAGCCAAGGCAGTGCTACCAAAGAACAGGGCAATAGTGGTGCTTAGTAAGGCTTTTTTCATATTTTTCTCCAGTGGATAATCTGGCTGCCTCTAAGGGCGTGCCTGCAAGACAGCCAATCTGCTCTTGGGTGATTCTACTTTATTTCTCATCCCGCACACAACTCTACAGCTACGTTTTTTCAAATCACTTTGTCTCAAACCACACCTTTTAAGTATGAAAGTCTTGTAAATGCTTTCTTTACCTCATCGTCATCTAGGCGTCAGCTACAGTGTTTTATCAGCGCCAGGACGCGCTCATACGCATTCCGATTACATCAGGTCATTTCTGATTTCATGAGGGCGGAGGCGAGTGGGAGAAGATACGGCTTTGCTGATATGGAAGTACAGTAACAAGGGCGCCACCTACGGTTTTGTAGCGCCAAAGGCGTACTTTTTCCTGCGCCTGTTGGCCTTTTTCACCCTGTGTTTCGCTGAGATTCAATCAGGCTCTCTATCAGCTACCTTGTAACTGACTGTGTGTGAACAATGAATTGAGTTTATTAAAGACCCAATTTATAACCCTTTCATGCTAATGGGGGAAAGACAGTATCTTATAAGGCCATGACCATTGAACGTAAGGCAACGGCCCGCTGGAGCGGTGACCTCAAAACAGGTAAAGGCAATCTCAGCACCCAAAGCGGCGCGCTGCAAGAGCAGGTCTATTCATTCCAAACGCGTTTTGAACATGAGCAAGGCACCAACCCTGAAGAGTTGCTTGCCGCCGCCCACGCGGGCTGCTTTACCATGCAACTGTCGGCGCTGCTCGCCAACGAAGGCCACCCCGCCCGCCTGCTCTCCACCGAAGCCACCTGCATCATGGAGCCTGATGGCAGCGGTTTTAAGATTGCCAAAATGGTGCTGAAGGTTCACGGCTCAGTAGATACCCTTGACCAGAGTGGTTTTGAAGCTCAGGTCGTGAAAGCTGCCGAAATTTGCCCGCTGAGTAAAGTGATGGCAGGCAACGTGCAGGTTGAGCACGAAGCAGTCTTAGAGAACTGAGCAAGGTGGTACGTTATACGGACTTCGTGATTTTAAGCGTAGTCCGTAGTTTTTTTGCTTGCCTCTGCCCTCATTACATCAGGTCGTTTCTGATTGAATCGCCGTGCGTATTATACGGATTCCGATTGATTTGGCGTACTTCCGAATCAATCCGAGCGGATGCGAGCGCACTCCGTATTACACCTCATCTTCTAGCCGCAATACGTCGCCGAAGGGAAAACCTTCATCTTCCAGACCGCCTGGAGGAACCACCCACAGCACGGGACAGCGCGGGGGCAACTCAGGAAAGTCGCCGTAGCCGTCGCTGAGGTAAATAGCCACATCAGGCTCGTCTTCACTCACTTTGGCAAAAAAGGGCCGAAAGTCGGTGCCACCCCCGCCTTGCGGCGTAGGGATAGAGCCTCCTGGCTGCAACTCGTAGGGGCCATAGAGTTCGGTGTCTGCGTAGTACAAAGTAGCGTGCACATGGGGGTAGGCACCCAGCACGCCCTGTACCTCGCCCACCAGCGCCTGCACCGCGTCTTCGTCTACGCTGCCTGAGGTATCTACGGCGATGGTGGCCCGTAGGGACTCGTCATCCAGCGCTTCTAAGTACAAGCCGCGCCCCACAAAGCGCCGGTCAAAGCCGCCAAAATCTACAGGGGTTCGGGCCAAAAAGCGCCACAGTTGGCTTTTCCAGTCTAGACGGGCGGGGGTCAGCCGAAGAAGGTCACGGTGCAAGCCCAGCGGGTCGCTGCCTTTGCCCTGCATGGCCTCAATGCTGCGGGCCTGGGCGAGGGCCTGCGTCCAGTGGCGGTTGTCAGGCTTGCTCTGGCTGTTGCCGGGGGCGTCGCTGGGGGGGCCTTCGAGCAGGTCGTCGTCACCGTCGGCAGTGTCACCGTCGCTTTCTTCAAGCACGCTGTAGATCTCTTCTACGCTCAGCCGCTCCAGGTGGTCGTCACGCGTCGCGTCTGGTGGCAGCGGTAGGCCAGAGGTGGCGACGAGTCCGTTGACCACCAGGTTGGCGGCGCGGTTCCACTTCTTTTTTTCGCGCGGGCCTTTGCGCTGCACATGTGACAGCGCGGCGTGCAGCACCTCGTGCAGCAGCAGCGCGTCAAACTGTTCGGGGGGCAGGGTAGAGGCCACTTCGGGGTTGACATACACCCGCTCGCCGTCGGTGGCAGCTAGGGGAATTTCGCGGCTGGGGACGATGTCGGCGTGCAGCAACAAGGTAGCAAAAAAAGCGCTTTTGCCGCGTAGCCGCAGCCGTGCGCCCGACACCAGTTGGCTAAGCTGTTGGTTGGCCGAGTGGTGCTCAGGACTGCTCACAGCTCAGCCTCCAGCCAGGCTGAGCGCCCCCTGAATGCGCTCGGCTACAGCTGGGTCGCGCTGCATCAGGCCTACTAGGTCAGCCAGTTGACCTATGGCCTGAAATTTGCTGACCAGGGTCGCGACGTACAGTTGTAGCCACTCGGCCCCCGCGTGCTCACCCAGCCAGATAAAGGCGTGGTAGGCTTCGTCGGCATTTTGGGCGCGGGAAGCCAAACCAACCACAGCGGCGTAGCGCACACTGGCTTCGTCGGGTAGCTTCAGGCTGGTGTTTTGCCCGCGCAGCACGCTGTCTAGGTCAGGGAGCTGCTCATAAAGCCGCACAAAGGCCATAAACTCGGCGGCAGCAGCCTCACCGATGGCGGGGGAGACTTCTAACCCGGCAGTGAGTAACCTTGAGGCCATTTCCCAGGCGCGGGGGCTGGGCCAGGCGGGTTGGGTGGGGTCTAGGCGGTGGAGCAGTTCGGGTCTAAAGGTCAAAAAGGCAATGGTGTGTTCGTGTAGGCCCCGGCCCAGCGCGTAGCTGCGCCAGGAGTCAAAGTCGGCACGCACGCTGAGGTGCAAAAAGCGGTTGGCAAGGGGCGCGGGCATGTCAAATACGCTGGCGCGGTCTTCTTTGCGGTTGCCCGCTGCCCACACAAACCAGCCGTCTGGCAGTTCGTAGCTGCCCACTTTGCGGTCCAAAATCAGTTGCTGGGCCATGCCCTGCATGGTGGGCGGGGCCATATTGACTTCGTCGAGAAACAAAATACCTTGGCCGCTCCTGGGTAAAAATTCAGGCGGAAACCACTTGGACACGCCGTCCTCGGCTACGGGCAGGCCGCGCAGGTCAGTGGGGGCAAGTTGCGAGAGGCGCACGTCAACAAAACCAAGGTCGTGCGCGGCGGCGAGCTGGGCCACAATGCTGCTTTTCCCCACTCCAGGTGGCCCCCAGATCATGGTAGACAGGGGCAATTGGTGGCTGATGAGGGCGCTGAGGTAGCGGGTCAGTTCGGCAGGAGTAAGCGACACGATACTGATGATAGACCTTACCGGGGGCCGTGGTCAGCCCTTGCCATAGGCATATCGGCAGACAGCAGGCGGGTAGGGCCGCGACCTTGCGCTGCCTGCGCGTCTACTGCGCTTTTTCTACCAGTTGCCCTGTGGCCTCTACCCGCCAGTATGCCCGTGTAGAATGCGGCAATGTCTCTTGTTCAAGCCCCCCTTCAGCCTCTTCGCCTTCAAGAACTACATGACCCGCACGCTTATGACGCGGTGGTCAGCCGCATGCCCATAACCAGTTCTTTGCAAGGCTGGGGCTACGGTGAAGCGCGCCGGGTGCTGGGGCAAGAGCCCAGGCGCTACCTGATACAGCGCGGTGACGACACGGTGGGCGCACTGCAACTGCTGCGCAAGCGTCTCATTCCTGGGCTGAATGTGCTCTACGCGCCGCGCGGCCCTGCGCTGAGCGACATCAATATACTCAGTGAACTCGCCGCGCCGCTGCGCCGAGTGGCCCGCCCCACCGACACCCTGCTCAAACTAGAGCCGCCCTTTGCTCGCCCCGCCCACCTTATCCCTGAGTACCTGGGGCCGTTTAAACGGGTAGAGGCCGACCAGCCTGAACACACCATCGTCGTCGATCTGCGTCAGGACGAAAAAACCTTGCTTGCCAAGCTGCACAGTATGGCGCGGCGCAACGTCAAAACTGCCCAGAAAAACGGGGTAGAAGTGGTGACAGGCCGCGAAGACCTTTTTGAAGAATTCTGGGAGATTTTTAGCGCCACCAACGAGCGCGCCCAGCTAGGAGCCTTTCCCAGGGCGTATTACCAGACCATGCTGCGCGAGGGGGCCATGTACGGCGGCGACTGTTACATCGTGCTGGCACGCCATGAGGGCCGTGCGCTGGCGGGGGGGTTCTTTTTGGCGATGGGCGGCAGCACCGATTACCTCTTTGGCGGCAGCGTCAAGGATGACCGCCCAGGCGTTGACGGCGCTGAACGCAAAGATGCCCGCGCCCCCACCGCCTTTTATTGGGAGGCGATGCTCGACGCCAAGGCGCGGGGCTACCATACCTTTGACTTTTGGGGTATACCCAGGCAGCTTGACGAGAGTAAGCACAGCTTTGGTATCTACCGCATGAAAGAAAACTTTGGCGGCGACAAGGTGTGGTTTCCGGCGTATGAGCTGCCGCTTAGCCCTGCCGCGCCACTGATAGAAAAGGCGCTGCGCTGGCGCAAAACCCAGAACAACATCCGCAAGCGTGGCGTGGCTGAGGATGTCCTGTGACCTACCGCCACCTGCCTCCTGGGGCTCCGCGCAAAGCGGGAGGCGAAAGTCCTATCGCCCTGCTCGGTTACCCACCCGAAATAGCAAGCGCCCTGCGCGACAGCGGCATCGTGGCACTGGGCCTACCGGGTGCGCCACTGGACGAGGTGCTCGCCGCCTGTGAGACTCTGGGCTTTTTGGGGGCGCTGATCCATGCGGACGTGCAAGAAAGTCTGGCCCCCCACCTCTACCTTGACCCCGATGCTAGGCGAGCGGGGCGCGCTGACGCGGTGGCCTTTACAGGCGGGCCACGCGGCACGTACACCGCACCTGAAGCGCTGCTAGACGCCCTACAGCAGCGCGGCTACACGGGGCGCAGTGCCAGCGCCATGCTGATAGGCCGCGCCCATGACCTGCAAGTGGGGCTGGGGCTCGCACGGCTGGGCTTTCGGTCGGTGACGGTGGTTGCCAGCAATCGCCCGCTGGCTGAGCAGGTGCTGCGGGGCTTTCCCGCAGGGGTGGCGGCCTACGCCCTGAGCCGCGATGACCGCGCCGTGCAGAGCCTCGCCGAGCGCTGTGAACTGATTGTGCTGACAGGCGGAAGAATGCCACTGGGCGTACTGCAACCCTTTCACACCGTCATTGACCTAACAGGCCACGCAGGGCCGCTGATAGAGCAATCGGGCAGCACCGAGCTGCGCCTGCCAGACTTTCCGCTGCGGGTACTGTCGCGCCAGCTTGAACATGTCACAGGCCAGCGCATACGCCCAGAGCTGTTAGAGACGGTGGCGCGGCTGCTGACGGCGGGGCAAAGAATCTGAGAAAGAACCCTAGAGATTAGGGCTCTGTCAAAAAAACTGGCGGGTTGTCATACAGATTCCGGTTGAGCCTTATACGAACTCTGGTTAAACTCTGTTAAAAATGCTGGTCTTCTATCAACACATCTACCCTGTCGCTGCTGCGCTTGCTGCTTTCCACCGGTGCGGGGCGCAGAGGCGTGAGGTCTACTTGTAGGCTGGTCATAGGGAGGCGCGTCGCCAGGGCGCTGTCGGGGCTAAGCAGTGCGGGGTTTTCGGGTAACAGCTGAGTGTTGGCTGCCTGTGCAAAGGCCTGCGACACGGCGCGGTACTGGGCCATAAAGTTAGCGTACTCGGCGTGGGCGCTGGTCAACCGCCCCGAAACCTCGGCGTAGCGTGAGCTAAATTCGCGCTCCAGTTGCCCGCTGCGTTCGCGGGCGCGGGTTTCTAGGGCGTGCTCTTGCTGCTGATAGTGGCGTTCTAGAGCGGCGCGGCGGGCACTAAAGGTCGCCTCCAGCTCAGTCATGCGGGCGTCATGGCTAGCGAGCGCTTCGCGTTCACGGGTGGTGGCCTGCTCAGCCAGCAACATAGCCCGCTGCTCCGCTTCTTGCAACATATTGCTCGCCTCGCGCTTGGTCTGCTCGCGCAGTTCGTGGCTGATGCGCTCGGCGGCGACCACTGTACGGCGCAGTTCGTCCTCGGCGTTGCGGTAGTGCTCCACCTGCTCCTCTAGCTCATGAATCTTTTGGTACAGCTCGTTGCGCTCCTGCAAGTGGGCTTCAAGCTGCTGCGATATTTCGCTTAAAAAGAGGTGCACGTCCTCTTTGCGGTAGCCGCGCATAACAGTCGGAAAGCGCCGGTGCAGCGTATCCATGGGTGACAACCCCGCCGAGTGAATAACCGGAAAGGCGGGCGTGTGGTTGGTTGAATGCTTTGACCCCGCCACCGCAGGCTTATACTCGCTGAGTTTTTCACGGTGTTCGGCGAGCTTTTCATTGAATTTGGCGGCTCTGGCTTCGGCCTTGTGCTCCATAGCGGCGCGAGATTGGCGGTCATTGGCCCCCGCACTGCCAGATTCACTGGGCCTAGAATCACTGAGCCTAGAGTCACCGGGCCTAGAGTCACCGGGCCTAGAATCACTAGCCTGGGGTTCAGCGTGACTGGCAGCGCCAGCATTAGGCACATAGGGTGTAAATTCACTGTCTGCCAAATACCGTCCCAGTGCCGTAGGGCCTTCTGTGGAGGGCTGCGGCGCATGACCAATCATGAAATCGTCTTCTTCGTGCATGGTGGACCTCATTTATGAGATAGGTACAGATAGTTATGGTGCACTGTTTAGCTATGGTGCACTGTGTACTTATGATGCACTGTGTAGGTATATTACATTATATTGCATTGTACCGTTTTCTTTGTTGCAGATGATGTAGTCATTGGTCAGACTCTTGGTTTCTAATGCTCTGGCGTTATTCTTCAAAGAGGCGCGTACCTACCCGCACCAGTGTGGCACCCTGTTCGATGGCCTCCGCAAAGTCGCCGCTCATGCCCATGCTCAGCTCGCTCAGGCCTAGGTCGTGGGCCAGCTGTGCCGTTTCACCAAAGAGGCGCCGCGCCTCATGGGGCTGGCCGTATGGAGCCATAACCATAAGCCCGCGCACCTCCAGGCCCGTTTGCTCGGTGGCACGTCTGAGCGCGGGCAGTTCTGCGGGGGAGCAGCCGTGCTTTTGCGCTTCGCCGTTATGCACCTGTATCAGCACAGCAGGCGCGCGCCCCCACTTGTGCCCCAGGCGTGCTATTTCCTCGGCTTGCCACAGCTCTTCGAGCGTATGAACAAGCGATACCCGCGACAAATACTTGATTTTATTGCGCTGCAGCGGCCCAATAAAGTGCCACTGTGCGACCGCCTGGCCCGCTTGCGCAGCTTCGTCCATCTTGTCGCGCAGTTCTTGGCCCCGGCTTTCTGCCAGCGGCAAGGCGTCCCCTCCCGGCTGAGACAGCACATGGCGCTGGATATCAGCGAGGCTGTGTCCTTTGGTCACGGCGACCAGTTGTACCTGGCCGGCCCTCCCGCAGGATGTAGATACTTGATCAATTTCGGTCAGCACGGCGTGTAGCGACATAAACAAGCTGTATTGTGGCTTACGGCACGCCGCGCTTGCAAGCGGTCGCTGTGTACTCAGCACGGCGCCCTTAGGTCAGGCCCCCCGCCAGGTGCCAAAAAAGAGCAGCGGGGTGAGGGCCGTGACGCTACATCTTAAAGTTCACGGCCCCGCAGTAGACGCCCAGAAGCGGACTGCGCCGTTGCTGTGGTAAACACTTCTCAGACACCCAACCCTAACAATAGTGACATTGGGTTAAACTGTAGCTTAAATGGTTTTGAGTGTTGTGCTTTTGGCTGTTGTTCTTTCTGTTGTTGTTCTCCTTGTTGGTGCGGTTTTGGGTGGTACTGGATGGCCTGGCCTGCACTGATCGCGCTCGTCGCCGTAACCAGCTATTTGACAATTTGACAATCAGCATTTGAGCAATCTCATCAGAGCAACATCAGAAGCACCGATAAGTATTCTCTGTACTACCCGATTCGCCACATGTCTATACTGACCTTCGCTTAGGAGCCACATGAATAAACCTATCCTCGCCCTGACCATTGCCCTTGCCGCGCCTGTAGCGCTTGCCCAAGACCTTCAGCCTGCCGCAGTTCTTAGTGACGTGGTGATTGCTGGCGCCGATAGCTTGCTGGGCAACTACCTCAAGGCCAGCCTGAGTACTCAGGTGGGCGATAACATCAGTCAGCTTGACCTCAAACAGGTTGAACAAGAAGCGATGGCAACGGGGTACTTTCAGCGGGTAAGCGCCACCCTCACCAGCAACGTGCTGACCATTGCCGTGGTGCCTAACCCCCTGGTGGGCAGCGTAGAAGTGACGGGCCTGAGCTACTTTCCTGTTGATACCTTTAAGCAGGGCATTGCTGATACGCTCAACATTGCGCCGGGGGTGATGCTCAACACTGAGCGCCTGAAGCAAAGCCGTGACCTGCTGAGCCAAAATTTCCGCACACAGGGCTACCCGTTTGCTCCCAAAATTGATACCCAGGTCAAAGTAGGCGCCGACGGCACCGCCACCTTAACTTACGCCATTGACGAAACGGCCCCCATCAGCCGCGTAGAGGTCGCGGGTGTCACCCGCATTGCTAAAGACGTGGTGGTCAATGCCTTTAAGCCGCTGTACACTGCCAAGAAGTTTACGCCTGAGTCGTACTTTAGAGCGGTGCAAGCTGTTAACCAGGCCTATCAGAGCGCGGGCTACCTAGAGAGCGGAGTCAACGCCCTGACCTCTACCCTGGAAGACGGCGTGCTCAAGGTGCAGGTGGTAGAAGGCGTGGTGAGCAGCGTGAATACGACAGCGCTAAATGCCGATACAAGCGGCTTGCAAACCCACACGGGGCAGCCGCTGACCCTCAGCACTCTAGAAGCCGACGTGAAGACGCTGTCTAACAAGACGGGCAAGTCGGTGGGTTTTGCCCTGCAACCCGACAGCCAAAACCCCGCGCAGGTTGCCGTGACCTTTGGCGACTCGCAGATGGCCACTGGCCCCATTAAGGAAATCCGCTTTGCGGGCAACACCAAGCTCAGCAGCGCCGAGTTGCAAAAGGCCCTTAAGCTGCAAGTGGGTGATACCTTCTCGCGTCAGCTTGCTGAGAGCGGGTTTATGAACTTGCGTGACACTTACCGTGCGAGGGGCTATGACATCTCTACCCGCGACCCGATACAGTTTGAGCAAGGCGTGCTGACCTATACGCTGCACGAGGCTAGCCTTGCCAAATTTGAATTGAAATGGGACGGCCCCCACCGCACCAAAGACCGCGTGATTACCCGCGAGCTGCAAGACGTGCACGGTGTAGTGACCGACAGCGAAATTCGCGGCGCCATTGACCGCATCATGCGTCTGGGCGTGGTTAAGGTCACGGGTGTCACCACCCGGTCAGACGATCCCAAAAACCCCGAAGCACTGACTTATGTCATCAGCCTGGCTGACCAGAGCGGCACGCGCAGCATTCCTGCGGGGGTGAGCTACGACACCCTGAATGGCTGGCAGGGCAGTGTGGGTGTCACCAACAACAATATGTTCGGCCTCGCACATACCTTAGAGGGCAACATCAGCGCCCAGCCCACTGGCTCAGGGCAGGTGTGGGGCGGTAATATCGGCTATAGCATTCCCTGGTTAGACATTGACTTTGCTGACTTTCGCAAGACGCGCACCAATTTTAACTTTACGGTAGGCAGCAGCCTGACCCCCAACAACACGCTGTATACCGACGGCAGCAACACCACCGACACGGGCCGCCAGTACACGGTACGCAACACGGGCTTTAGCGTAGGCCTAGGCCGCAGCCTTGGCCAGTACCTCACCGGTACGCTGAGCGCCAGCAGCAGGTATTCCAGCTACTACCTAGAAGGCTTGGCAACGAATGAAACGTCGTCTTATGGTGACACGGCGGCCACTGCATTGTTGCCCGCCTCAGGGCGCACCACCAGCGTCGGCCCTGGCTTGGTGTACGACTCCACCAACAGCGGCGACTTTCCCACAAAGGGCGTGCGTGCCAAACTGAGCGCCAACTATAGTTTTGGTTATTCAGGCGACCAAAGCCTGCACTGGACGACACTAGAAGCGGGGGCAAGCACCTACTACGGCTTTGGGCGCACCCTGAGTAGTAACGGCTTTAATGAGCACAAGCAGCAGGTCTTTGCCGTGCGCCTGAATGCGGGCGGCCTCTTTGGCGTGGTGCCCAGCAGCGCCCTCTTTTCGGTGGGCGGCTCTACCATTCCAGCAGCCTACGAGCTGCGCGGCATGGAAACCAGCACCCTCAAGGGCCTGAAGTACCTGACCTCCAGCGCCGAATACCGCTATGACTTTAATGTCAACAACTCGGTGCTGCTGGGCGTATACGGCATTGGCTTTGTGGATGCGGGCGCGGTGTGGAAGGCTGACAACACTATGCGGACAGACTACGCTCTGGGCGCGGGTCTAGAACTCAATCTGGGCCTCAGCGGTTCGCCTCTTGCTGCCCTGCGCTTTGACTACGGCTTTTCACCCAGCAATAACAGCAGCAAGTTCGGCTTCCGCCTGGGGCCAGTGTGGTGATGCTCGGGCGCTTAGCGTAAGGTTGCTGGCTGGTGTTCAGGTTGCTGGCGTGCAGCCCGCAGCATCTGCTTGGCCCCTTTTTGATCACTTTTGATGGTCACTTTTGATGGTCATGGCTCAGGGCTGAGCGGCTGAACGCTCTCGCCCTGCTAAACTGAGCCCTGATGAACCTCAAGGCCAAGCTCAAAACCGCTGTAGAAGATGCGGCCCGCACTCTGGGCGCTGAGATAGAAGCGGTGATACAAGAAACCCCGCCCAACAAACCAGGCGATTACGGCACGCCCTCCGCCTTTGCGCTCGCCAAATCACTTGGGCAAAACCCCGCGCAAGTGGCGCAGGTGCTGGCTCAAAGTGTGGTGCTGCCTCAGGGCATCGCCCGCGCAGAGACGGCTGGGCCCTTTCTCAACTTTTTTGTAGATGCGGGTGACTTTGTAGCAGCGGTGATCGCCGACCCCGCTACGCCTGATCAGTGTAGCGGCAAAGTGGTGATTGAACACACCTCGGTCAACCCCAACAAGGAACTGCACGTGGGTCACATCCGCAATGTGGTGCTGGGCGACAGCATAGGGCGCATTTTCCGAGCGGCGGGCCACGAGGTAGAGATTCAAAACTACATCGATGACACGGGACGCCAGGCAGCCGAGTCCCTGTTTGCCCGGGGCCACTACGCCCGGCAGTGGGACGGTCAACAAAAGTACGATCACTTTATGGGCGAAGGCTACGTACGCCTCAATGCCGACCCCGCCAAGTCTGATCTAGAGTCAGGTATCAGCGCCATCATGCACCGCCTGGAGCGCGGCGAACTGCGGGCTGACATTGAGCAGATTGTCACCGCGCACTTGCAAACCTGCTTTGCGCTAGGCGCCACCTACGACCTGCTGGTGTGGGAATCGGATGTGGTGGGCAGCGGCTTTTTGGATAAGGCCATGAATATTTTGGAACGCAGTGCGTACACCAGTCACCCCCAGGAAGGCAAATTTGCTGGGGCCTTTGTGATGGACGTGTCTAGTTTTATGCCGGGGCTAACCGAAAACAATGTGGTGCTGCGCCGGTCAGACGGCACGGCGATGTACGCCGCCAAAGACATCGGGTTTCAGTGCTGGAAATTCGGGCTGTTTGAGGGCATGAAGTTTAAGCCCTTTTTAAATGACCCCGCTGGACATATCGTGTGGACATCTGCCCCAGATGGTCAGCCTGATACGGCCCAGCGTTTTGGACATGCTGCCGAGGTGATCAATGTCATCGACTCGCGCCAAGAGCACCCGCAGCGCATTGTCAAGGCCAGCATGGGCGTGGCAGGCTACCCCCAACAAGAGGCCCGCAGCATTCACCTGTCCTACGCCTTTGTCAACTATGAGGGCCAGACCATCAGCGGGCGCAGGGGCGTAGGCATGAGCGCGGATAAGGCCCTGAGCGAAGCCACGCGCAAGGTCACTGAGCTGATGCAAAGCCTCAAGCCCGAAGTGGTGGGCACACCCGAAGGCGAGGAGATTGTGCGGCGCATAGCGGTGGGCGCGTTGCGCTTTGCCATGCTCAAGGCTGAGCCGAGCCGCGAAATCAACTTTGTGCTTGAAGACGCGCTTGATCTCAGGGGTGACACCGCGCCGTATGTGCAGTACGCGGCGGTGCGTGCGGGCAACATCCTCAAACGGGCCCTGGAAGTGGGTCACGATGTCAGCGGCGCAGGGGCCGACTGGAGTATGGTCACCGATCTAGACCTCAAACTCGCCAAAGAAGTGGCCCGCTTACCCGAAGTGGTCGCGGTAGCGGTGCGAATTCACAGCCCGCATGTGGTGGCCCAGTACGCGCTTGAGCTCGCTTCTAGCTTTAACGGCTGGTACAACGCCAAAGACGCGCAAGGCAAAGCCGCGACCAATGTGCTGGCGAGCGAACCAGGACTGCGTGAAGCCCGCCTTGCGCTGGTGGGGCGGCTGCAACGTGCCTTTGTGCAGACGCTGGATCTGGTCGGGATAGAGGTGCCAAGCGCAATGTGATTGGTGTCGGGCGCAATGTGGTTGAGGAAGATGGCAAAGGGCAGCCAGCTAAGGTGTACCGGGTACAGTGACGCTTATCCCGTGACACATCTGCCCGCCCGTTTCTTGTGGCACTCGCGCCCGATCAGACCAAATCAGAAGCCACCTGATCTCACTGGAGTTCTATACTGTCTAGATGACACAACCTGTGCATAGTACGAATCCCCTCTTGAACGTCGGCTTTGAGATTCCCTTTGACCAAATTCGGCCTGAACACGCCGCTCCAGCTATTGAGATCCTGCTGGCAGAGGCCCGCGAGCGTGTGACAAAGCTGTCTCAGTCGGGTGAGCGCGGCTTTGTGGGCTTTATGCACGACCTAGACGTGTTGACCGAGCAACTGGGCACCGTAAACACCATCGTGCATCACCTAGACGGCGTGGTCAGCAGCGACGAGTGGAAGGCAGCGGTAGAGGCGATTATTCCGCCTACCACACAGTTTTATACCGAGTTGAGCTTGCATCCGGGGCTGTGGCAGGCGCTCAAGGCGTTTGCTGAAACGGACGCGGCAAAGCAGCTTGACTCTGTCCGCGCCCGGCACCTCCAGCTTACTATTGACGAGTTTCGGCGCGGCGGAGCTGACCTTCCCGATGACAAAAAAGCTGAACTGACCGAGGTAAACACCAAGCTGGCCCAAGTGACCAACCAGTTCGGCAAGAACGTGCTAGAAGCCACTGCTGCCTACGAGCTGTATGTGCCCACCGAGCGGCTGTCGGGCGTGCCGCAGCGGGTGATTGACGCGACCCGCCAGGACGCCGAGGCCAAAGGCAAAGAGGGCCACCGCCTCACGCTGCACCAGCCAACGCTGATACCGGTACTGACCTACGCCGCTGACCGCGAACTGCGCCGCGAACTGTGGCAGGCCACTGTCATGCTGGGGCAGGAGCCAGAGCGCAACAACCGCCCGCTGATAAGTGAAATCCTGAAATTGCGCCGCCAGCAGGCCGAAATCCTGGGCTTCAAGAACTTTGCTGACTATGTGCTCCAAGACCGTATGGCGAAGTCGGGTGACACCGCCCTGAAGTTTGAGCGCGACCTAGAGGCCAAAACCCGCCCCGCCTTTGAGCGCGAAAATGCCGAATTAGAGGCGTTTTACCGCCAAAAAGCAGGGACGGACGCGCCTAGAATGGAGCCCTGGGACGTGTCCTACTGGGCCGAAAAACAGCGCCAGGACAAGTACGACTTTGATGAAGAATCCCTGCGGCCCTACTTTGAGATGAACAGCGTGCTGGCGGGCCTCTTTGAAATCAGTCGCCGCGTATTTGGCATCACCGTAACAGAGGCGCAGGCTCCTGTCTGGCACGAGCAAGTCAAGTATTACCACATTCACAACGAGGACGGCCAGCACATCGCCAGCTTTTACACCGACTGGTTTCCGCGCGACACCAAGCGGGGCGGCGCGTGGATGGACGCCTTTATCACAGGCGGCCCCAGGGAAGGCGGCATAGACCCCCACCTGGGCCTGATGTGCGGCAATATAACCCCGCCTAACGGCGACACCCCCAGCCTGCTCAACGTGCGCGAAGTAGAGACGTTGTTTCACGAGTTTGGTCACCTGCTGCACCATGCCATGAGCCGCGTGCCAGTCAAGTCGCTAAGCGGTATCAACGTGCCCTGGGATTTTGTGGAATTGCCTTCTCAACTTATGGAAAACTGGGTGATGGAGCGCGGGGCGCTTGACCTGTTTGCTAGGCACTACCAAACGGGCGAAACGCTTCCCGATGACCTGTTTCAAAAGCTCCGCGCCTCTCAAAACTACCGTGCTGCCAACACCGCCATGCGTCAGTACAGCTTTGGCCTGACTGACCTGACACTGCACGCAGAGTTTGACCCCGCCAGCGGCGACCCCGTGCAGGTGGCCCGCGACATCATGAACCGCTTTTACCCCGTTGAACTGCCCGAACATTATGCGATGGTGGCGTCGTTTAATCACCTCTTTTCTAGTCCAGTCGGCTACGGCGCGGGTTACTACAGCTACAAGTGGGCCGAGGTGCTGGACGCAGACGCCTTTAGCCGCTTTGCCAGTGAAGGCATCTTTAACCGTGGTACGGGCCGCGCCTATGTTGACCACATTCTCAGCCGGGGCAACAGTGACGACCCCGCGCAGCTTTACCGCGACTTTATGGGCCGCGACCCTGACGCAGACGCGCTGCTCAGGCGCAGTGGCCTGCTGTAATACAGATTGCCTGGTACGGACTGCGCTTCCATGCCAGGTAGCGTTTATGCGCTACTGCGTTGCCGTTTTTGCGCAGTTGGTAGAGCTTTGGCCGCTTATATGGACTGCGCTAAATTCCACCACAGTCGGAAAAGCGCCGCCTGCGACTCCATACCACACAGTCCGTATGCTGTTCCCACTCGCATTCGCCCTGATTGATTCGGAAGTACGCCAAATCAATCGGAATCCATATTAGGCGTTTCCCGCCTTCCACAGCACACTGATGCCGTCAGCGACGTATTGCACTGCCAGTGCCGCCAGCAGTACGCCCAGAATACGGGTGACCACGTGTATGCCCGTTTGTCCGATGACGCGGGCGATCTGACCCGACAGGCGCAGCGCTAAGTAACACAGCAGCAGCACCAGCGCCGTCACCACAAACACCACCGTGATGCGCAGCGGGTCGCCGTGTGCCGTGCCAACCAGAATCATGATGCTGGCGAGCGTACCAGGCCCGGCAATCAGTGGTATGGCGATGGGAAAAATACTGATGTCCTGCTCTTCAGTGGGCAGCGGCGCGCCGCCGTCGGGTGCGTCATGGCTGGGGTCATTGCTGCTGTTGCCCCGGGCAAAGACCATATCCAGCGCAATTAAAAACAGCAGCAAGCCCCCCGCTACGCGAAAAGCGTCAAGACTGATGCCCAGATGCGTAAGCAGCATGCGCCCAAAGAGGCCAAATATCACGATAATGCCGCCCGCTGCCAGCGAGGCCCGCAGCGCAATGCGGCGGCGTTCTAAGGTGGGGCGGTTGCCCGCCAGTCCGATATAAATGGGAGCCAGGCCAATAGGATCCATAACCACCGACATGGTCAAGAAGGTTTGCAGTGCAGTTGCTGTAAGCGCGGGCCATTCCAATTCCATACCCTGTCAGCTTACGGGACAAGCCGCGCCGTGGGTAGGGGAGAGCGCGGGAGAGCCGTGACGCGGGGCACCAACCACCAGTGTTCAGCCGCCAACTGCTCAGCAAGGCCGTGCCTTCCAAAAGCATCCACAGTGCCCTGATAACGGGCGTCCTAGACCCAAATGAAACGGACTTAAGGACTAGGACTCATCTTCTCATGAGAAAGGCCCGTATCCTGAACATATGGAACGCAAGCCCCTGGTACTGGTTATTGAAGACGAAAAAGACATCGCCCGCTTTATTGAGTTAGAGCTTGCCGCCGAAGGCTACGCTACCGAAGTGGCTTATGATGGCGTGACGGGGCTTTCTAAGTTCCGTGAAGTGAACCCTGATCTGGTGATTTTAGACCTGATGCTGCCTGTATTAGACGGCCTAGAAGTAGCGCGCCGCATTCGTAAAACGAGCAATACCCCTATTATTATCCTCACCGCCAAAGATGGTATTCAGGACAAGGTAGAGGGTCTGGATAGCGGCGCGGACGACTACCTGATTAAGCCCTTTTCTATCGAAGAACTGCTGGCCCGCGTGCGTGCTCACCTGCGGCGTGTCAACCCGGCTGTGACCGGCGAAGTGCGCGTTGCCGACCTGGTGATGAACCTTGATGGACGCGAGATTTTTCGTGGTGGGCGGCGGGTAGAGCTCTCTGCCAAAGAGTTTGAGCTGCTTGAACTTCTGGCACGCAATCCTGGTAAAGTGTTTAGCCGCTTTGAAATAGAAGAGAAAGTGTGGCCCGAATACACGGGCGGCAGCAACGTGGTTGACGTGTATATCGGTTACCTGCGCCGTAAGCTAGAAGAGGGCAGTGAACGCCGCCTGATTCACACCGTGCGCGGGGTGGGCTACGTGCTGCGCGAAGAATAGAAGTTGAGGATGTGATACTGAGGATGTCATACGGATTCTAACTTGAACCGTGTTAACAATGCGGTAAAAGAAGGCAAAAGAGTAGGGAAAAGTACGGACTGCGCGACATATAAGCGCAGTCCGTATTATTGAGCGCTGCTGCAGCGGTGTATAAGATGGGCCTCACTTCACACTTTGGCGGCGCAAATAAGTCACAATATTTTTTTGTGCTGGTTTTTTGCATTCGGCTCGGCGTTTGACCTGAGCGTCACGCCGCATGGCGGCAGCAAAGCACACGCACATGTATTAAAGCGGCAGCGCCAGATAAGCGCCCCACCACACGAAGGGAAACTACACACTATGTCTGATATTCAAAAGCTGCACCGCAGCATATCGCCTACGGCCCTGCTGTTTACGGGCCTCAGCTCTATTATCGGCTCAGGCTGGCTCTTTGGGGCTTACAATACTGCCAGAATCGCTGGCCCCGCAGCCATAGTCGCCTGGCTTACCGGTATGCTGATGATGCTGGTTATCGCCGTAGCTTACCTAGAACTGGGCACCATGTATCCCGAATCTGGAGCGATGGGGCGTTATACTCAATATTCGCATGGCCCCTTTGCGGGGCTGATCGCAAGCTGGGCCAACTGGCTGAGCATGATAGGCATCCCCGCTATTGAGGCCGTTGCCAGCGTGCAGTACATGGCCAGTTGGGCCTTTCCTTGGGCACAGTCGCTGGTTTCAGGCGGGCACCTGAGCGTCATAGGACTGCTGACCGCCAGCGTCTTTTTGGTGTTGTACACCCTGCTCAACTTTTGGACGGTGGGTCTCTTTGCCAAAAGCAACGCCGCCATCACCATCTTTAAGCTGGTGGTGCCGCTGCTGACCGCCATTATGCTGATAATCAAGGGCTTTCACCCCGAAAACTTTAGCCACCTGGCGAACGGCGGCTTTGCACCTTTTGGCTGGGCAGCAGTGTTTACCAGTGTGGCGACCAGTGGCATTGTGTTTAGTTTTAACGGCTTTCAGGTTCCCATCAACCTGGCGGGCGAAGTCACCAATCCCAAGCGCAGCGTGCCGTTTGCGGTGGTCGGTTCGCTGCTGCTGGCGGGCATGATTTATGTGCTGCTTCAAGTGGCGTTTATCGGCGCCATTGACCCTGGTATGCTAGCGCAACACGGCTGGAATGGCTTGGTCTTCAAGTCGCCCTTTGCTCAGCTTGCCGCCGCGCTGGGCATGGGCTGGTTGGCGCTGACGCTGTATGCCGACGCGGTGATTAGTCCCTCTGGTACGGGGATCAGCTACGCTGCTACTTCGTCACGCGCCCTGCAGGCCCTGACGCGCGGCGGCTACTTGCCCAGCTTTTTGGGTACCATTCACCCTGTGTTTGGTGTGCCGCGTATGGCGATGCTTACCAACCTGGTGCTCAGCCTCGCCGCGCTGTACCTCTTTCCCAACTGGGAAGGGCTGGCGGCGGTTATCAGCGTGACCTGCGTCATCGGCTTTCTCACGGGGCCGGTCAGTGTGGCGACCCTGCGCCGCACCGCCCCCGCCGCGCCGCGCCCCCTGAGCATCAGCAGTATGCCCATCATTGCCCCTATCGCCTTTATCTTTGGCAGCCTGTTGGTGTACTGGAGCCGTTGGCCCCTCAACGGTCAGATTCTGCTGCTGGTCTTGCTCGTTCTGCCGCTGTACCTCATCGCCGAGGCCCGTGCAGGCTGGAAAGACACCACCCGTCACCTGCGCTCTGGGGCATGGCTGGTGGTGTATCTGCTGTGTATGGCCCTGCTGTCATACCTGGGCGGCAAGCCCTTTGGCGGTCTGGGACTTATTCCTTATGGCTGGGACATGCTGCTGGTTGGCCTGCTCGCCGTGGTGTTTTACCTCTGGGGTATTGCCAGTGGCGACCCTACGGCGGCGCCTTCAGCGGCAGAAACGGCAGCGGTACACGCGCACGCAGAAGGGCAGGGCAGCTAAGATTCTGACTTAAGCCGTGTATACAGTGCAAGAAGGTCAGTAGACCTAGGCACAAGTACGGATGCTGACTGTTTGAATAGTTCACCCTATCATTACGGTTGACCCTACCACTGCTTGATTGTGCTCCTAATACATTGCTTTCAAGGCATTCTCTTTATATTCAGAGGGTGCCTTTTTTAAGTGTCAGCTTTGTAGAGTCACTTTCCACTTTAGCTGCACTCTTTTACGTCCCTAAACATTGAGACGCCCCGGTGTAGCTCTACCGCCTGCAGGTCAATCTGGCAATCTGGCCATTTGGCAGATGCGTCACCCACCTTCATGTCTGCTTGGTCTATACTGGGGGTGAAAGTCCTGGGAAGGGGGGTGGGCCAAGGCAAGTCCACCTCCCTCCTCTTGGAAAAGGTGGTGACACATCCTGCCACAGCCCGCCCCTGGGCCGCGCGCAGGGATACAATTTATGACAACTGAACAGCAAACCCCACAACCGAATACCGGCCCCCTAGAGCAGCAAATCAGCCGCGCCGCCCAGAGTGTATTTACCGCGCTGGGTCTGGAACTGCTAGACGTACAGGTGCAAAACCCTGGGCAAAACGCCACGGTGGTCATTCGCATTGACCGCCTAGACGAGCAGCCCGTGACCATAGACGACCTGACCCGCGCGAGCCGTGCCCTGGGCGACGAGCTAGACCGGCTGGATCCGCTGCCTGGCGAGTACCGCTTAGAGCTGGAATCGCCAGGCAGCAAGCGTCCGCTCAACACCGCACGCCACTTTGAACGCATGCTGGGCCTCAAAACCCGTGTACGCGCTCCTGGACACGCTTTTACTGCGCCGATTGTGGCGGTTGAGGGTGACCAAGTGACCTTTGATGTCGCAGGCGAACATGTGATCCTTACCGTAGGGCAGATGCAAGCAAATCTGGCTGAGTTTCCTGATAGACACCGCTGAATTTAGTTTCCTGTCCCTCATTTTTAAAATAAATCCTATAAGGAAGTGATATGTCCGAAGAAATTAATTTTGCCGAGGCACTGCGCGAAGTAGCGCAGGCCCGCAACATCAATGAGATGCAACTGATAGAAGCCTTTGAGGAATCATTGGCACTGGCCTATAAGCGTACTGTAGAGCCCGAAAAAAAGGTAGAAGTTCACCTTGACCCCGACAGCGGCGAATTAGAAGTGCTGATTATTCGCGAAGTGGTGGAAAAAGTAGAAGACGAAAACCTGCAAATCAGTCTGGCAGACGCCCTAGAGCTAGAAAGCGACGTAGAAATTGGCATGGAGATGGAATTTCCAGTAGACCAAAAGAAGTTTAGCCGTATTGCTTTGCAAGCCGCTAAGCAGACACTCACCCAAAAAATGCGCGAAACCGAGCGCAATGTGGTATACAACGAATACAAAGACAAAGAAGGCCAGGTTATCAATGCGACAGTGGTGCGTATGGATAACAAACAAAACTACTTTATAGAGCTTGGCTCAGGTGAGGCGATTATGCCGCCCCGTGAGCAAATACCAGGTGAAAAGTTGCTCAACGGTAACCGCGTCAAAGTGTACCTTAAAGAAGTGCGCAAAACGCCTAAAGGCCCCACTATTTTGGCCAGCCGCGCGGATGAACGGTTGCTCGATTATCTGCTTAAACAGGAGATTCCCGAAGTAGCCAACGGTATTGTAGAAGTCAAGGCCATTGCACGTGAAGCGGGACAGCGTTCTAAGGTAGCGGTGTACAGCAATAATTCTAACGTAGACCCTATCGGCGCTTGTATCGGACACCGTGGCAACCGCATTCAGGCAATTACGGGTGAGCTAGGCCGTGAGCGGGTGGATGTCATTTTGTGGGACAGCAACATGCGCGAATTTATCCGCAATGCGCTGTCGCCTGCCAAGGTGGCGCTGATTGAGGTCAACAGTGACACGGGCGACGCCACCGTCACTGTGACCCCTGACCAACTGAGTCTCGCCATTGGCAAGGGCGGGCAAAATGTGCGCCTAGCGGCTAAACTGACCGGCTATAAAATTGACCTGCGAGAAACCGCTGCTATTCACGACCTAGACGCAGCGATGCAACAAGCCCTGCAAGAAGGCGAAACGCCCAGCAACAGCAGCCAGCAAGCCGCCTTTGACGCGCTGTTTCGCGACAGCAAATCGGTGGCCGTCGCCTTACCTACGGATGATGGCAGCACTCATGAGGACGGCGCGGAGTAGCTGTTGACGCTCGCCCCGCCCACTTCTGCTACGCGCCACACGCCTGAGCGCAGCTGTGTAGCCTGCCGCCGCAAAGCGCCCCAGGATGAACTGCTGCGCCTGAGTAAGGTCGTGGTGGCGCAACAAGCAGGTACGGGCAGCGAGTGGCAACTCAGTCAGGGCAAAAGTCGCCAGGGCCGCGGGGTCTATCTGTGCAATAACCCCCAGTGCTGGCAAGAAAAACGCCTGCGGCGTACTTTTGGCGCACAGGCGGGCCGTATCAGTGAGCAACTGCTCAGCCGTATGAGTGCTGAGTAACGGCCTAGTTACCCCCTTTAAGAATTATTTTTACGGATACTGATGAACAATGGGTTCTATTCCGTCATGTGCGCGGGCTAAGTTCCACAGCCGCTGCATCTCACCTGGAGGTGAGCAAATGTCTAAAGTCAGAATTTATACCCTAGCCAAAGAACTGGGCGTAGAGAATCAAAAAATGCTAGAAATACTAGATGGCTTGGGTATAAACTACAAGTCAGTCAGCAGTACCATTGAAGAAGATACGGTTGGCCTGATCAAGCAGATTGTCAGTGAAGATGTAAACAGTGAAGATGAGAGCAGTGAACAACCCGCACCTGCTGCAGCTGAGGTAGAGGCCAGGGCGACTACGGCCCACACCCAGCTGGCGCCTAAGCGTGAAGAACAGTCACAGACACAACAAGGTGGTGCTCAAGTCAACAACGTTTCCAACGCGACCAAAGAAGCGACAGCGCCAGCACCCAGTCAGGAGATTCCCCTGCGTGCGCCTGTTGTGACCATTATGGGCCATGTCGATCACGGCAAAACGTCACTGCTTGATTACATCCGCAAAACAAAAGTAGCAGCCAAGGAAGCGGGCGGCATTACCCAGCATGTAGGGGCCTTTGAAGCCCAAACCAGCAAAGGTAAGATTGTCTTTATTGACACCCCGGGCCACGAAGCGTTTACCACCATCCGCGCGCGCGGCGCCAATGTAGCTGACATTGCTATCATTGTGGTGGCCGCCGACGACTCCATCATGCCGCAGACCCGTGAAGCCGTAGCGCACGCCAAAGCTGCCAAAATCCCACTCATTGTGGCGATCAATAAAATTGACCTGCCCCAGGCTGACCCTGAGCGCGTGAAAACCGACCTGACCCAGATAGAATTGGTGCCGGAAGAATACGGCGGGGACACTGTTGTGGTGCCTGTGAGCGCCAAGACGGGCGAGGGCGTAGAAGACCTGCTGGAATACATCTCGCTGACCGCCGAATTAGAAGACCTGCGCGCTGACCCTAGCGGCGAATTCAGTGGGGTCATTATTGAAAGCAAGGTGGATAAGCAAGCGGGCGTGCTGGCGACCGTTATGGTGCAAGAAGGCACCTTGCATGTGGGCGACTTTTTGGTGGTGGGCGAGGGCTACGGCAAAATTAAGGCCATGACCGACAGCGCAGGCGGACGCATTAAGGAAGCTGGCCCTTCTACGCCCGTGCAAATCTTGGGCTTTTCTGAAACGCCCAGCAGCGGCGAGAAGGTGCGCTCTGCCAAAAATGAGCACGCCGCCCGCGAACTGGTAGCGCAGCGGGTAGATCAGCGCCGCGACGAAGAGGAGAGCTACAAAAAGCGCAAGCTGTCGCTTGAAGAAATGATGGGGCCACTCAGCGAAATACGCACCATCAACCTGCTGTTGCGTGCTGATACCCAGGGCAGCTTAGAAGCTTTGCAAGGTATTTTGGCCAAAAAGCAAAGCGACGATGTAGAAATCAATGTCATGCTCTCCGGCATTGGTGCGCCCACCGAGGGCGACGTGCTGCTGGCTTCCACGGCTGAGGCAACTATTTTGTGCTTTAGCGTGGTGCCTTCGGCCAGTGTGCAAAAAATCGCCGAGCAAAAAAATGTACCACTCAAAAGCTACCGCATTATCTACGAACTCATTGACGAGGTTGACCGCCTGCTCAAAGGCACCATTGAGCCTGTCTTTGAAGAACAGTATCTGGGCCGTGCCGAAGTGCGTATGGTTATTCGCCACCCCAAAAACGGCAACATTGCGGGTTCATATGTGACCGACGGCAGCTTGAAGCGCAATGCCAAAGCCAAAGTGACGCGTGGCAAAGCCGTTGTCTATGAAGGTACCATTGTCGGCCTGAAACGCTTTAAAGATGACGTGCGCGAAGTGCAACAGGGCTACGAGTGTGGTATTAACCTGGGCTGGGATGATGTACTAGAAGGCGATATCATTGAAGCCAGCGAAATGGTAGAAGTAGAGCAGTAAATCAGATTATAGCTACAGATAGTAGTTAATAAAAAGCCTGTTATATTGTAAAAAATTAACCACATATACTGCTTTTAAAGTATAATCTATAATAAATTCCGCTTGCTATCAAAGGCAGGCGGAATGTTATATATGGAGTTGGGCAGATGGTGTACATTGTAGACTTCGCTTAGGTATTACGAAAGGTGTAGTTGTTCCTACGCCCGCCTCTCGGACTTCACCGCGTGCTCAACCATCTTCAAGTCGGAACCTGTATGGGGAGGGTCGAGGGCTTTATAAACGCATTTGGGCCTCTCTATATTGGCCATATCAATTGCCGTGTTGCTTCTTCTAAATCTCCGCTGCCTGCCAAGCTGCTGCCCACCAGCACAGCGTCAGCTACTGTGCGGATGCTTGCCAAGTCTTCGCGGCGGGTGTAGCCGCTTTCGGCCACCAACAAGCCTTTAAATCCCTCAGCGCGGGCACGAGTGATCAGGCGCGGGCTGTTGGCGAGGTTGATATTCAGCGTGGTCAGGTCGCGGTTATTGACCCCGATAATTTCCGCGCCACTGGTAAGGGCTACAGTAAGCTCGGCTTCGTCATGCACTTCTACCAGCGCGTCAAGGCCACAGTAGTGGGCCACTTGCAGGTAGGCGCTCAGGTCATCGCCCAGCACACTGACCATCAGCAGGGCGGCGCTGGCACCCCACTCGGCCGCCTCTAGCAGCATAAGCGGGTGAACTACAAAATCCTTGCGGAGTACCGGTAAGCTGGCCCCCGCCACCACTGCCGCTAGGGCCTGTGGCGAGCCGCCAAAGTGCAGTGGCTCGGTCAGGCAACTGATCGCCGCCGCGCCGCCGCGCTGATAACTCTGGGCAGCCTCAGCGGGGTCAAGTGGTGCGATAGCGCCTTGGCTGGGGCTGGCGCGTTTGACCTCGGCAATCAGTTGCAGGCCAGGGCGTGCCAGAGCCGAATAAAACCGCCTGTGTCTGGGGCGCGGCGCACCCAGATCATAAGCCAGCGCGGGCGGATACACCTGCTGACGCTCCTGAACAATCTGACCCAGTATGCCCGGAGCGCTGTAGCGGCGGGGCAAAATATGCGGCGGGGTGGAGGTGGTCATATCAAGAATCATACCCCGCTTGCAGCAGTAAGACAGGCTCTGCGCTGCGCTGATCCGCGCTTCAAGCACCGTCAAGCTTGAGCAAGGGTGCCGTAGTCTGCACTCAGGTTGGTGCATCTGGTAGGCTATAGCGCATGACGTTTTCGCAACAATACCTTCAGCCTGGGGACGGCCCCGTGCAAATTTCTGAAAAAGAACTTCTGAGCCGCATTAAAGAACTGGCCCAACAGATACGCAGTGACTACACAGGCCAAATGCCACACCTGATTTGCCTGCTCAATGGGGCTTTTTTGTTTCATGCTGACCTGGTACGCGCCTTAGATATGCCTGCCACCGTAGATTTTCTGCAAACCAGCAGCTACGGCGCAGGCCAACAGAGCAGCGGCGAAGTGAGATTAGTCAAAGACTTGAGTTTCCCTATACATGACCGCCATGTCATATTGATAGAAGACATCATCGATACAGGCCTAACCATGGACTATATACTGCGCTATTTGCAAGAACGCGGCCCTGCTAGCTTAAAGGTGGCTTCACTGCTGAGCAAACCGTCACGCCGCAAGGTAGAGGTGCCTATTGATTACTTAGGCTTTACTATTCCTGATGCCTTCGTTTTTGGCTATGGCCTAGACCGCAACCAGCAAGACCGGAATATGAGTTTTATTAGCTCACAGAAGTAACATATATTCTGACCTACATCTTGTTGAAAACGTCACAAAAGAAAGGCAGCGGACATAAGAAGAAGTACGCCTTTCTATTACTGTGCTAAAATGGAGCGCAGTCCGTATTATACGGATTCCGATTGATTTGGCGTACTTCCGAATCAATCCGAGCGGATGCGA
>JAGLBF010000095.1 GCA_018260375.1 Deinococcus sp.
GTTCCTACTCGCATCCGCTCGGATTGATTCGGAAGTACGCCAAATCAATCGGAATTAGTATCATACGGCGCCGTACTCTAACCTTGGTTAAACACGCGGTGAAAAAAGGCCAGCGGGCCTAGGAAAAGTACAAAATTTATGGCCTCTACTCGTGGTGAGTGGGGGCCATATTTTGTAGGTGAACAGAGTTGCTTGGCATGGAGCCATCAACAGCGCGGAAAGATAGACAGGGTGTAATACGGATTCCGTTTAATTCGTTGTACTCTGATTGTTCTAGTTGTCTGCCCTATGGTAAACTAAGAAGACATACTTATAACTAATTTTCCGCAACGCTTATCAGCCCTATAGTCTGCTGGCCTTTTCTATCTCTGCCCGAAGCGCTTCTACCTGCCTTGAAAGCTCCTCAGCGCGGGTGTGGGCGGCTTCTAGCTGGGCTTGTTGCTGGGTGATAAAGCCAGTAAAGGGCCGCATGGCGTCGTCTAGGCGCTGGTCGGCGCGTTCTTGTTCGCGGGCATATTCACGGCGCAACATGGTTTCCAGACTTTCTTGCAGGGCGGCGACCTGTTGACGCAGCTGGCGCAGGGCCGCTAGGCGCTTTTGTGGCAGCACGACCAGGCTCAAGCTGCCAATGGCAAGGCCGGCCAAAATGCCCGTAAAGTCGGCCATAGCACCCGTGACCGCAGCCACAGTCGCCGCACCAATAGCCAGGCCGCCCGCACCGAAACCCAGCACACCTTTCATGGCGCTCTCGGCATCTTGCGACAGCTGACGAGTAAGCTGCTTTTCAGTGGTGCTTTCTAGGTGGCGCTGAGCACTGCCTGACACGGCTTCTATCAGCGCGGCGCGGTCATAAGAAAAGCGCCCTAGTGACCCTGCCGACCCTGCCGCCGAGGTAGAGCTGCCGCGTTGGTGACGCAGCAAGCCCAGTTGCACGTCTTCCCAAAAATGCAGGTTATTTTCGACGAAACGGTCAATCATGCGCCCAAACTGCTGCTGCAAGGCGGCGGGCAAATCGGCGACGGCTTCACGGCGAAAGTCTTCTTCGAGCGTGCGCGAGTTGATCAGGGCGCGCACATTGCCCAGGCGCAGTTTTTGGTCAATGAATTTGTCGGCGCGCATCTCAAATTCGCCCAGTAGCTTGGCGATGTGACCCAGCTGGGCCTCTAGGTCGGTGTTGAGCTGTTGGTGGTGCTGTGTGCGCTGGGCCTGCAAGTGCTGCAAGGCCGCTAGGTCAGCGGCGACTTCCTGGCGGGCGGCTTCCTGGCGCTGCTGCTGGGCGCTGAGCAGTTGACTGGCTACGGCCAGCGGTGAGGTGAGCTTGAGGCGGATGCGCTCTTTTTCAGAAAGTCGGCTACTCAGCTCGGCGCGCAGCGCGGCAAACCCGGCGTCGCCGCCGCGCTGCTCAGCCCGCGCGGATACCAGCATCACTGGCACTGCCATCCCCAGGGTATCGCGCGCGCCTTTTTCTACAAAGGCCCGCACCTGCTCGCGCTGCTGATCAGTTTCTAGCAAATCAGCCTTATTAATGACCATGACCACGCTGCGCCCCCAGCGGCGGGCCAGGGCCAAAAATTGCCGCTCAGACTCGGTAAAGGGCCTATCGGCACTGGTCAAAAACAGCAGCAAGTCGGCACGCGGCAAAAAACCCTCGGTCAGCACCTGGTGCTGGCGGATGATCGCGTTGGTACCCGGAGTATCGACCAGCGCCACGCCCTCTAGCGCGGGCAAAGGCACTTGCAGGCGGCTGACAAAGGGGTCGGCGGTGGCCTGCAACTCGCCTAGCTCTGGGCCGTGAACCAGCACATAAATGCGGTCAGTGGTGGGGGTTACACCTTCAGGCAGCGCCGAGAGACCCAGCAAAGCATTGAGAAAACTACTTTTGCCCGCGTTAAATTCGCCCACCACCACCAGCAAAAAGGCTTCATCCAGATTGCTCAGGGCTTGTCTGGCTTGCTGCACGCTCTCAAGCGGCGCACGCTGCACTTCCAAAAAACTTTGCAAGTCACCCAGTAACTGGCGTTCCTGGCTCAGCAAGTCCTGCACCTGGGGACTGACAAACTGGGTCATGTAAACATTGTATCAGCCTGCACATAGACGGGAGGACGTGTGGATATGCAAGACCATCTTTGCCAGATACCTCTTTGCTATATACCTCTTTGCCGGGTACCCGCAGACACCTTTATGGAGGTCTGAACGAAATACGTGTGACTAGAAGTGCGTGACTGGAAGTTATACGTCATTCACCTCTACGCCCTATTATCTAGGCTATGAGCGTTTCTGTTGCTGGCACCACTGTCACCTTTAGCCCACCCGCAGGGGCAGTAGGACTTATCGGTGATTTTACCGACTGGTACAAACGGCCCGCCTTGCCCACTGCGGGCCAAGATATTGTGCTGACCCTGCCGCGCGGAGCCTGGGTAGAGTACGCCTGGATTAACGCGGAGCGCAGGGCCTTTGCCGACCCCGACAATGCCCAGCGCTCGCTCAATCCCTGGTGGAGCTACCCCCGCGCTGTACAGGTGGGCGAGTACCCCTTTCATCCGCTGTGGGCGGGCAAGTTTTGGCAGCCGCCGGGAACAGCCCACGGCACAGATATTCCCAGAGGCAAAGCCGAGCGCATCACCTGGGAGGGCCAAGTATTCGCGGGCAAGCGGCGCGGCTACATTTATACGCCGCCTGACTACACGCCAGAGCGCACCTTTCCGGTCTATTACATTCAAGACGGGGTAGCATTTTACCGCACCGGCAGACTTGCCGAGCTGCTCGAAATGGCCCTCCACCTACGGCTGATAGACAGCGCCGTACTGGTCTTTGTAGAGCCGCTAGAGCGCAATGAAGAGTATTACCTCAACGACCTTTACCACGAGTTTTTGCTGCAAGAGGTGATGCCGCAGGTAGAACACTCTTACTCGGTATCGCGCGAAGCCAGCGGGCGCGGGCTGTGGGGCGCGTCACTGGGCGGGCTCATTAGCCTGTACACCGCCTGGCAACACCCCGAAACCTACGGGCGCGTTGTGAGTCATTCGGGCTGCTTTATCGCCGCGCCAGAGGGCAAGCAAGGCCATGAAATCAACACCACCACTGCCCGAGAGTGGCTTACCGAGACCCTACCCCAGCGCCCGCCAAGCACCCTGAATATCAGCCTAGATACGGGCACACTGGAATGGCTCACCGCCGCCAACCGCCGTATGGGGGCCACCTTGCAAGACCTAGGGATCTTGCACCAATACCGCGAGTACCCCAGCGGTCACAACTGGGTCACGTGGAAAAATGCGCTGCCTGAGGCGCTGCTGTACATGCAGGGAAGGGCCTAGATTCTGATACGGATTCCGATTGATTTGGCGTACTTCCGAAGCAATCAGGGCAGATGCGAGTGGGAACAGCATACGGACTGTGCGGTATGGAGCCGCAGGCGGCGCTTTTCCGACTGTGGTGGAATGGAGCGGCAGTCCGTATGGCCTGTAGGGTAGCGCCAACAAGCGTCAATAACAGCGCCGACAAAGCCTGCAATTTCGGATTAAACCCTAGACAGACTGCGCTTCATTCCAGCATCTTGGCCCAGCGCTCCTGGTCTTCGCCCACGCTCACCACTTTGCCCCCGCGCACCAACGGCAACTTGAGGGCGGCGGGATACTGGGCCAGCTTTTGCAGCACGCCGTCTTCGCTTAGACGCAGGTAGGGCAGGCCCGAATCTTCGTAGGCTTTGCTCTCTTTATCCAGCACCCCGTCAGTGCCAAACTGCTGCTGAAAGCGGGCCAATTCGCCGCGTGCAATGGGCTTTTGAGCCAGGTCAACATAATGCACCTTGACACGCCTCTCTTTAAAAAACCGCTCAGCAGCGCGGGTAGCGGCTGACTTCTTGAGGCCGAAAATTTGTACGGTGGGGGCGGGTTGGTCTGCCATGCGGTTTACTGTAAAGGAATGAGCTGCCTGCAGCCAGTCACCCGCCCGTCCGACAGGTGCAGGTGGTGTGTCAGCCCTGGCGGGTTATCGGCTTCGCGGTGCGAGATGACCAGCAGGTGCGTGCCGCCCGCTACCAAGGCGGGGAGCAGCGTCCAGAAGCGCTGGCGGGCGGGGGCATCTAAAAAGTCCAGGCCCTCGTCTAGGATCAGCAGCGTGGGGCGGTGGATGACGGCGCGCCCCAGCAACAAGCGGCGCAACTGGCCTTGTGACAGCGTATCGGCGCTTTGACCCAGCAGGTCGGTGACGGCTAGAGTCTGCGCTACCTCGTGCACCCTGTGCTGCTGCGCGGGGCTAAGGTCGGGCGCAAAGCCTTCGCTACCGCCAAAAGCCGAGGCCAGCACCTCATGGCCCGTCCAGTTGCGGCGCTGGCGTATGCCCACCTCGGCTCCTACCAGGCCAATGGATGCTCGGCGCTCACTGAGCAAATCGCGCCGTAAAAAAGGTCGGGTGACGCTGCCGCCTAGCGCGGCTGACAACTCGCCCGCGACCAGCCGCGCCAGCGTACTTTTGCCTGCACCGTTATCACCTGTGACCAGCCAGTGCTGACCCGTCAGCCACTGCCAACTGATAGGCCCTAGTGCGTGGTGTCCGTTGCGGTATACCTCGGCCTGATCAAGTGCCACCAGTACGGCGGGGGCAGAGTGGCTGTTAACTAAAGGGGTACGGGTGACTAACGGCGTACTGGTGACTAGAGGGGTACTGGTCAAAGGCAGCAGTGGAAGCGGCGGCACCGCCTGAGTGGGCGTAGGTTCACCAACTTCTAACCGCCCCGCCGCGATGTGGGCACGCTTCCAGGGCAGTGCGGGGACTTCTTCGGGGCGGTGGGTGACCAGCACCAACGCTGTGCCTGCCTGTGCCACTTCGCGCAGTACCTCGGCGACTTCCTGGCGGGCTTTGGCGCTCAGGCCGTCAGTGATTTCATCGAGCAACAGCGCGGCAGGACGGGGCATCAGGGCGCGACCCAGCAGGGTGCGGCGGCGCTGTCCGTGGCTGAGCGTGCGGATATCACGTCCTAGCAGCTCGGTGAGGCGCAACAGCTGTGCCACCTCGCGCATACGGGTGAGTTCTGGCGAGCTGGGCGGCCACAGTCGCAACTTGTCTCCACTCAGACCGCTGAGCAGCACATCACTGACCGTCTGTACAGTGTCGCCTTGCAGATAAAACGTCTCCTGGTCGGGCGACACCAGCGGCAAAAGTACCCGAGCTCGCAGCGCCGAAGCGCGGTAAGCTCCGTCTAAAAAGTAGCGCCGCATGCCCGAACTCGGTGACAACTCGCCGCGCAGCAGGGCCAGCAAGGTGCTTTTGCCGCTGCCATTGCTCCCCGTTATCAGCCAGCACTCGCCCGCACTCAGGCTGAAATTAAGGTGGTACAGCGGCCCACGCCTGAGGCTGACCTCGTGCAGCTCTACCAGTGGCGGCTGGCTGGTGTGCGGCGAATCAACGGTCATCGTTCCTCTACGGTCAGGTGCACGGTCACCCTGTCCAAGCTGTACACCCCTGCGGGCAGGGTCAAGTCGGGCTGAATGCTGTATTTTCCAACACGGTACGGCACTTGCACTCGCACATTCATCAGATTGGGTGTTCCCACCGATTCAAGCAGGCGCACGGTGGGTGGCTCAATGCGGGCCGTCACCTTGAACCCAGCGGGCGCGGTGGACAAGACCACAGGCACGCTCCGTACAGGAAGGTGGCCCGTGTCGGTGCGGCGCACGGTGACGCTGGGCGGGGTCAGCGTCACATTGACCACCGCGCCCCGGGTATTGAGTGCTATCAAGTTCGCTGCCTGCTGCTCACCAACATCCAGACTAAGCGGCGCAGTCGTCACCTGAGCTACGCTGCCCACCAGACGGCTGGGGCCGCTGATCGTCACCTGAGCGGGGGAGGCTTGGTAGCGCGACAAACCTGCATTGCCTTCATTCATCGCCATGCTGACCACTACGGATTGTACGCGGCGGCGCTCGGCATCGATCTGCCCCTGGGCAGTGGCAGGAACTACCTTGACTGTGCGGGTGTTATCGGGGTTATCTATGCGTACGTTACGGCTAAAGGTGCCTTCGGGAAGGTCAGTGACATCAATGTAGGCTTCTATGTCGCCCGCATTGATACTCGCCAGCCGTTGCCGCGCTCCACTCAGGGTCACCTGCACGTTGGCGGGGATAAGCGTACTCACCGCCCGCTTGCCGCTGCTATAGGTGTTGTCGCGTACCTCCACCGCCACGCTATAGCGCTGCTGAATCGTGGCGCGGCGATCTTCGGTGGCAAAGTACCAGCAGAGGACGGCGACCAGCAGCGCCAAGAACTTCTGCGCGAAGTTATGCCGCAGCCGCCCAAACCAGTAGTGTATAGAGGTCAGCGGGCGCGGCTTAGATGGGGGCGCGGGGGGGGATACGGGGTTACTCATGCTTTGACCTCATATACCAATTCACGCAGGCGGTCACGCAGCTCAGTGCCTGTGAGGTCGGCGCTCAGGCGGCCCGATAGGGCGATGCGTATGCTGCCGCGCTCCTCGCTGACCACCACCACCACCGCGTCGGTGAGTTCAGACAGGCCAATGGCGGCGCGGTGCCGCGTGCCGTAGCGCTTGTAGGTGCCGTCACTCGATTGCAGCGGAAAGAGACAAGCCGCCGCCACTACCCGCCCGCCTTGAATGATCATGCCGCCGTCGTGCAGTGGGGCGTTGCGGGCAAAGAGGGCCTCGACAAAAGGCGCGCTGACCTGGGCATCAATGGTAACGCCCGTAGCAGCGTACTCGCCCAGCGGCGTGCGGCGCTCAATAGCAATTAGCGCGCCCGTTTTGCGCTCAGCCATGCGCTCGGTGGCGCGGGCAATCTCGTGGAGTGCCACACCCTGAGGGCTGATACCGCGCACGCGGGGCCGCCCAATGCGCTCTAGTGCGGCGCGCAGCTCAGGCTGAAACACCACCACCAGCGCAAAGAGCCCCACCGTCGCCGCCTTGCTCAGCAGGTAATTGAGTGCTGTAAGCCCCAACAAGCTAGACACCACCCACGCCCCCACAAACACGCCCACCCCGCGCAGCACATTGACGGCGCGGGTGCCGCTAAAGAGGCCGTACACCTGATAAATAAGCGTGGCGACCAGCAAAATATCCACCACGTCTTTGAGGGCGGTCAGTGTGAACAGGGATGAGGGCAGTGGATACACAAGTGGGCTTCTTTGTGACCCCGTAAGAGCAGCGGGGCAATGTGACTACAGGGCGAGAGCGGGCAAAGAACGCGGGGAAAAGTATAAAACTTTGCTTTACTATACCCACCCCCAACGCACAAAGTGCCGCACGGCTTACAAGAGCCGTGAGCAAGGGAGCTGGGGGACTGGGGGCTAGTGAAGCTATAAACATTGTACGGCAACCACGTGTGAAGTGTTTTTGACTCTTTGTACGCACTGCCCCGCTAAGTCTGTACTGCCGCTAGGTCTGTATGTGTTCCTGCTGCCGCTGGTCAGACTTTACCGCGTTGCTACCAAGGTTCAAGTCGCAGTCCTTAAGTATCTACCCTATAATCCTGGCGGTTGCGTTACTCCGCACTCACGTTCTTTGCTTCATACTAAGCAGTACCATGCCCCACTCGCCCACACCCGACCCAAGCGAACGACCGCTGGAAGACAGACCTGTGGGGCGTCCCATACGTCCGCACATTCCTGCGCCGATTGCCAGCCCGCTGCCTGCAGCTACAGCAGACACGGCAGCAGAGCGCACAAGCAGAGCCTGGCCTGTGGCGCTCGGCGTGCTGGCTCTGGCAGGCTTGCTGGGCGGGCTGGGGTGGTACATGCTCAGCCGCAACGCAGACAGCCACGCGGCTCAAACGGTCATTCCCTCTAGCGCCGCGCCCGATGAGTTTGGCGGTCAGGCTGTGCCCGCAGGCAGTCTAGGCGCACCCAAAGTACCGGCCAGTGACAGCCCGCCCGTACAACAGCCACCCAAGCCTGAGCCGCGCCCAGTAACCCCCAACACGGCGTCCACCAGCACGGTGACATCTAACCCAGTGACACCTACCTCAGCGGTTCCTACTACAGTCACAACCGCAACCGACACCGCGCCGCCCATGGTGATTCCCACCGCGCCGCTGACCGCCGCGCCCGCCCCGCGTACGGCCCCTGTGGTGCAAAGCGCCAGTACCACGCCCCGCGCCGCCTCTACCACAGCCTCTACCCCCACCGCCCCCGCTGCCTCGCCCAACAGTGCCGACAACAGCGCTAGCCCGCAGATCAACTCGCAGATAGGTACTCAGCCTGCGGCGCAGCCCAGCAGCCAGTCCAGTACCGAGCAGCCCAGTACAGATCAGTCCAGCAAGGCAGCCCGCACCGCTGAGCCCGGAGCCGCAGCCAGCACCCACACCAGTACCCAGCAAATGAGTGATACACAGCCCAGCACCACACCGAATAACCCAACACCGGTCAGTACGGTAAAGACCAACGCCGCGCCGACCACGCCTATTCAGGTGGTACCTATTCCAGCACCGACCACAGCGCCGACCACACCTGAGCTTACCCCCAAATCTATATCTCCTGTGTCTTCTACTTCCACAATACCCAGCACACCCACACAATCCAAAACTACTACAATACCCAGCACTCCGCCTGCGACCGAGCTGCACGGCGAAGTAGCCCCGCTCAATCCCACCACCGAGCCCGCAACGTCTCACCCGCTGCCTAGCACGCCCTGACCCCCCCCTCCTCGCTTGAGCAACCCAAACCCGTGAGCGACCCCGACCCGTGAGCAACCCAGACCCGTGCGACCCAGACCCGTGACCAATCTAGACCCCCGATTACAAGGCGTACTACACCTGATCCGCGCTGATCGCCACGCCGACATTGGCAGCGACCATGCCCGCTTGCCTCTGGCACTGGTACAGTCGGGCCGCTGCAAGTGGGTGGTGGCGGTAGAGCTTAACCCAGGCCCGCTAGAGGTCGCCCGGCAGAATGTACAGCGAGCGGGAAGCAGCCAGCACATCGACGTGCGCCAGGGCGACGGATTCGGGCCACTGGCAGCGGGCGAGGTGCAGAGTGCCAGCATTACTGGCATGGGCAGCAATACCATACTGAGTATTTTGCAAAGGGCTGCTTGGCTACCACCTGCCCTAGTGCTGCAGCCTAATGCCCAGGCTCAGGCTCTGCGCCACTGGGCTTACCAGCATGGCTACCACCTGCGCGACGAGCGGCTGCTGCCAGGCTTTTGGAACTATACGGCGCTGCGCCTAGAGCGCGCTTCTCACCCTATCCCCTTTGGTGACCCTAGCCCCGCTTCTCACTCTGGCCCCGTTGCTGACCCTGCCTACCAGGGCTTACCCCTCGCCGCTGCCCTGCGCTGGGGGCCGCACCTGTTGAGGGCACGCCACCCCTTACTGCGCCAAGAGCTGTTGCGCCAGCAGCGCCGTTTACAGGGGCTACTGGTGCATCAGCGACCAGAGGTTCTGAATGAGTGGGCGCAGGTCAACGCGGCACTCCGCTGGTTAGATGAGCCGTCAGTATTCAGCGTTTAATACGGATTCCGATTGATTTGGCGTACTTCCGAATCAATCAGGGCG
>JAGLBF010000096.1:0-1724 GCA_018260375.1 Deinococcus sp.
GAATGAAGCGGACTCCGTATTACCTTCCTGCGAGGCAACATATAAAAACCTGCCCCCGTGAGCGGATACACACGGGGGCAGATACATCGGTGCCTTGCTGATCAGTTATTGAGTTGCAGGTTGCTGACGTTATTGGGGCCGCTTTCGGGCTTGGGGAAGTTGACGCGCACGTTGACCTGGGTACCAGGCTGTGTGGTGGGGTCAAGGGTGATGCCGTGGGCCGAGAGTTGAGGCGGGGTAGGCTGGGTGTCAATGGCGCGGATCATAACCATCCCTTCGGCAGGCACAAAGACGCACCAGCCTTCGGGAGCGGCCTTAAATGCGCGTACAGGCAGCAAGCTTTGCAGGCCAATTTCGCCAGGAACAGGCCAGTACTCTACCAGCAAGGTGGCTTGGTCGCGGCTCAAGTCGGCCTCATCAAGGTCAAACTGGATTTCAATGGTGTCGGGTTTGCCCGTGCGCGACAGGTTCATCCAGCCGGGGATGACGTTGCGGTTGCTGGCACTGCTGCGGTAGCTCTGGTTGGGATCAGGAGGTGTTTGGGTCATGTGATTACCTTAGCAAAATCACGCGGGCTATGCTCTTACAACCCGGGCAGTGGGCATGTACAGCGGTACTGCCGGGTGTCGGGTTAGTGCGTACCGACTAGCTTTTTTGCTGCTCCTGCACGATCTCGCGGACAATTTCCATCAGGGCGCGTACCGCCAAAAAGCCTACGCCAAAGGCGACAAACGGCACCAAGTCAAACTCAACGGTGGTTTCTTTTTCGGGGTGGAGGGCATCTTCTTTATGGTAACGAATCATGCCCCTAGCCTAGCGCGTGTAGCCTCAAGCTTGCCTTGCAAGTGGCTTTAGAAACAGCTGGAAAGCCTCTGGCAACCACCAGATGCCACCAGATACTAGACCGTGCTGAGTAAAAAAGCCTTAAGAACTAATGGAGAACTCATAAGGCATAATAATGACAGACTGCGCTTCATGCCAGCGCAGCAAGAAAGGCACTGCTCTGCGCCTGCCGCGAAACGCGTACTTGTCCCTACGCCCGCTGCCCTTCTTTCATCATGTGTTGAACAAGGTTCAAGGCAGCACCCATAAATCTAGTACCCGTAAACCCAGTGCCCCTCATGCTTCTTGTCGGCCTTGCCACAGCAACAAGGCCAGCAGCGCCGCGTCCATTATCCAGGCGACAGGGCGCTGCAAGGCGGGGGTTTTATAGCCCTGGTACACCCGTACGCTCAGGCGCAGGGCCAGTAACCCTGCGACCAGCAGCAGCGGCACGGGATGGCCCAGCACAGGCAAAAAGAGCAGCAAGGCGATGACCAGCAGCAGCAATAAGTTCAGGGTGGTTAGTGCTGAGGGTGACACAGCTCAGCGTTTACCCTTGCCACGCACCCGCTTGAGAGACACTTTTTTGGAATGCGGCGTAGACGGTTTGCTTGAACTGAGGGTTGTCGGAGTAGGCTCAGCGCTTAGACTTGAAGGTTGCGGCGCGGGTGACTCTTCGGGGCGGGTCGTACTGGCTTGAGCAGTATCAGGCTGGACAGTTCCGGTCTGGGCACTTCCAGTCTGGGCAGTTTCAGGCTGAGTAGTATTAGTCTGGGCCATGGGCACACTGGGCGCAGTGGCAAATTGGGTGGCAACAGTGACCTCAGGTGTAGTAGTCCCTTCAGCGGCACTGACGGCTGTTGGCTCTACAGGAGCCTCTAGTGTGGTGTCTGCTGGCTTAG
>JAGLBF010000096.1:1824-9434 GCA_018260375.1 Deinococcus sp.
CTTAGTCTCTTGGGTTTCAAGTTGAGCTTCGGCACGGGTTTTGGGTTTGATTTCGCCGCTGTGCAGGTCTACCAGGCGCTCAGGCATCAGTATCAGGGCGCTGTTGGGGGGCAGGTTAAGGCGCAGGTGGTGGGTTTGGCCCTGTAAGCCTTCGTCATGGGCGCTGAGATCAGGTTGCTGAGTACCAAAGCCGCCATACTCGCCCGCATCGGTGTTGATCATGAGGCGGTACTTGCCGCCTTCGGGTACGCCCACGCGGTAATCTTCGCGGTATACGGGGGTAAAGTTAAGCACCACCAACATCCACTCCTCGCTGCCTGGGTCGCGGCGCAAGTAGGCGTACACGCTGTTGGCAGCGTCATCGGCCTGTACCCACAGCAAACCCTCTGGGTGCGAGTCGCCTACGTGCAAGGCGGGGTGGTGGCGGTACAGCTGATTGAGGTCGCGCAGCAGCAGCAGCACGCCACGGTGATCTTTTTGCTCAGCCAGGTACCAGGGCAGGGCTACGTCATGGTTCCACTCAGCGTCCTGGGCAAAGTCTTGGCCCATGAACAGTAACTTTTTGCCTGGCGTTGTCCACATATAGGCATAAAAGTTGCGCAGCGCCGCCAGTTGGGCATAACGGTCACCTGCCATTTTGTTGAGCATGCTCTTTTTAAGGTGTACTACTTCGTCATGCGATATAGGCAGTATATATTTTTCAGCGGTGCGGTACATATTATAAAATGTAATTTTTTGGTGATAATTTGAGCGGAAAAGTGGGTCTTCATGGATATACGCCAGGCTGTCATTCATCCAGCCCATCGCCCACTTGTAGTGAAATCCTAAACCAAAAGGTACAGGGGCTGTTACACCTGGAAAGTCACTGCTTTCTTCGGCAATCATGATAGCTCCAGGTACTTCGTTGGTCACTACTTCATTCAGCCGCTTAATAAAGGCAATGGCTTCTAGGTTTTCATTGCCGCCGTAAATATTGGGCACCCAATCGGTACGCGAAAAGTCGAGAAAGAGTATAGACGCCACCGCATCAACCCGCAGGCCGTCAATGTGGTAGTCCTCTAGCCAGTGCAGCGCCGAGCCGATAAGAAACATCTGCACTTCGTTGCGCCCGTAGTCAAAGATATTGGTGTTCCAGTCATTGTGATAGCCCTTACGCGGGTCGGCATACTCGTACAGCGGCCCACCATCAAAGTTGACGAGGCCGTGCGAGTCAACGGGGAAATGTCCTGGCACCCAGTCAAGCAGCACGCCAATGCCTTTGCTGTGCAGGTGGTCAACCAGATACTTGAAGTCATCGGGCGTGCCAAAGCGCGAGCTAGGTGCGTAGTAGCCTGTGACCTGATAGCCCCAGGAGCCGTCAAAGGGGTGCTCCATAACGCCCAGCAGTTCAACGTGGGTATAGCCCATCCAGGTGACATATTCAGCAAGGCGGTGGGCGATGTCTTTGTAGTTCATGTACCAGTTGTCAAGGCCGCGTGCCCAGGAACCCAAATGCACCTCATAGATGCTGATGGGGCGCTCTGGCGACTGGTCACGACCCTGCATCCAGGCCTGGTCATGCCACACAAAGTTGCTTTGCCACACCACGCTGGCGGTGTTGGGGCGCATTTCGGCAAACTGCATGTAGGGGTCAGCCTTTTGTATAGTCTGACCGCTCGCGCCCGTGATATTGAACTTATACATCTGGCCCACCTGTGCTCCGGGCACAAAAGTAGACCAAAAGCCCAGATCCAGCCGCGTAAGGGGGTTGTCAAACCCGTTCCAGCCATTAAAATCGCCTACCACGCTGACATGATGGGCATTGGGCGCCCATACCGCAAAGCGCACGCCTGCAACGCCCTGCTCGGTCATAGGATGTGCGCCAAGAAGCTCGTCAGGGCGTACCAGGTCGGCAGTGGTGAGTTTTTGCAGGTACTCGTGACTCAGCGGTAGAGGAGTAGTCATACCCCACAGTTTAGCGTGATACGGGGTCATAAGTCCTTACGGCGTGTTGAGCAGGGCTTAAGGAGGCACAAAAGGAGTGGGCGGGCTCACTGGTGTATATGAAGATTTGCCGGGTGTGCAGGGGGTGGGGGTCACCGCGTAAAGTGACCGCTCACCGCCAAAAAGCTGATACGGCCAGCTCATCGCCCCGTTCTATACTGTGTCACGCCATGCCCACCGCCCTTGCTTTTCTCAACCACCCTGACCCGCTGACCCGCGAGGTGGCGCGTGGTTATGCAGGTGGGGCCTTTTTGATGGATAACGGTGACGGCTTGCAGTGGTACGAAACCCGCCGCCGTGCGCTTGTGCCGCTGGGTGAATCGCTGCATATACCGCGCAGCCTGCACAAGCAACTCAGCCGCTTTGACACCCGCATCAACCACGATTTTGCCGGCGTGCTGGCAGGCTGCCGTGACCGGGAAGAAACCTGGATCAGTGACGAACTGGCCGACCTTTACCTTCACCTGCATTCACACGGCCTGGTGCACAGTTTTGAAACCTATCAAGGTGGCGTGCTGGCGGGCGGCGTTCTGGGCTTGGTGTTGGGCGGGGCTTTTATAGGCGAAACCATGTTTCACGCCATAACCCACGGTAGCAAAGTGGCGCTGGTACGTCTCTCGCAGCACCTCAGCGTCCGGGGCTTTAGCGTGTTTGACGCTCAGATACAAAACCCCCACCTCGCCCGTTTTGGCACCACCGAAGTGTCGGCTGCCCAGTACCGCAAACGCCTGCAAGTGGCGCTGGGGCAGGATGTGACCTGGTGATTGCTTCACTTGCTACAGCAAAAGAGGCGCCGCTCTTAGCCACCGCCAAACGTGTACTGTGTTTTACGCCTGGTTCTACGCCCGCTGGCCTTCTTTATATCTTCAACAAGGTTCAAGCCGCAGTCTGTAGGATGTGCCGCTTAAACGCCCGCAGAGGTTGAACGGCGCAGCCTTCCACCTTCTCCATACATTTCCGCTCACCCCTTCGCCGTTTGGCGTACCCTTAGCGCATGACGGCCACACCATTGAGAGTACTGATTTGCGACGAGATGAACCCGGGCAACCTGGAGCACGCAGGTTTTGTTATTGACTATCAGGGCAATTTGCCCCGCGAGGAAATACTGCGGCGCTTGCCCGACTATGACGCGCTGATTACCCGCAGCCGCACCAAGGTAGACCGCGAGCTGATTGACGCGGCGGGAGAGCACCTTAAGGTCATTGGGCGCGGCGGTGTGGGGGTGGACAATATTGACCTAGAGTACGCCAGTTTGCGCGGCCTGCTGGTGCTTAACGCTCCCGAAAGCAACAACGTCTCTGCTGCTGAGCTGGCTATCATGCACCTGATGGCGGCGGCACGCGGGCTGATCCGCAGCGACACCAAAACCCGTGCGGGTGAGTGGGACAGAAAATTTTTAGGCATAGAGCTCAAGGACAAGACGCTGGGCATTGTGGGTCTGGGGCGCATCGGCAGCATCGTAGCTGACCGTGCCCAGGGCCTGCGGATGAAGGTCATGGCCTATGACCCCCACGTTCCCGACAGTAAATTTGAACGTGCTGGCGTAGCCCGCGCCGGCACCCTAGACGACTTGCTGGCCCAGGCTGACGCGCTCACCGTACATACCCCCCTCACCGACGAGACGCGCGGCATGATTGCGGCCCCCGAACTCGCCAGGCTGAGGCCAGGTGCTATTGTGGTCAATGCGGCGCGGGGCGGTATCATTGACGAGCAGGCGCTGGTAGACGCGCTCAACAGCGGTCACCTGCTGGCGGCTGGGGTAGATGTGTTTGTAGATGAGCCGCCCACTCCTGAACACATCTTTTTGCAGGCCAAAAACTTGGCCATCACCGCTCACCTGGGAGCCAATACTGTTGAGGCGCAAGAACGGGTGGGGGCAGAGATTGTTGACCGCGTATTGGCGGCCCTTCAAGGTGACGTCAGCAAAGGTGCGGTCAACGCCCCCGCGCTAGACGCCAAAACATCGGAACTGCTCGGCGGCTACCTTGCTGTGGGTGAAAAGCTGGGGCGCATTCTCAGCCAGCTTTTGCCAGGGGCCAGCGACCTAGAGCTGACCTTTAGAGGCACCTTTCCTGCCGACCCCGCGCCCGTAGTGACCAGTGTGCTGGTAGGTTACCTGGCAGGCAGCACCGATCACCACCCCAACATGATCAACGCCCGCGCCCTAGCCCGCGAGCGCGGCATCAGCGTAGCGGTGCGCGAGCAGCAAGACAGCCCCGATTACCAGAGTGAAATTATTGTCACCGCCACTCAGCAAGTCCGCAGTGAAGAAGGCACCCGCAACCGCGTGCGTACGGTGGGTGGTACGGTGTTTGGCAAGTCGCCGCGCCTCACCCGCCTGCGCGATTACCGCGTAGAGCTTGAACCGGAAGGCTACATTCTGATTGCCAGCAACGAAGACAAACCTGGAGCCGTTGCCAAGCTCAGCAACCTGCTGGGTACCTGGGGCATTAACATCGCTGGCATGGCTCTGGGACGTGCCCAGAAGGGAGGCCAGGCCCTCTTTACCCTGACATTAGACGACACATTGACCCCCGAACAACTGGAAGCCGTGCGCGCCCTAGATGTGATTGAGAGTGCGTATCTGGTTAAAGCGTAAAAGCGGGCAGAGGGCAAGCCAGCGCAGTCCGTAGTACGTTCTTTTTGCCCTTGCCCTGTACTGACCACGAACGGCTGAATACCCTGCGCCATACAAATCCCCTGACCTTGCCCGCCGCTGCGCTAAGCTCTGGCTTATGGCACGTACTTCCCGTTATTACGATGTGTTGCGCGACGCGCAGGGTCAGCGCTACATCAGCGTTAAGGTTACTGGTTTTTCTCTTTTGCACATTCCGCTGCTCAACAAGTCCACGGCCTTTTCTCTGGAAGAAAAGCAGCGCCTGGGCCTAGAGGGGTTGGTGCCGCCGCACAGTTCTACTTTTGAAGAGCAAAAAGAGCGCACTTACCGTAGCTACCAGCGCCACACGAGTGATATAGAGAAACACGAGTTTTTGCGTGCCCTTCAAGACCGCAATGAGGTGCTGTTTTACGGCATGCTTGAAGACCACCTAGAAGAAATGCTGCCTATCATCTATACCCCTACGGTGGGCGAGGCGGTACGCGACTTTTCGAGCAGATACCGCTACCCGCGCGGTTTGGTGGTCAGCACCCAGGACGTAGAGCACATAGAGACGCTGCTTGACAACGTGCCGCTCAATGACGTGTGGATGATAGTCGCCACCGATTCCAGCGCTATTTTGGGCATTGGCGACCAGGGGTTTGGCGGCATGGCGATCAGCATCGGCAAGCTGAGCTTGTATACGGCAGCGGGCGGCGTAGGCCCTGACAAAACGTTGCCCGTTGAGCTTGATGTCGGTACTAACCGCGCTGACCTGCTCAGCGACCCTCTGTACCTCGGTGCCCACCACAAGCGCCTGATGGGGGCCGAGTATGATGAGTTTTTAGACCGCTTTGTTGAGGCCGTGGCGGCGCGTTATCCCCGGGTGATTATTCAGTGGGAAGACTTTGCACGCGGCACCGCTTTTCATGTGCTTAACCGCTACCGCAAGGTGATTCCCAGCTTTAATGACGACATTCAGGGTACAGGTGCTATGGCGCTAGCGGGCATGATCAGCGCGGCGCGGCTTAAGGGTGAAAAGCTCACCGACCAGGTGTTTGTGGTGGTGGGCGCGGGCGCGGGCGGCATAGGTGTGGCGAGTATGCTCCGTTCTGGCCTCATCCGTGCGGGCCTGACCCCTACCGAAGCCGCCGCCAAAGTCTTTGTGATAGACCGTGACGGCCTGCTGATGCACGGGCAAAGCCTAGAAGACCACCAGCTCAGCTTTGCCAAGACCCCTGCTGATATTGCGGGCTGGCAATTGAGCGCTCAGGGAGACGAGGCACAGCATTCTGGGTCACAGTGGCCCACTTTGGTCGAAACCGTGCGCGGCTCAGGGGCCACTGCCCTTCTTGGCCTGACGGGTGTGCCAGGACTCTTTACCCAGGAGGTGGTAGAAGCGCTGCATGCCAATACCACTCGCCCCATTGTCTTTCCGCTGAGCAACCCCACCAGCAACGTCGAAGCCCAGCCCGCTGACATTATTCGCTGGACAAAAGGACAGGCGATTGTCGCGGCGGGCAGCCCCTTTGCGCCTGTAGACTACGCGGGCCACAGCTACCTTGTGGGACAGGGCAACAACGCCTTTATTTTTCCTGGCCTGGGTTTTGGGGCCGTTGTCAGCCGCGCGCGCGAAATCACCGACGCCATGATTATGGTCGCCGCCGAAACCCTCGCAGACGAAACTTTGCAGTACGGCGAGCGGGTCTATCCGCCTATCTCCGAACTGCGGCGCGTGTCGGTAAAGGTGGCGGTGCGCGTGGCGCGGCAAGCCATTATTGAGGGCGTTGCTGCTGAACGCCGCGTGCGTACCCTGAATGACGAGCAACTACATGCCTTTGTAGAGAGTCAATTCTGGCTGCCCAGATACTTGCCGCTGCGACTAGAAGGGCAGGAGTAAGCAGAGCGCAAAGGGAGCTCATACTCCTGAGCAGCCCAAATGCTCTCACAAGCTCCACCCTTATATACTGCCCTCTATGACGCTGGACTCTCCCGCTGCACGCCACGCCGCCCCTGACCCGCACAACACTGCCCGGCTCACCATTTCCTGCCCAGACCGCCAGGGCATTGTGGCGACTGTATCGCAGTTTTTGTACTCGCACGGGGCCAACATCATCCACTCGGACCAACACTCTACAGGCATGGAGGGCGGGCAGTTTTTTATGCGTATGGAGTTTTATCTGGGCGGGTTAGATGTAGCCCGTGAAGCCTTTGAGCGCGCCTTTGAAGAGGTGGTAGCCTCAGTATTTGACATGCAGTGGCAACTTCACTACGCAGCACAGCCCAGGCGCATGGGTATTATGGTCAGCAAATACGACCACTGCTTTTTGGATCTGTTGGTGCGCCGCAGACGGGGCGAACTGAGCGCTGAGGTTCCTCTGGTCATCAGTAACCATGAGGACCTGCGCTCCGATGCCGAGATGTTCGGTGTGCCGTTTGTGTATCTGCCCGTGAGCCAAAGCAACAAAGCGCAGGCCGAAGCTGAGCAAATCCGCCTCCTGAAGCAAGCAGATGTGGATTTCGTGGTACTGGCACGCTACATGCAGATACTCAGCAGCGATTTTTTGCGCGGCGTGGGCGTTCCTGTGATCAACATTCACCACAGCTTTTTGCCCGCTTTTGTGGGGGCTAACCCCTACCGCGCGGCCTTTGAGCGCGGGGTCAAGCTGGTGGGAGCCACCGCCCACTACGTCACCGAAGAGCTAGACGCGGGGCCTATCATTGAGCAAGACATAGCCCGCGTGTCGCACCGCGAAACCCCCGACTCGCTGATGCGCCTAGGCCGCGACGTGGAGCGCCAAGTGCTCGCCCGCGCCGTCAAAGCCCACCTAGACGACAGGGTACTGGTACACGGCAATAAGACCATCGTGTTTTAAATGAAAAGTGTGGAAGTGTTTAAAGGCCAAAGGCTGCCAGCGCATAGCGCGTTCTCTGCCTTCTGTTTGCGGTTTGTAACATTCAAACGATATTATACGAATTCCGATTGATTTGGCGTACTTCCGAATCAATTCGAGCGGATGCGAGTGGGAAC
>JAGLBF010000097.1 GCA_018260375.1 Deinococcus sp.
CTTTTTTGTGCCAGACGTTGCAGCGCTTTGGTCATTTCCGCTACACTTGATAGGGTAGCTTTAAGCACAACAGCGCTTTTGGCGCTCCACTGGTTGATCAGGTTGTGTTGTTATTCGTGTACATCCCCTGTAAGCAGGACAATAGCCGCCTGTACCAAGCGCACACTCTGGCTAAGGAGTGATACAACGATGAGCGCTTCACCAACCCACCCCCCCCTTTTACGCGTTCTTACCCTGGGCCATGCACAGGTAGAGGTCGGCGGCGCGGCGGCGGTATGGGGGGCACGCAGTGCTGAGGAGCTGTTTTGGTACCTCCACGCCCACCCCGAAGGCGCGGCGCGCAGCCGTATTCTCAGCGAGTTGTGGGGGCAAGATGAAAGTGCTGCCGCTGCCAACCGCTTTCGTGTGGCGCTCTTTCGCGTGCGCAATGCGCTGGGTCAACCTGAAGTTGTAGCAGAGCATGGCAGGCGCTTTGCCCTGAGCCGCGACGTGTTTGACGCGAGCGATACCGCGCCGCTTGAGCGGGCCATATTGGCCTTGTCTCAGCCTCAAGATGCGGCGCACTCCCAACAAATTGAGCAGTTACAGGAGGTGCTGCGCGGCTGTCAGGGCGTGTACTTGCCGCACATACAAGAACCCTGGGTGCAGGCCGAGCGCGAACGCTGGGGCGGGCTGCAAGTCGCCTTGCAACTGCGCCTATCGCGCCTGCACTGCCTAGAGCGTCAGTGCGTTGAATCTGCTTGCAACCTGCGCGCCGCGCTGACAAGCGACCCCTATCAACCCGAAAACTTGCACCAGCGGCTGATGGGCTGTCTCAATGTCACCGAGAGCAAATACACCGCCATTGAATACTACCGCCGCTACCGCCGCTTTCTGAGCGAGGAGGTGGGCGACACCCCTATGCCCGAAACAGTAGAGCTTGCCGAGGCCATCAAAGTAGGCGAGCACTGTTGCCAGGAGGGTGACACGGGTCATTTGCCCAAGGGCTAGACCTCTTCCGGCAACGGGCCGCAGCAGGGCAAACGTGGCGAGCAACGCAGCAATAACAGGGAAATAAAAAGGCACAAATCTCATCAGCTACTGGAGGCTAGATGCTGGTGCCTGGTAGTCACGCGCGGTTTTTTTCAGTGCCCATCATTGTAATGGTCTGGTAATACCCCACCTTTAAGGTCTACTGAGGAGGTCTCATGTTTGGTTCATCAACTGGTCATCAGGTCGTGAAGTTTGCCTCTAGGGCAGCGACTTTGTTAGGGGGAGCATATGACAACTAAAGCGGTAGACCTGAATGTGGAAGACGTTCAAGCGGCAGATATCAACGCCACCGAAGTAACCCAAGTGCGCCGTAAACAAGCACCAAGCCACAGCTCACAGGGGGGCAAGCACGGCCCTAGCCAGGGCCAAGGCCCGCTGGGAACGTGGCTGGTCATCGCCGTACTGCTGCTCGCCATTTTTCTGATGTGGTTTCTGGTGCTTGGTATTATGCAGGGGCGTAACTGATGTTAGACCACGATAAACTACAGAACGCCGAAAATATTTGGCTTGGTGTCGCTGTTGTTATGTGCGTACTGCTCTTCACTGGTGTCGTCGCTAGCTTTTTAAGTGGCACTTTTCCACTGGTGAGCGGCGGACATGCTTCAGGCATCGCCAGTACCAGAGTAGACCCCAAAAACTTAGCAGTAACACCCTTTGCTAAACCTGGCCTGCGACAAGAAGGCACAGAAAATGAACTGTTCATGGTCGCTAAAGTTTTTAGTTTTGATCCAGCCTTTGTGCGTGTGCCTGCAGGCGTGTCTATTAACATGCATATCACCTCGGCAGATGTGATGCACGGCTTTTATATACAGGGTAGTAACATCAATTTACAAATTGTGCCTGGTCAGGTAACCACACTGCGATACACTTTTAAATATCCTGGCACATATAATGTTATTTGCAACGAGTACTGCGGTATAGGTCACCATAACATGGTAACACGCTTTGTTGTTACGCCGCCTACCAAGTAGTTCCAACCTGTCACTCAGTCCCCCGCAAGGAAATAAATATGACAACCCTAACCCCGCAAGAACGTCAGGATACGCTCAGTACCCCCACTGCTAGCACCGCAGGCTATCCTATGAAGAGGCTGGCTCAATTTTATATCGTTACGGGTTTTATTGCACTTTTTGTAGGCGTCATGATTGGCCCGCTGCAAGCTCTTAATTATGCTGATGTCAACCTTTATAATTTGCCCATTTTGCGGAATATCATTAAATCTTATTACCAGGGTTTGACTCTTCACGGGGTACTTAATGCCCTTGTATTTACTCAGTTTTTTATCAGTGGTTGGATGTTTTATATGCCTATGCGCGACCTCAAAGTTACCCCCAATATGAAGTTTGCCTGGGGTACTTATATTGCTATGACGTTGGGTGTACTCATCGCTGCCGTGCCGCTGCTTACAAACAAAGCCAGCGTTCTTTATACCTTCTACCCGCCACTACAGGGAAGCCCGTTGTTTTATATCGGTGCTGCGCTGATGGTGGCGTGTAGTTTGTTGGTGGGCGGACAGGTGGTGTTTGAGTGGTTTAAATGGAAACGCGCTCACCCTAAACAGATCACGCCGCTGATCACCTACATGTCGGTTGCCACCTGGATGATGTGGATTCTGGCGTCACTGGGGTTGGTCGCCGAGGCGCTGATCTTGCTTATTCCCTGGTCGCTGGGCCTGGTAAGCGGCATTGACCCGCTGATCGCCCGCACGCTCTTTTGGTGGACGGGCCACCCCATCGTGTACTTTTGGCTGCTGCCTGCCTACATCAGTTGGTACGGCTTTATGCCGCGCCAGGCTGGCGGCCGCCTCGCCAGTGACCCGCTTACCCGCCTCGCTTTTGCCATGTTTTTGCTGGTCAGCGTGCCTGTGGGCCTGCACCATCAATATTCTGACCCCAATATCAGCGGCAATATGAAAACCATTCACATGCTGCTCACCTTTATGGTGGCGGTACCAAGCCTGTTAACTGCCTTTAGCGTGACCGCCAGCCTAGAAGATGGAGCGCGGCAGCGTGGCGGTGGTGGTCTGGTCGGCTGGATCCGTTATCTTCCCTGGAAAAATGCCAGCTTTACCGCGCAGGTGCTCGCCATGATCAGCTTTATCTTTGGTGGTGCGGGCGGCATCGTAAACGCCAGCGCGGTGCTTGACTCTGTGGTACGCAACACTGCCTGGATTCCGGGACACTTTCACATCACTGTCGGCACGGCGACCACCCTGAGCTTTATGGGCATTGCCCTGTGGTTTATCCCCCACTTGACGGGCAAAAAACTCTTTGCGCCTAAGCTCGCGCTCTTTAGCGTGTGGGCCTGGTTTTGGGGCATGATGATCTTTGCCGTGGGCATGCACTGGCAGGGTCTGCTGGGTGTGTCGCGCCGCGCTCAAATCAGCGCTATGGCCCAAAATATTTACGACAATGCTCATGTGCCGCAGGTGATTACCGGTATTAGTGGCGTGGTGCTGCTGGTGGCGAGCCTGGCTTTTTTTACCACTCTGTTTGGCACGCTGCTGAGCAAAACCGTCAGCGACGGCGAAGATGTCAAGATCCCCTGGAGCGAGGCCATCAGCACCCACGAAGACAGCAAGATGGCCCGCCGCCTAGAAGCCCTGCCTGCTCTGTGGCTGGCGGCTTTTGTTCTGGTTGGTCTCACCTACGGCCCTGTACTGATTCCTATGATTCTGGGCCGCAACTTGGTGCCTGGATATACCAATTTATGGTAATACGGATTCTGACTTGAATCGTGTTTAATATGTAATCCAATCTGACTAGCAGGTTCAGGAATCTGTATAAGTCTAGAACAAATAACAAAGCCCCGCTCATCAGTAAACGGGGCTTTGTTATTGAGTCATTTCAGTGTTATTCGGGTTGTCGGTTGTTATACGGACTGCACCCCATTCCAGCACATTGGGGCCAGTACAGTCAGGAAAGCGATGACTGTGCTTTGCTATCAGGAAACCCGTATGATTGAGGCGTTTCTAGGGTTTCGACTCGCTGACTTCGCATGTCTGAGCCTTGAAGGTGTAAATCCTGAGGTAAGCTGACCTTGAAGGATACAGATCAGCCTACGATCACAAGGATTTAATGTAGTTGTGGAGCGCCTCTACCTGCGCGTCCGTAGCGGGTTCACCGCTAAAGCCACTGTCTCCAAAGCGGGGCATCATGCTTTTGAGCTCGCCCTGGGGCGCTTTGCCGTGCAGTACCGCGTCTTTAAACTGCGCTTCTGTCCAGCTTTTGGTAATGGCGAGCGCTGGGCCTGCACCACCTTCGGCTTTGGCCCCGTGACAGCCCGCGCAGTTGACGGCAAAAATCTCGCTGCCGTTGACGCTCGCAGTGCTCGCCTTGCCGCTGTCGGCGGCCACCGCCACCGCCTGGGTGTCTATCCCCGACAGGCTGTGGCCCAATTGGTACGCTCCGTAGCTTCCTACACCAAGCAACAGCACCAAAACCCCTAGCCCCGTCACCATATTGCCGCCCTTTGAGTCTTTTTTGCTCACAGTCTGACCTCCTAGCCTAAGTCAATCAGGCGGGCATTTCCAGAGCATTACCAGCCTAGGCCGCCAGCAGGGCCAGACCGCCCCAATACCTGACTGCCCCAGTCTCTGAGAGGAGATGGCCTAGCCCGTTTGTCCGCGGACTGAGCTGCTCCCCTCTCTCCTCACTTACTCAGGCATAGAAGCGGTGACTTCAGGAAGGACGCCGTCTTGAAAGCGCTTAAAGTTGTCACGGAACATGCTGCGCAGCTTCTGGGCGGTTTGGTCGTAGTCGGCTTTGTCGGCCCAGGCGTCGCGGGGGTTGAGTACGCCGTCTGGTAAGCCCTCAACGTGTTTGGGAATCTCCAGGCCAAAAAACGCGTCTTGTACAAACTCGCCCGCTTCTAACTCACCGCTCAGGGCAGCGGTAATCAGCCTGCGGGTGTGGGCGATGCTCATGCGCTTGCCCACGCCGTACTTGCCGCCCGTCCAACCAGTGTTGACCAGCCATACGGTGGCCCCGCTTTGCTCGACTTTTTGAGCCAGCAACTCGGCGTATTCGCCGGGGTGACGGGGCATAAAGGGCGCACCAAAGCAGGTAGAAAAGGTAGGCTCAGGGTCTTTGATGCCGTCTTCGGTACCAGGAATTTTGGCGGTAAAGCCCGAAATAAACTGATACATGGTCTGCTCTTTACTCAGGCGCGAGATGGGCGGCAGCACGCCGTAAGCGTCAGCAGTCAGGAAGATAACATTCTTGGGAATATCGCCCATACCCGACAAATCAGCGTTGGCAATCTGGTCGATGGGATAAGCGCTGCGGGTGTTTTCGGTGAGCGACTTGTCGTTGAGATCAAGCACGCCGCCAGGTTGAACCACCACGTTTTCCAGCACGGTGCCAAAGGTATGGGTGGTTTTAAAAATGGAAGGCTCGGCCTCGGCAGAGAGGTTGATCACTTTGGCGTAGCAGCCGCCCTCAAAGTTAAACACGCCGTCATCTGTCCAGCCGTGCTCATCATCGCCGATGAGGATGCGGCTAGGGTCGGCGCTGAGGGTGGTTTTGCCTGTGCCTGACAGTCCAAAAAAGAGCGCGGTGTCGCCGCCATCTTCGGGCCGGGCTTTGTTGGCAGAGCAGTGCATGGGCATAACGCCCTGAGCGGGCAGCAAAAAGTTAAGCACGCTAAAGATGCCCTTTTTATTTTCGCCCGCGTACTGCGTGCCCGCTACCAGAATCATCTTTTTGCTAAAGTTGACCAGAATGGCGGTGTCGCTTCTTACACCGTCTTTTTCGCCTTCGGTGTGAAAGCTGGGGATATTGATAACCGTCCAATCGGGCTCAAAGCGGGCGTACTCGGCCTCGGTAGGACGCACGAACATGTTATGAACAAAGAGCGAGTGGTACGCCATCTCCTGCACGAAGCGCACTGACAGGCGGTACCGGGGGTCATTGCCCGCGTACAGGTCTTGCACAAACAGCTCGCGGCCCTGTGCGTACTGGGTCATTTTGGCCAGCAGGTTGTCAAACACTTCGGGGCTGGTCGGGGTATTAAAGCCGCTCCACCACACGCTGTCGCGGGTCAGGTCATCTTCAACAATAAAGCGGTCTTTGGGACGGCGGCCCGTCTTATCGGTTACCACAGCCAGCGGCCCGCCCTCGGTGATGCGGCCCTCGCCCAGTCGCAGTGCATGTCCGTACAGGTCAGCAACAGTGGGGTTGTGATAAATGATGGCATTGTGGATGCCTAGGTCTTGCAGCAAAGTATTGGGGATAGCAGTCATGTTAATAGTCTCCTGGTGAGCCAAAGTGTACTGGGTAAAAAGTGTACTGAGTAAGGTGCGTTGAATTGTTAAGCTCCTACATTGTGAGCCTGGAACCCCTTCCATTTCAACAGACTTATGTCACCTGCTGAAAGGCAGACGGCGGTCATTGCCCGCTCCGGTGATAAAAGATGGTCACTTAAGGGATGATCACCGGATAAAGGGTGCTTACTGGCTGACAACAACAGGATACACGACACATTCTGCGCTTTGCCCATCCCAACACCACCCTGTTACAATGCCTGGGTGTATGTTTTGCCTGCCCGTGTCCGTATATCGGCCCTGCCTCTGCCGCCTGCACCCAGTGTGGCCGAGCGTTTGCGTGTCTTGCTTCCCGCTGCACCGCTGGATAGTTTGCAGGCTGGTGTCGTAGCGGTGGCAGGCGGCAAGGTAATTGGCGCAGCGCTGGCCTGGCGTAACCAGGGCGAGCAAGCGCATACCGAATGGCAGCTTGAAGCCAGTTGGCGTGGACGCGGCATAGAGAATGCGCTGAGTGGCACCTTACAAGCCGCGCTTCACTCGTGAACACGTCCACTGAATATACGCCCCAGCCTTCTAGTCCCCCACCCTCTAATCCCAAACCGTCCGGTCCCAAACCCTCTAGCCCCTTTGCGCCCGAATACCGCCTGATGAGTGTGGGGCTGCTGCTGGGCATTGTGCTGATTGCCTTTGAGTCTATCGCTGTAGCTACCGCTTTACCTGCCGTGGCCCGCGACCTCAACGGGCTAGGGCTGTATGGCTGGCCCCTGAGCGCCTTTTATATGGGCTTTATGGTGGGTACTGTGGCCCTGGCGAGCCTGGCTGACCGTGACGGCCCCGCAAGGCCTTTACAACTCAGCCTGCTGCTGTTCGGTCTGGGCTTGTTGACGGGTGGGCTGGCTCCCAACATGGGCGTACTGATTGCGGGGCGCGTGCTGCAAGGGCTGGGCGGCGGCGGCGTGGCGGCGATAGCCTACCAGATTATCAACACCGCCTACCCCACGAGTATGCGCGCCCGTATGCTGGCCCTGATCAGCAGCGCCTGGGTACTGCCCGCGTTGCTGGGGCCGCCCATCTCCAGCTTTATCACCGAGCATTGGCGCTGGCGTGGGGTGTTTTTGGCGCTTTTGCCGCTGGTGGTACTGGCCAGTGCGCTGATGCTTCCGCCCGTGCGCGCGCTTGTGGCTGCGGGTACGCCCCTGGCCTTGGGGCGCTTGCGGGCGGTAGTGGTAGCAGCGCTAGGGGTTACGCTGCTGCTGGCCGGACTCACCCAAGCGGGACACGCCTTTGCCGCACAGGGCCATAACGCGCTTGGTGCGCTGGGTCTTTTGCTGCTGGGCCTGCTGGTGGCCTTGCCGGCGCTCCACTACCTCTTTCCGCCCCAGTTGCTGCGGCTGAATACCCCGCTGAAAGCTGGATATGTTGAGCGCTTTTTGTTGGCCTTTGCCTTTTTTGGCACCGAAACCATATTGCCGCTGGGCTACGCCGAGCTGCGCGGCGTGAGTCTTTTTGAAGCGGGGCTGACCCTCACGGCTGGATCGGTGACGTGGGCCGCTGTCAACTTTGCCCACTCACGGTTAGATGAGCGCTTTCAGGGTCGCTACCGCCCCCGCGTAGTGCGGGTCGGAGCTGCGTGCATTGCGCTGGGCTTGCTGGGCGTGTGGTGGGGCCTACACCCCCAAGCGCCGCAGTGGGCTGTACTTGTGGGTTGGTCAGTCACCGCAATGGGCATGGGCATGAGTTACCCCGCACATACGCTGGTGGTGATGCAGCAAGCCCCAGAAGGTCAAGAGGGCGCTGTCAGCGGCACGGTGCAACTTGCTGACATGCTGGGCAGCGGCCTGGGCGCGGGCCTGGGCGGGGCACTGATTGCCGCGCTCGGCACCCAGGCAGGCGTACCCACCCAACTGTTGATACTGGCCTTTATAGGCCTGCTCGCAGCAGCGTTGGCGGGTAAGTTAGTGGAGGTCAGGGCGTAGCCATAGTACGGAGGTTATACGGAGACTGCGCTCTACCGTGCAGTTGCTGTTGTTAAAAGCTGTAATACGGATTCCGATTGATTTGGCGTACTTCCGAATCAATTCGAGCGGATGCGAGTGGGAACAGCATACGGACTGCGCGCTATGGAGCCACAGGCGGCGCTTTTCCGACTGTGGTGGAATGGAGCGGCAGTCCGTATAAGCCCTTTGATGCCCTCTTTGCGTGTCTTCTACCGCTCCCCTTTATCCAGCAATATTCACCAGTCCCTCTAAGCGCGTTGCCAAGTCGGGGCGCTCTAGGCCGCGCAGGGCGGCGGTAGCACGCTTAAGGCCCGCTGCGTCTATGCGGCCCTGATTCCAGCCAGCTATCAGCATGGCGCACCCTTGTAGCGCTTCACTCAGCTGCTCTTTGTGAAACATCGCCGCTAGGTTGCCACTTTGCACCGGGCGACTTTGCTGGGCCTGGGCCTGTACATCCATCACCACTTGCATAAAAATCTGGTCTAGTCGGGCGCGTTCATCTTGGCTCACAGCAATATCAGGCATGACATCCAGTGTAAAGCCTTTGCGGTTGCCCTGCTTTGAGTGTACGGATTACAGTACCCGCCCCCCGTCAAGTGCTAAGCTAGAGAGTAAATCCGTGAAGGCACGCGGAAAGGGAAACACACATGACTGATTCACGAGATAACCGCAGCAGCGATAACCAAGATATTCACACCTCAGAGGTGCAAGAGATGCAGGACGCAGATACACAGGTACAAGGCGACCACAATAGCTCCGAACAGGCGGAGACTTTTGCCGATACGGTCAGCGCCACCATGACCCCCGATGAGTTGCATGACGTACTGCCTGAGCTAGAAGGTGAAGAGCTAGACGAAGATGCGCTGCTCGATGCCCAAGAAGACGACGAGGAAGAATTTATTGACGCGGGCGAACTGTTTGCCATGCTTGCCAAGCTGCAAGACACGCTGGATGACCAGACCAAAGAAATCCGTGGCCTGCGCCGTGAGATGCGTGAACTGCGCGAGGGCCAGGGCGTTACGGCTACGGCCCCCCGTGAAGGCGGTTTCCGTCCCCGCGAAGACCG
>JAGLBF010000098.1 GCA_018260375.1 Deinococcus sp.
AGCGACTGCACTTTTATACGGATTCCGATTGATTTGGCGTACTTCCGAATCAATCCGAGCGGATGCGAGTGGGAACAGCATACGGACTGTGCGGTATGGAACCGCAGGCGGCGCTTTTCCGACTGTGGTGGAATTTAGCGGCAGTCCGTATTATACCGCAAAATCCGTACTTGTTCTTACGCCTGCTTGCTCAATAAATCAAAGAAGCGGTTGGCGTAACCCTGCCCCGCACCTGTGTCACTGGCTTTGCTCTCAAGCACCTTGCCGCCCACACTCGCCAAAAGACCCGACAGGCGCGGCTCAGCTTGCCAGTCTACGCGGGTGCTGTTGCCCAGGTCGACCAGACTCAGCTTGGCCTGTATATTGGCCCCGCCCGTCATATTTTTGGCTTCTATGTGCAGGGTCATGCTTTCGGGGGCCTGCAAGTCACCGAGGCGCACAGTGGCCTTGAACTTTTGCTTAATAGGGCCACGGTTTACGTTGAGCGTGGCACGGTACTGCCCAGAACCGTCTTCGATGATGTCACTGAGGCCGGGAATAAGGCGTTCCAGCACTTTGGGATCTTGGAGCATGGCCCACACACGGTCACGGGGAGCAGCGACTACATTACTTCCTTGAAAAGTTGCCATGATTTTACTATGCCCTATGCACACGCCCAAACCGTGAGAAGTGGCTTGACTTCCGGCAATTCGGCCTTATATTACGCTCATGAATCGTGACCAAGCCTACGCCCTGATGACTCAGTTTGTGCAGTCTGAATCGCTGCGCCGCCATATGCTCAACGTAGAAGCCGCCATGCGTGCCTACGCCCGTTACTTTGGCGAAGACGAGGAACAGTACGCGGTCACCGGCCTACTGCATGACTTTGACTATGAGCAGTACCCTGACGTCCACCCAGTCTGGGGCGTGGACTATCTGCGTCAACAAGGCGTAGAGGATGCTGTTCTAGACGCGATCATGGGCCACGCGGCCGCCACAGGTACGCCGCGTACCACTCGCCTGTCCCAGAGCCTCTTTGCGGTAGACGAACTCACGGGGCTGATTCAGGCTGCCGCTCTGGTACGCCCTGACAAAGACGTGCGCCAGGTAGAGCTGAGCAGCCTCAAAAAGCGCTTTAAAAACAGGGCCTTTGCCTCTGGAGTTAACCGCCAAGAGGTAGAGCAGGGCGCAGCAGAGCTGGGCGTGGATATGGACACGCACATGCAGCGGGTGCTGAGTGCCATGCAGGACATGGCGTAACAGCGGCCCTGTTCACAACATCGTTTACAGTCTCCAGAGTCAGCTGCTCATACGCGTTTCGCGGTATGGAAGCACAGGTGGCACTTTGCTGGCTGTGCTGGTTTCCAACTGCGCTGGAATAGAGCAGAGTGCGTGTCATAAGCATTACGGGAAATTAGTTATAAGTATATCTTCTTAGTTCACCACAGGGAAGGCAACTAGGGCAATCAGAGTACAATGAATTAAACGGAATCCGTATCATACCACCATGTTGGGCAAAGTGGCACCCAACATTTGACAGCGCCCAACAATACCAGCGCCCACACGCTCAATCGGCTCTCTGAATAGAGGTCATTCAGACCATCACGTAGGCAGCTCTTTTGGGCCGCCCTTTTTGGTTGTCCCAGACGTGATCAACCAGATGCGACCAAGAGGTGGCTGACACTGCCCCTCTCTACCTGATCTATGGCTGACAGCACCTTGAATAAAGTGAAAAATTACACTCATTAAGTCAGGCGTTTTTGTAATGTTTATGTCAGAATTTTTTAGCCACTGGCCTGGCCGAGTTTATTCAACCTTCATAATGTGACGATTTCAGCGAACCTAAGAGCTCATCTGTCAGCCAGATGAAACTTTGTAATTTTAGCGTCAATTGACTTTAAGTCCATGCTGCACGCCGTTTCTCATCATTCATAGACTGTTAATAAAGTTCGCCTCTCACTATTAATGTTCGGTGCAGTATTAAGATGAACTCCATGAACAGAATCTTGAAAGGAAATAAGGTTTGGGCCGCAGCCCTCGTTCTAAGCACTCTCTTGGCGAGCTGTAACAGCAACACCGCTGTTGTGCCCAGTGCTACTGCTGGTAGCAAAGACGCCGCCTCAGTAGCTCAGCCTCAAGATCTGAACAGTGGTACCCAGTACGACACCTACACCCAAACACCCCTGATCAACCCCAACTTGCCTGTTATCCACACCTCGCACGGCACACCTTTTATCAAAGCCAACATCCTCAACCCCTATCCTGTCTGCAACTCCGCCGAAGATTTCCGCACGGTGATTTACCGGGTATCCGACAACTGGATGCCTGTTGGTACGCTCTCCACCTACAACCAGACCAACGGCCCCATCCCCCTGAAGCAAAACACCTCACGCAGCCAGACCATCTCTATTACGGTTAACGGCAGCCAGACGGAAACCACCAGCATTAACCTGGGCGGCAGCGCTTCAGCCTCACAGGGCGGCGCTACTGCGGGCGGACAAACTGGTATCGCCTACTCGCTGGCCCGCACCATCGGCGGACAAGCTTCTTACTCGCTGACCTGGAACGTCGGACAAGAAATTGGCCCTTACCAAATCCCAGCCGGTTACACGGGCGAAGCCACTTACGGCTTTCGTGCGGTGAACATGAGCGGCACCCAGCAGTTTTGTAAGCCCAACGGCACCTGGTCAACCCCCACCCTGTGGACGGCCTTTGTACCTATGAAGAGCGAAGTTCGCGTCAAGCTGTATGGCAGCTCAGCAGAAGCCGCCGCCGCTGACCAGACGCCTGATGCCCACTACGTCGCCCCTCTTCCCAAGCCTGCTACTGGCGTTGATATGACCGCCCCCACCCAGAAGCTGGGCCTCGACCTCCAACCCTACATGACTGTATCGAGCGCTAAGGCTGTTGGTTTTGCTGGATCTGCTGCGCTGCACGTCAAGAACGTCGGCTCTCAGCGCTACTACGGCGAATTCCCCGTGGTGAGCTTCTTGGTCGAAGTCAAGACCCAGGCAGGCCCTACAGGTGTTGACCGCTTGATCACGCCCTCATGGTTCAGCGGCGCCTATGTACAGGATTTGGGCTTTGACCGCGCCAGCTCCACCCGCTCTTTCCTGGTTACCTTGTCTAACCCCGTTGAAATTGGCAAAGATGTCACTCTGGCTGCCTTTAGCTTCAACGACGGCGCTACCCAACTTGGCCGCCTGGAAAACTACGTGACTGTGTCACAGGTGGGCCGTGTTGATGGCGATACCAGCTACTACAATGACACCCAGGTTGACTCACGCACCACCACACTGGATGACTTTGGCAACAAAATCGCGGGTATCTTCTAAGCAGCGCCTCAGATTTATCAACAGTGCGGTCACTACGGTGCAGACACTACGGTGCGGGCACTTTTGATAACACAACCAGAGCATCAACGAGTTTGGCAGAGTGCTGAGTTATGTGGAAGATGGTTGCTCTACCCCCGTGAACTTACTCGCAGGACACGCACTCTTTTACTCGGCGTATAACCAGCACCTTGAATAACAAAACAGGAGGGCACGCCGCACACAACCGGCTGACCCTCCTGTTTTTGTCATGTGTGCCTTTGTCTCCACACTTCAGCCATCTGGCGTCCTTTACACTACACTTATGTCAACTGTCACTTTGCCCATTCGGGCTGTCGTCTTTGATTTTGATGGCACTATTTTGGACACCGAAACACATGAATTTCGCCACTGGGAAAAGCTTTACCGCCAACATGACCTTACTCTGAGCCTCAGCGACTGGCAGCAGGGTATCGGCACCTGGGGCGTATTTGACCCCTGGGCGGGGCTACCAGCCGAGGTACAAGCGCAGCGCGAGGCCGTCTATGCCCAGCTTCACAGCAAAATCTTGAGCGATATTGCATCAGCTGAACTGCGTCCGAATGTGCGCCAGGTGCTGGAGGCGGTGCGGCCCAGTGGCCTGCGGCTGGCCCTGGCAACCAGCAGTTCACGCGAATGGGTCACTGAATGGCTGGGCCGCCATAATCTGCTGAGCCTGTTTGAAGTGATATGCACCCAAGATGACGTGGCCCGCGTAAAACCTGACCCCGAACTGTACACGCTGGCCGCCCACCGCCTGCAGTTGCGCCCAGAGGAGTGCCTCGCCGTAGAGGACAGCTACAACGGCGCCTCAGCGGCAATCGCAGCGGGCCTACAGCTGGTGGTCGTTCCCAACGAGGTGACCGCCACGCAGCCCTTTTTGCCTAGCTGGCACCGCTTGGCAGGGTTTAGTACACTAGAAGCGCTGCTCAACGTGGCACAGCATAAGGTAGAAGTTGGGCAGTAATACGGACTTTGTAATACGGAAGCGCCGAAACTCAGCGCCGAAACATCGCCCATAACCGTGACCAAAAGCCCTGTTTGGCGGCGGGCGCTACAGGCGTAGGCGCTGGCTTTGGGGAAGCCGCCTGCCGGGCTTGTTGCGCACGCATGGCTTTGGCCTCGTCAGCCTCCTGTTGGGCGGCGGCTTGGCGCTCAGCTTCGGCGCGGGCGACCGCCTCAGGGTCAAGCGCCCGCGCTGAAACCAACAGCTCATGGGCCAGGGCGCTGGCCGTAGGGCGCTCAGCAGCGTTTTTAGCCATGCTCTGGTCAATCAAGCGGGTCAGGCTGCGCGGCAAGTTGGGGTTTTGGGACGCGAGTGGGGCGGCAAATTGTGTCAGGTGCGACACCATCAGTTCCTCGTAGCTGCCGCCCTGGTGGGGGCGCTTGCCCGCCAGCAGTTCATAACACATCACCCCGAAGCTGTACACGTCAGAAGACGCACTGCTGGCTTCACCGTGATAAATCTCAGGTGACATATAAAAAGGACTGCCCGACACCGAGCGCTTGCCGCCCGCCAGGTAGGTGCTACCAAAATCGCCCAGCGCGGCGCGGCTCCCTGTGGCGGGGCCATCACTGTGTGCATTTAAATATACATTTTGCGGCTTGATGTCCTGGTGTACGCCGCCTTGCTGGTGCAAATATTCCATGCCTGTGGCGATATCGCCCAGTATTTCAAGCAGCTCTTGGGGACTAAAATTGCGGCCCTTTTGCTGCTGGTCAGCCAGCGTGCCTTCTGCGTACAGCGGCATCACCAGGTGAGCCTGCGGGCCAAAGCCTACGCCACTCACGCCGCGTACCAGATTGGGGTGCTGAAACTGCAAACTGAGCCGTACCTCATTGGCAAAGCGCTCAGCCGCCGCATGCTCAGCCAGTGTTTCAGGAAGCGGCACCTTGACGGCGTACTCTTGGGTGTCATCGCCGCTTAGCGTACATTGAAACACCCGCGAAGTATTCCCGCGCCCTATCTGCCCTGACAGGGTAAGGCCTTTGATTTGGGGGAGGTTAAGCGAGGAAGATGAGGTCATAAGGCTACCGACCTAGAGTATATAAGGACATCATTCAGATTTCTTAATCCGGTGACAGCCCACTCAAAAACAGGTAGATCAAAGCCGGCGGTAAGGCAACCAAGGGTAAGCCGACTGAGGCTAAAGGTAAAAGGGGTCATACGGACTGCGCTCTATTCCAGCACAATTAGGTCAGCGCAATTAGATCAGCACAGTTAGGCCAGTACAGTCAGAAAAACACCGACTGTGCTTCCATCCCAGGCAACCCGTATCTTTTGCCACTCGCATCTGCCCCGATCAAATTAAAAACGACCTGATTGAATCGCAGTCCTTATTCTTCTTCGTAGTCTTCAGGCCATTCGGCGTTGGTGTAGACATTTTGTACGTCATCCAGCTCTTCAAGGGCTTCTATCAGCGCCATCAGCTTGCGTGCGTCGTCACCCGAAACGGCCACAGTGTTGCTGGGAATGCGCGAAAGCTGGGCACTTTCTACTTTAAATCCGCGCTCCGTCAGGCCCTCGGATACAGCGTAAAGATCGGTGGGCGCGGTGGTAATCTCCAGGCCATCTTCGGTTTCAGTAAAGTCTTCAGCGCCCAGTTCAATGGCGGCTTCTTGGGCTGTCTCAGACTGGTCGGGTAAAAAGATGACCCCTTTGTTTTCAAACTGCCAGGCCACTGAGCCGCTGTTGCCCAGGTTACCGCCGCGCTTATTGAATACGCTGCGCACGTCAGCGACTGTGCGGTTAACATTGTCGGTGAGGGCTTCAATATAAATCGCCGTGCCGCCCGCACCATAGCCTTCATAGCTGGCTTCTTTATACTCAGCGGCCCCTTCGGTGGCGCCCATCGCCCGCTTAATCGCGCCTTCAATGTTATCTACCGGCACGGTGTCAGTCTTGGCGGCGGCCACCGCGTTTTTGAGGCTCAGGTTGGCGGCGGGGTCACCACTGCCTCCGCTGCGTACGGCGGCGGTAATGGCCCGCAAGTGCTTGCTGATCACAGCCGAACGCTTTTTGTCGTTGGCTCCCTTTTTGCGCTTGATCTGCGCCCATTTACTATGTCCTGCCATAGCTGATAATTCTAGCAGCCGAGCAGCGCAGGTGACTATGCCTCTCTGTCTCTCAGCGGGCCTCACAGTACTCCTCCTAGCAGCCCTACCCTGTGAAGATTTGGCGAAGAAAAGCCCCGCTGCTCTGTTCAGAACATGTACAAAGACCGCTTAGACTATGCTCATGAGCGCCCTGATTCTCATTGTTGAAGATGAGCCGAACCTAGCAGACGTGCTAGAAGCTTACGCTAGGCAAGAAGGCTTTCACTGCGAAAAGGCCGCCGACGGTCATACGGCACTGACCCTGTACCGCGCCTCCAGGCCCGACTTGGTACTGCTTGACATTATGCTGCCTGGCAAAAGCGGGCTAGACGTACTGCGCGCCATTCGGCAAGACGGCGCCACACCCGTCATACTGGTCACCGCCCGCGCCGAAGAGGCTGATCAGATTGTGGGCCTAGAGCTGGGGGCCGATGATTATATAGTCAAGCCCTTTCGCCCGCGCGAGGTGATGGCGCGGGTGCGGGCGGTGCTGCGCCGCACGGCAAATGTACCCGACAGCCATGACAGCACCCCGCTGCGGGTAGGCCCACTGGAAATTGACCGCCGCGCCGTGAGCGCCAGTGTACAGGGTCAACAACTGTCACTCACGCCGACTGAGTTTCGGCTGCTCGCTCACCTCGCCGCCGCGCCCGGACGGGCCTTTACCCGCGAAGAACTGCTCGCCGCCGCTCTGCCCGATAGTGACGCACTAGAGCGTGTCGTAGATGCCCACCTGGCAGGTGCTCGCCGCAAACTAGAAGCTGCTGGCGCCACAGGTTTGCTACACACGGTGCGCGGGGTAGGCTACAGGCTGTCAGCATAGATCGCTCAGCATGGATAAGTGGATAAGCATAGAGAGGCTTGGAGGTCAGGGGCTAAAACGTGGCAAAGTAACAAGGCAAGGGCGTGACAACCGATGAAGAGCAACCTGCCTCAAAGATTCCAGCCGTCTCCTCACCGCACATGCCTACATCCCCCACGATATGCCTGATACCCTGCCCCCTGCTCCAAAACCCTGGCAACGCCTTTCGGTGAGCATCATTGCCGCTATGTTACTGATGACCATACTGATGGCGCTGAGCATGGTGGTGGTTTCTGATTACTCGGTAAAGCGCCAGATCGCCGCCATGCCCCCAGAGTGGCACCTGCAGCTTGACCCTGATAGCAAGCAACGGCAAAGTAACGCTGGCCCTGGGGGCGCGAGTGTGGCTGAGGCGACTGGGGGCCGGGTGGTGCGCAGCGTACCCCAAATCCCACAAATCCCAGATAGACCCAACGGCACAGCGCGGCTGACGCCTCCACCGCGCCCCTCACGGACTGAGCGGTTTAGGCGCGAACTGCTTAATAATTTGCTGTTGGCTATTGTTATTTCGGGGCTAGGAGCGGTACTGGTGGGGGCAGTGCTCGCACGGCGCATTGCCCAGCCGATAGACGAAGTGTCACGCGCCGCGCAGCTGGTAGCGAGCGGCGATCTCAGTGCGCGGGCGCGGCAGCTTCCTGGCAGCGCCGAAATAGTGAGCCTAACGCGGCACTTTAACCAAATGGCGAGCAGCCTAGATCAGTTAGAGCGCGAGCGGCGTGACATGATTGCCGATATTGCCCACGAACTGCGCACCCCCCTGGCTGTGGTGCAAGCCCGCCTAGACGCCTTTGAAGACGGCATTTTGCAGCCCGTCCCCAATGAGCTGGCCCTCATCGGCGCGCAGATAGAACTGCTCACCCGCCTGGTGTCTGACCTGCGTACCCTGTCGCTGGCTGACGCAGGTCGCCTGCCGTTGCAGCGCTTGCCGCTTGACCTTTCGGCGCTGTCGGGGCGCATTGCCCAGAGCTACGCCAGCAAAGCCAGCGCGTCAGGGCGACACCTAAACACCGACCTGACCAAAGCCGAATTGCCTGTGCTGGCTGACCGCGACCGCCTGAGCCAGATACTCATCAATCTGCTTGAAAATGCCGTGCGCTATACCTCAAGTGGCACCCACATCACCGTACAAACGCGGCAAGAGGATCTGTGGGCGGTGCTTCGTGTGCGCGATACGGGCAAAGGCTTTGACCAGGGCAGCTTGCCACACCTCTTTTCACGCTTTTACCGCGCCGATGAAAGCCGCAACCGCGACTACGGCGGCTCAGGACTAGGCCTGGCGATTGTTGCCGTACTGGTTCAGGCCCACGGTGGACAGGTACACGCCCGCAACGTACAGGGCGGTGGGGCTGAAGTAGAGATAAAGTTACCCCTCCTCCTAGAGAATGAGGCGACAGGCGACGCTACTGGCTAGCCTTTATACGCACTGTACCCGCGCAGGCAAAATCTTTGAAGATGAACCACAGGGTGACCAGGCGGCTGTCGGCTCCTGGCCATCAGGTCGGGGGGTAAATAGAAGTGCAGACAGCACCTCTGTAACTGTGCTGGGATGGAGCAGAATCTATATTATTTTGTTGTGGTGATGTTCAGGCCTTCTTCGGGCTTTACACCTTGTTCAACCCAGCCGCGCAGCTCATTCCAAGCGTTCACGCCCTGCTGTGGCGTAAAATAGCAGTGCGCAGGGCCGCTGTTCTTGAGGTCGGCCAGGTTGACGGGTTTGGCGTCCACCCACTGCTGCACCAGATTGCCGCTGTTGCCTGCCGCCGCGACGATGCGGGCGAA
>JAGLBF010000099.1 GCA_018260375.1 Deinococcus sp.
TCGCATCCGCCCTGATTGATTCGGAAGTACGCCAAATCAATCGGAATCCGTATAACTCCTACAGATTCTGACCTCAACATTGTTAAAAAGGCGATGATAGAAGGCCAGCAGAATAAGCGGCTGCACCACTTGCGAGCTGGCTCCTTCATCCTTCTCACCTTATACTCAAGTTACCCATTATTGGCTCAAGCGTTTCTTTAGTTATTCTCAGTCGGCATACACTTGGCCTGCACGGCAGCGTACACTGGCAGGCATGTGGCCCTTTGGAAAATCTACGGCAGATCGTGTAAAAGAAGCTCTCAGCGCGCAACCTCGCTTGCAAGATCTCGGTTTGCAGGTACAGGAGCAGGGCGGTACGGTGACGGTTACGGGCATGGTGCCCAGAAGCCAGTACGGTGAACTGGTCAAGGTAACGGCTCAGGGCATTAGCGGTGTGACGACTGTGGATGTCAGCGGTCTGGTCGTTCAGGAGCAGGCCAGCGACGTGCAAGCCAGTAACGTGCAAGGCAGCGACGTGCAGGCCAGCAGTGAAACTGTGCTGCCTGATGCCCCCAGCGCTACCTTTGATAGCATTGAGCAGGAGATTCAGCAGGCTGTAGACAGCAGTCAACTGGCTAAGCAGGTATACAGCGCTATTCGCAGCAACGGAGAACTTGCTAATAACCCCATTGACGTACTGCAAAGTGGCAGCAGCATCATTTTGCGCGGCGCGGTTGACAGCGAGCACGAGCAGCGCCTCGCTGAGCAGCTTGCTCGCGGCACCAGTGGCGTAACTGCAGTGGATATAAGCGGCCTGAAGGTCATTAAGAATGTCAAAGAGATGACCCAGCAAAAAGATGAAAGCAGCGGTGACGTAACCTATACCGTTAAATCAGGCGACACCCTCAGTGAAATAGCCCAGCATTACTTTGGCGATCCTATGCGTTACAAAGATATTGCCCACTATAATAACATTTCTGACCCCGACCGCATTGAAATAGGCCAAGTTATTCGTATTCCTAGCGCCTAAACTTCAGTTTTGGGCAACTAGTATATAGATATACGCCCACTTCTGTTAACCAAGCCGACTCTCCCTTTATGGAGGTCGGCGTTTTGCTGCCTAGCCGAAGCGGGTAGGGAAGAGGACGGCTCACAGCAAGTCTGCGCAGCATTTTTACGGATTTTATTTCATTCCCGCACAGGCAGCGGCTTCGTGCCTACGCTTCCCTACCAGGGAACCCGTATCTTTTTCTAGTCGCATTCGCCCGAATTCAATTAGGTTATTTCTGCTCTCATCGTAATCTGTCCTAGGTGTTGGTGCGGCTTGATTTCCACCTCTTGACAATAGTTGTTGTAACGAGTAATATAGCCCAGTCAGCAAGTAAAGGTGCTGTCACACACTGTTTATGACTACATGTACTGCAACCCATTCAACCGTGATTCATTCACCAACTCTAGTCCGCCAGCTGTATGTCGGCTTGCAGCGAGTGGCGAGTAACCAAAGCGCTCAGAGTGCTGAGCTGTTGCGCCAGCACGGGCTGAGCGGGCCGCAATACAACGTGCTGCGTATCCTGCGCGGGGCGGACAAACCGCTAAACTGCTCTGCTATTTCTGCCCAGCTGCTCACACGCGAGCCTGATATGACCCGTCTGCTTGACCGCCTAGAAAAACAGGGCATGATTAGCCGAAGCCGCGACCAGGCAGACCGCCGTGTGGTAAGCACTCAGATTACCCCTGCGGCCCTCGCATTACTCGCCACCCTAGATCAGCCTATGCTGGCGCTGCACCAACAGCAGTTTGCCGCACTCAACGGGCCGCAAGCTGATGAACTGCTGGGCCTGATTCAGCTGCTCAACTCCTGAACGTTCAGTGTTTTATTTTTTGTCTGATAGCCGTTTGTACAACTACCCTCATCACACCCAATCACACCCAAAAGGAGCTTTAATATGACCTACGTCCCCAACCAAACTGAAACTGTGACCGTACCTACTACACAAATTGCCGTGCCCGCTGGTTACGACATCGGCATGTTGCTGCTGCGCCTGGTGGTGGGCGGTACCTTTTTGGCTCACGCATACCAAAAGTTTGTGATGTTCGGCATGAGCGGGGTAACGGGGGCTTTTGGTAAAATGGGCGTACCTATGCCCGGTGTGATGGCTCCACTGACGAGCATCATTGAGCTGCTGGGCGGCCTGTTGCTGGTACTCGGCCTCTTTACCCGCTACGCTGGCGCGGCGCTGGCATTTATCATGTTGGGCGCTATTGCTACGGTACACCTGCCCAACGGCTTTTTTAGCCCCAACGGTGTTGAATATCCTCTGGTTCTTTTGGTCGCGGCGGTGGCTTTAGCGCTTATGGGCCCTGGTCGTTATTCGCTGAGCCGCAAGTAATACGGACTGCGCTTCAATCCAGTACTATAGGAAAAGCGCTGCTTGTATCATCACGAAGCGTGTGCTTTTCCTATTTTATTCTGAATATATGTTATCTGCCGTAGCTCACGCGGTAGACGACGCCATTTTGGTCGTCAGTAAAGAGCAGGCTGCCGTCTGCCAAGGCCAGTACTCCAGCAGGACGGCCCAGGGTGGTTTGGCCGCGCAAAAAGCCCGTGACAAAGTCGCTGACTTGGCCCGTTTTTGGGTCTATCATCACCAGTTTGTAGCCACTTTTTTGCGAGCGGTTCCAGGAGCCGTGCAGCGCGGCAAAAATTTTGCGGTAGGCTACAGGAAACTGCTGCCCCGTGTAGGCCGCTATACCCAGCGGCGCAGCGTGGGCAGTGGTCAGCGCAAAGGCAGGGGTAGCTCCTGTGCAGGCAGCGGGGTTTTTACGTCCAAAATCTTTATCCCACACTTGCGGCTGCCCCGCTTTGACAGTGTAACAGTAGGGCCAGCCAAAAAAGGCACCGCTTGCCAGTTTGTAAAAGCCCTCTGGCGGCAGGTTATCGCCCAGGTTATCTCGTCCATTGTTGCTGGCGTACAGCACCCCGTCCAACCAGGCCAGTCCTACCGCGTTGCGAAGACCCGTGGCGTAGGGCTTGCCATTTTTGCCGTCTGCATCATAGACCCATACAGCGGCGCGGTGCGGGTCGCTCTCTTCGCACACGTTGCAACTGCTACCCACCGACACGTACATTTTGCCGGCCTGGTCAAACACTACCGTGCGCGTAAAGTGACCTCCTGTGGGCAGGCTAAGCAGCTTTTGGGGGGTCTGGCCCTTTTGGTCGCCCGCTTTGTAGGCAAAGCGCACCACGCTGTCGGTGTTGGCAACATACAGGTAGCCGCCGTGCAGCGCCAGGCCGTGCGGCGAGTGAAGCCCCTGGGCGTATACCACAGGCTTATCGGGAGCCGAATGCGGCAGCATATACACCTTACCCGCAGACATGTCGCTGACCAGCACATCACCGTTGGGGGCCTGCACCATAAAACGCGGGTTTTTAAAACCCTGGGCATAGGGAGATACCTTAAATCCTGTTGGGGCTTGCAAGGTGAGGGGTTGTGCCGCGCCCACACTGCCGAGCACCATCGCCGCTGATACCAGAAGAAAACGTAACATGCTGTATTGTGCGCCGTTTAAGGCCACTTTTTGGTGAGACCATAAGGATAATCCTAAGTATATTGATTTTTTTAACGCCTGCCCTTGTAAAAAACTGCTTTGCTGTATAGAGACTCATTTATAAGATGAACGAAAACCCGCTAAAATTTTGAGTACGCTACGGCATACTTTTTACCCTAGAGAACATTACCGGCTCAGTTACAGCAAGGGATGAGCCTACATGAGAGGCATAGGTATGAATGAAGACCTAAGAGATATTGCTATTAAGGCCCTACTGGAGCAAAACGGCTTGCTGACAGGCCACCTGACTCTACGCGAATTTGCTGGCCTGCCTATTTACAGACTGGGTTTACACCAGGGTACACTGCAGACACTACACGTTGATCATGTTCTTGTGTGGAAACGCAGTGAGGTTGTGAAAATACTGGCTGATTTATTAAAAATTACCTCAGGTTACTCTTCTTTTATGCCTTGTGAAAAGTCTGAATTTGGTGAAGAAGCGACCCCTATGAATCTGAAGCGGTTATTGGAATCTGCCGCGTCTATAAATGTTGAGCAGCTTCCTAAACCAGATATAACCCATCCTGTTCATTTCTCAGTGCCTCTAGGCAGCGTTCCTTTTGTGAATGTAGAAGGAGGTTACGCGCCTGAGTTGTCTAATGAGTTGCAGCAGCAGTGGCAAGCCGTAGCTTTGCAGCTTTGTAATGAAGCAGCGGGCTTAAATGCTGAACAGCTGGCACAGCGCTTGGATACTACGGTAGGTAAAATGCGCCTTAGGCTTTTTAAATTTCAACAAGCAGGCCTTATTGCTGCACTAGAGCAGACGGATCTGAGTACAGAGATGTCTCCGGAGATAAGCACCTATGCGGATGGTTAACTAACTGCTCGCCCGCGCCGTCACAATGCCACGTGCGGCGGCCCAGGCACTGATGTCAGCCCCGGCAAGTGCTGAGGCCATCAGGTCGGGAAAGTGGTCAGGGGTGCAGGCAAACACTGGAATGCCCAGCGCGGCGAGTTGAGCGGCGTTTTCGTGGTCGTAGCTGGGTGTGCCGTCATCATCCAGCGCCAGCAGCACAATCACCCGCGCTCCCATCTCAGTAAACTCGTGCAGGCGGCGTATCATTTCGGCACTGCCAGAGCCTTCGTACAGGTCAGAAATCAGCACAAAGGTATGCTCAGTGGGGTTGGTCAGCAGGTGGCGGCAATATTGCAGCGCCAGCGGGGTGTCGTTGCCGCCGCCCAGTTGCACGCCAAACAGCACATCTACCGGGTCGCTGAGATGCTCGGTCAGGTCAACCACCGCCGTGTCGTACACCACCACATTGGTGTGGAGGCTAGGCAAACTCGCCAGCACCGCGCCAAAAATCCCGGCATACACCACGCTGCTTGCCATGCTGCCCGACTGGTCAAGACAAAGCGTCACGGCCTTGAGTTGCCGCCGCGCCCGCCCGTAGCCCACCAGCTTTTCGGGGATGATGGTTTTTCGCTCGGGGTCATAGGTCTTCAGGTTTTTCAACACCGTCTTGCCCCAGTCAATTTCATTTTGTCGCGGGCGAATGTTGCGCTGTGAGCGGTTGAGGCTGCCCGACACGGCGCTGCGAAGCGGCTCGGCCAGGCGCGTACTCAGGTCATCGACCACCTTCTGTACCACCTGCCGCGCCAGTGCTTTGGCGTTGTCTGGCATGGCGTCCTTGAGGCTCAGCAGGGTTGCCGCCATATGCACATCGGGCTGAATGTGTTCCATCAGCTCTGGCTCAAGCAGCAGCGTTGTAAGGTTCAGCCGCTCCACCGCGTCAGTCTGCATGACTTGCACGGTGCTGTGCGGAAACAGGTCGCGCACCTCGCCCAACCAAGCCGCCACAGCGGGCGCACTGGCCCCAAAGCCGACGTTTTTGCGGGTTTTTTGTTGCTTTTCGGGGCGCTTGGTATGCATGATAAAGGGTGCGCCGTCGTACAGCGAGGCCAGCGCCGCGTCCAGGCGGGCGTCATGTTCGCCCAGTTCGCAGCCGGTACCGTCGGCCTTTTCGCCGCTGCGGGTATCGCCGCCGAGAAGTAAGCGCCAGCGGCGCAGTCGTTCGGCTGCGAGGTGGTCAGTCAGGGGTTGAGGTTGTGTCATACAGTAACTCCTTGCGGCGGCGCTTGCCAGACCTCAAAAACGGTAGTTGTGGTGCTGCCCATAGCCTCTACAGACTTTTGGTGGTCAAAGTTGGGCAGGCGGTCAAACAGGCCAAATAGGTGCTGGCAGTCGTCTAAGCCGCCGTCAATTAGGCCGCCGTCAATGACCCGCACGCCCCAAGTGCCTTCCAGCACAAAATAAAGGTCGGGGGCAAAGGGCCCGTCACTCGTGGTCAGGATGCGAACGGCCTGAAGGTGGTCAAGCGAGAGGGTTTCAGTTTGGCCCGTGGAATATGTGACGATAATACTGTTAGGCTGTACACTTAGATTCATTATAATGCGTTCTTCAGCTTTAAGAAGGGCACTTGTTAGATAGTAACGAACTATTTGACACAGCACTACGCCTACCATAGCCAACAGCAAGCTAAGCCCTGTTTTAGTGTTATGAACGAGCAGCCAAATACCAAAAGCTAGGCCGCACCACATTAACCCTCTCAGTACCCCATCGAGAACTTGCGCCCAGACCATTTGTTGCCATTTGCGTAGGTCAAGCTGTGGGGTTTGCCCCAGCCATACTTCTACATCGGTGGGAATGCGGGCAGTAGTGGTACTACCCCAAAAACCTTGACTTTGTGGGAGGGCGTACAGGGCTGCGTCTACTTGGATGCCTAGCCAACCAGTGGGCCGCTTGAACGACCACTGTTGCGCTGGCGTATGCAAAAGCCAGTGCTCCATCTCACCTTGCCATGTGACTCGTTCAATATCAGCCCAGTGCAGGCTTTGACCGTCTGCAAAGGTGAGGGCGTGCGGGGTGACCTGGCAGAGTTTAAGTGTCATAAAAGTTGAGTGTCTGCCTTGTTCACTCCCTCACCCCTAGCATCCGCAGCCCTACCGCTACCGCCAGCATTCCCAGGTCGTCATCTACCGCTGCGCCTACTACTTCGCGCTGTAGGCCGCGCAAATCTTCACCCAGGCGGCGGCGCTCGGGGGGTTCTATGCGCGAGAGCGAACGCCGCAGCGCAGGCAGAACCGCGTCAAACTGTTCGGGGTCTAGGCTGACCACCCAGCCGTCCAGCAGGCCCAGTGCGCCCGCGTCGTGGAGCAGGGTTTGCCCGCCTTCGCCCAGAAAGCCGTCTAGCCACGCCGCCACCGTCAGCACGTCCTCACCTGGGGCCAAAGCCGCGCCCAGCCGCACGCGCACGGCTTCTTCGTCCAGCAGTGCACGGTCACGCAACCGGGCCACCGCGTCGCCGCGCAGCAGTGGCGAGGTGCCGTCCGTGTCAAGGGCGTGCAGGGCCAGCACCCACTCGGCGGAGGCTTCGGCATCGTCTAGCAACCGCACGGCGCTGTCGGCCGCCGCCACCAGTTTCTGCAAGTCCTGCGCGGCAGCCTCATTCAGCGCGTGGGCGGCGTTGGGTAGACCAGCGGCGGCACGGGCGGTGATGGTGCGGAACACCGGGCGCGGGTCATCGCCCTCACGGCTGCGAACGTCGCCGTAGCGGGCCAGCCTTGCCAGCGGGGGCAGCGCCTCTAGCAGTGCGGCGGTGTCGGCACTCGCGGCGCGTTCGTCTAGCCGCTGCAGTGCAAAGCGGGTGGCGCCGGGTAGTCCCGACAGGCGGGCTACCTCCAGCAGCTTGGCCAGCTCGCCCAGTTCGGCGGCGCGGGCGCGGGACACGGCGGCGCTGTTGGCAGCCCTTACAAGCGTGTTGCCGTAACGACTGGCCTCAATCAGGCGCACCGCGTACTCGGGTTCCCAGCGCAGCGTCCAGGCTTCTTTAAAAGTTCCAGTGCCGCTCGCATCACTTGCGCGTGCCCAGGGGATGCCCAGCAGGTTGAGGCGGTGAAAGAGCTGCGACTTTTGCAGGCCCGCATCTTCGCGCAGGTCCAGTGTGATCTCACGGGTCACGGCTTCTTGCTTCAGCCGCAGAGTCTTGAGGATCGCCGCGAGGTCTTGTGCCAGCGGCACGGCGGGAACTTCGGCGGGGACGCTGCCCAGGAGCTCGCCCACAAAAAGCTGCTCAGACAATAGGCGCAAGGGCGTGTCACTGTCCCAGGCAAACACCGCCTGAGTGGCGTCGGTAAGTTCGTCCAGCCCCGCCAGACTGCGCCCCCGCAGCGCCGCTAGTGCTTCGGCCAGACGGGTCGCGTCAATGACCTGTGCGCTAGAGGCGTCTAGCCCCTTTTCCCGCAGCAGCCGGGCCGAACGGGTCAGCCAGCTTTCGGAAACGTGTGCGGGCGTGGCGAACAGGTGTGCGTACCACCCCGGCGAGGTGATGCCCGCGCCGTAGCCGCTCGCCTGCGTGAGCCGCCCGTGTGTCCAGGGCGTGACGGTGAGGTTGGTTTTGACTTTGGGCAGACCCTTAAGCTGCGCCCCGTCGTTCTTTTTCTCGCGTTCCAGCACTTCGGGCGTGAGCGCGGGGGCGTGCCATGCGCCGCAGACTACCGTTACGTCGCCCTTTTTGAGAGCGGCGCGGATAATCTCGCGCATCTGGGCCTCGCGGATGAGGTCGCGACCGGAAGTGAAGCCGTCATTCTCCTCACGAACGGCGGCCATGACCTCATTGACCGCCTCAAAAATGTCCTCGCCGTGGGACTCCACCAGCGCGTCCCACCAGCGTTCAAAGTCGCTATAGCCCGCTGCCTGAGCCAGCAGCGCGAGTGGGTCAGCACGGACGGACTGGGCGTCTTCGGCCTGATCTTTTTCGGCATTATTTTCTTTGGTGTGGTCGGGCGGTTCTGTTCCGGTTTCAGTTGGTTCGGGGGCGGCTTCCTGCTGCGCCAGCGTCACGGCGGCGGGCAAATCCATAAAGCCCACGGGCACGCCCTGTTGCAGCGCCCAGCGAATTGCCACCCATTCGGGCGAAAACTCCGCCAGCGGGTAAAACACTGAATGTTCGGGCTGGCCCTGCACATACGCCAGTACCGCGACGGGCGGCACGGTGCCTTGGTGCGCCAGAAAGGGGATGAGTGGGTCAGCATCGGGCGGGCCTTCCACCAGCAACGTGGTGGGCCGCAGCGTGTCCAGCGCTGCCAGCACGCTGCGGGCGCTGCCTGGGCCGTGGTGACGAATGGGGAGGATATGGAGTTGAGAAGGCAAAATAGACCTCATTTGAGTGCAAGAATCAGGCGTGACCGATGAAAAGACAGAGCGTTTAGAACGGGAACGAGTGACAAGTGAGGAAATTAGTGAGCACCTTAACCGTGTTTATGGGCCGGTGGGAGGCGAAGACCGAGAAACCAGGAAGTTTCGGAAGGAAGCGGCGCGGCGGGCGTTCGAGCGTCCAGAGTGGAGCATGAGTTACAACTCTCACTTACCCCATTCATACGGACTGCCGCTCCATTCCACCACAGTCGGAAAAG